>JBCDKE010000008.1:0-59772 GCA_038747015.1 Pseudomonadota bacterium
CGTCGCGGAAGTGGACGTGGTAGTCATCGGGGCGGCGGATCGTGATCTCATCGGTCATGGCCGAGCTCTATCGCGCTGCCCGTCCATGGCCAAGAGGGTGCGGCCCACATGGATGCGCAATTTTTAGGCATCCGCGCTTTGACTGGGCGAAATATGCGCGCTCCTCATTGCGGCCCGGTGTGGCAGGTGCCTATCGTTTGGTCAAACGAGGGGATGATGTTCGACCAACCGCAAGCAGCGATGCAGAGGGCGAGGGGGCGCGCCACAGTCGACTTTTCGGCTGGACGTCTGGTGGGGCTCTCACAGTCTGGGTCTGCGAAAGTGATGCTGCCATCTGTTCACAGTGCCGT
Source organism: Pseudomonadota bacterium (assembly GCA_038747015.1). Lineage (GTDB taxonomy): Bacteria > Pseudomonadota > Alphaproteobacteria > Rhodobacterales > Rhodobacteraceae > Shimia_B. Next base: position 351 of record JBCDKE010000008.1, read on the forward strand.
TCCCGAGGCCGTTTTCCTCAATACCGCCGGTGGTCTGACCGGAGGGGATCGGTTTGAATTTGAAGCCTCAGTTGAAGGCGGCGCGCTGACCTTGACGACACAGACCGCCGAGCGTGCCTATGCGTCGACGGGACCGGCCGCCGAGGTCGATATCCGTTTGAAGGTTGGGGCAGGTGCAACTCTTCACTGGTTGCCGCAGGAGACCATCCTTTTCGATCGGAGTTCGCTCGCGCGCCGCACAGTGATCGATGCCGCGCCGGGAGCGCGGGTGCTGGCTCTCGAGATGGTCGTGTTTGGCCGCGCGGCCATGGGCGAAAACCTGACCCGGTTCGAACTGTTTGATCGCCGCGAGATCAACGTGGAAGGGCCGGTTTGGGTCGACGCTTTGGCGATGGACGAAACCCTGCTTGGTTCCGCGGCGGGCCTCGGCGGTGCCCGCGCGATTGGCACGCTGATCCTCTGGGATGAGCGCGCTGAGGACATCGCCAGAGGGTTCAAATTGCCAGAAGGCCTTGCGATCTCGGCATGGGAGGGGCGATTGGTGATCCGAGGCGCCTACCGGGATCTCTGGCCCCTCAAATCCGATCTCGCCCCCGTTATCCGCCAGCTTTGCGCCGGTGATCTGCCCCGCGTTTGGGCCATCTAAAGGAAGACACATGAACCTGACGCCCCGTGAAAAGGACAAGCTTCTCGTCAGCCTCGCTGCCATGGTTGCCCGTGGTCGTCTGGAACGAGGGGTGAAACTGAACCACCCTGAGGCAATCGCGCTGATAACGGACTTCGTCGTCGAGGGCGCGAGGGACGGCCGTTCAGTGGCCGATCTCATGTCTGCTGGTGCAGACGTCGTGCGCGCCGATCAATGCATGCCCGGCATCGCCGAGATGATCCACGATGTGCAAGTCGAGGCTACGTTCCCGGACGGGACCAAGCTCGTCACTGTGCACCACCCCATTCGCTGACAGGAGGTTACCTGATGCTCGCATTCATTCTGGCAATAGTTGCCGGTTTCGCATCTCGCTTCGTGCAGGCGCCGCTCATGGGTAGCCTAGAAAAAATCTTGTTGGACAGGATCGACATCAGGCCCGAGGATTCACTGGCGCTCTCCTACGGGCTTTGTCTGTTGCTTGTTGCGCTCATCGTTCTTTTTTCTGGCTCATCAGTTTCTGCCTTCGCACTTTTGCTGGGCGGCCTGCTGGGCCTCTTCGGAAATGAAATTGTCGCCGCAATACGAAAGCAAATCGGATGATCCCTGGTGAGTTGATGCCCGCAGAGGGCGAGATTGAGCTAAATGCCGGTGCGGAGGTGACCGTGCTGATGGTGGCCAATTCCGGAGACCGGCCTGTGCAGGTGGGCAGCCATTACCATTTCGCCGAAACCAATTCTGCGCTCGAGTTCGACCGGGATGCCGCCAAGGGAATGCGCCTCGACATTGCTGCGGGGACCGCCGTGCGTTTTGAGCCCGGTCAGCTGCGCGAAGTTTCTCTCGTCCCGCTTAGCGGCGCGCGCGAGGTCTATGGGTTTAATGGGAGGGTTATGGGTGCGCTCTGATAAAGAAGGTGCAGCAAGTGCTATCTCAGATCATGCAAAGGAATATTTGGTTTCGGAGATGGGTGAGATTCGCTCCCAGATCGATAGTCAGTTCAGAGAACATGAAAAACTGCAGGTATTCTCTGCCTCCGCCTTTGGAGTGACGTACTGGTCAGTGATATCCTTCGATCTGGCCTCTGCTCGGATCAGCGGGGCTGTTTTGTTGATGCCACTCCTATTGGCTATCTACGGCTTTTTGAAACAGAGAGCTCTAAGCTCATTCACAAAAATTGCAGACGACTACGTCGCTAAAAAAATAGAAAAGGTATTCCTGGGCGAAAGCGGGGGGTGGATAAGCTTCTATGAGAAAAACAGGACACGCAGTCTAACGCGCGTGAGCAGAGATCTATTTTGGATCTCAATGATCGCAATCGCCGCTCTCGGGGTAGCTTCTTGGGCGTCCGCACCAGAACTCTTCCTCAAGGCAGCCACTTCATAGATCGGAGACTAACGATGCCCGCTAAAATATCTCGCGCGGCCTATGCCGATATGTACGGCCCGACCACCGGGGATCGCGTCCGGCTCGCCGATACAGACCTCATCATCGAGGTGGAGAAAGACCTCACCACCTATGGTGAGGAAGTGAAATTTGGTGGTGGTAAAGTCATCCGCGATGGCATGGGGCAGAGCCAACGAACGCGTGCTGAAGGCGCGGTGGACACAGTTATCACCAACGCGCTCATTCTCGATCATACAGGCATCTACAAGGCCGATGTGGGGCTCAAGGAAGGGCGTATCGAGGCCATTGGCAAGGCTGGCAACCCGGACACGCAGCCGGGCGTCGATATCGTCATCGGGCCGGGCACCGAGGCAATAGCAGGCGAGGGGAAGATCCTAACAGCGGGGGGCTTTGACGCGCATATCCACTTCATTTGCCCGCAGCAGATCGAGGACGCGCTGCATTCGGGCCTGACGACGATGCTCGGCGGCGGTACGGGGCCGGCCCACGGGACGCTGGCGACGACCTGTACACCAGGGCCGTGGCATATTGGGCGGATGCTACAGGCGCTGGACGGGGTGCCGATGAATATCGGGCTCTCTTGCAAGGGCAATGCTTCCCAACCTGCCGCGCTGGTTGAGATGGTAAAGGCGGGGGCCTGTGCTATGAAGCTTCATGAAGACTGGGGCACCACGCCTGCGGCCATCGATACCTGCCTATCCGTCGCCGACGACATGGATGTTCAGGTGATGATCCACACGGATACGCTCAACGAGAGCGGGTTCGTCGAAAACACTGTGGCGGCCATGAAGGGCCGCACGATCCACGCCTTCCACACCGAAGGGGCCGGCGGTGGACACGCGCCGGACATCATCAAGGTGTGCGGGCTGGATCACGTGATCCCGTCCTCTACGAACCCAACGCGGCCTTACACCGTGAACACCCTCGAAGAGCATCTTGATATGCTCATGGTCTGCCACCACCTCGACAAGTCGATCCCGGAGGATGTGGCCTTTGCCGAAAGCCGTATCCGCAAGGAAACGATCGCGGCTGAAGATATCCTGCACGACATGGGCGCGTTTTCGATCATTGCCTCAGACAGTCAGGCCATGGGCCGTGTAGGCGAGGTCATCATTCGTACGTGGCAGACGGCGCACAAGATGAAGGTCCAGCGCGGCCGGTTGCCCGAAGAAACCGGTGACAACGACAATTTGCGCGTCCGTCGCTATGTGGCGAAATACACGATCAATCCGGCCATCGCCCACGGTATCAGCGGCCAGATTGGTTCCATTGAACCGGGCAAACGGGCGGATCTGTGCCTTTGGAGCCCTGCCTTCTTTGGGGTGAAGCCCGAGATGGTGCTCATCGGCGGCTCCATCGCCTGCGCGCAGATGGGCGATCCAAACGCGTCTATCCCGACGCCGCAGCCAGTCTATACACGGCCAATGTTCGGAGCTATGGGGCGCAATGTGGAGGCCTCCGCGGTGCTCTTTGTCAGCGAAGGTGCCGAGACCTCGCATCTGGGCCTCGCGAAGCAGACAGTCGCCGTCCAGAACATCCGCGGGATCGGCAAGAAAGACATGGTCCTGAACGATCTAACGCCAGAGATTGACGTCAATCCGGAAACTTATGAAGTGCGCGCCGACGGAGAGCTTTTGACCTGCGAACCTGCCTCGGAACTGCCGATGGCGCAAAGGTATTTCCTGTTTTGACCATTCTGAAGGAAGCAATCGATCCAGCGGCGAAATGCGAGCGGGTGAGCGCCCTGATTGCTGCGTTGCAGAAAACGCATGGCGGGGATGCCAAGTTGGGGGACGTAAAGCCGGAGGTGAGCGCCTACCTTGGTAGTGCAGGAAGCAACCCCCAAGAGGATTTCCCCAATGGCATCAATCTCCGACATCCCCGCAGGCCGCTCAGTTCGCGCCGCTCTTGCTGCACTGGGCAGCTCCATCACCGACGGTTTTGTGGCAGTTGGTCGCGCTCGCGCACGCTCCGACGAATTGGAACACTACATGCGCATGTCCGACGAGGAACTGGCCTCTCAGGGCCTGACGCGAGACGGTATCGTTCGCCATGTATTTCGGGACATGATGATCCTGTAACTGCACGGCTACGGGGGCAGGTATGAGCCTGCCTCGTGCTGTGAAGACTGGTGCAGCCCAAAATGACGGGCTGCACGTGACGCTCGACTACGGAGAGCGTCTTTTGCGCCGCAAAAGATTGGTTTGTGACGAGGGGCCGGATTTCCTCGTCGACCTTCCGCGGACCACCCATCTGGAACCAGGCGAAGCCTTCTTGCTCGAAGACGGGCGTGCGGTGATCGTCCGCGCAGCCGATGAGAATCTGCTGCGTGTCACCGGCGATTTGCCGCGCCTAGCCTGGCATATCGGGAACAGGCACACCCCGTGCGCAGTGTCCGACGACCATCTGACCATCCAAAACGATCCTGTGCTGCGTGCCATGCTTGAGGGGTTGGGCGCCGAAATTGTCGAGGTGCAGGGCCCGTTTCGGCCGGAAGGCGGGGCCTATGGCCACGGTCGGACCATGGGACATGCCCATGAACACTGATCTTTTGAGTCTGACGCAGTGGCTATCCCCGGCGTTTCCTTTGGGCAGCTTTGCGTATTCCCACGGGTTGGAGACCGCCATTAACGGTGGTCAGATTCAGGATGCAGAGTCTCTCTACGACTGGTTGCGCGCTGTGCTGGCGCGCGGGAGCGGCTGGACTGACGCCGTCATCCTGAGTGCGACGCTCGACGGTGAGGACGTTGCACAGCTATGCCGCGCATTGGCTGCGAGTAAGGAACGGCTGGAAGAAACCGAAGCTCAGGGCGCCGCGTTTTCCGACACGCAAAAAGCCATGGGGCGCGATGTTCCGGCCGGGCCGTTGCCAGTGGCGGTGGGTGTGGCTGCGCGCACATTGAATCTGAATAAAGAAATAATAATAAGTGTTTACCTGCAAAGCTTCATGTCAAATTTAGTGCAGGTCGCTGTTCGGTTCGTCCCGCTGGGGCAAAGCGCCGGTCAAGGAGTTCTTCAGCGTCTAAACAGTGATATCGAAACCGTCGCAGCCTGTGCGGCTTCCGCGTCAAAGGATGATGCCAATAGCGGCGCTTTTGTCAGTGATATCAGTTCGATGCGTCACGAATCTCAATCAGCGCGGATGTTTCAGTCATGAGCGAAAACGGCCCCTTGCGCGTCGGAATCGGTGGCCCAGTTGGCGCCGGTAAAACCACGCTGACCGAGGCGCTGTGTCGGGCCATGGCCGATGACACCTCTATGGCGGTGATCACCAACGATATCTACACACGCGAGGACGCTGAACATCTGATGCGCACGCAGGTCCTACCACAAGAGCGCATTCGCGGCGTGGAAACCGGCGGCTGTCCGCATACGGCGATCCGAGAAGATGCCTCGATCAATCTACGGGCCGTGGCCGATCTGACGGCGGCGGTCCCTGATCTAGAGCTCATCCTCATTGAAAGCGGAGGCGACAACCTCGCGGCCACTTTCAGCCCGGAACTGGCAGATCTCAGCATCTACGTGATCGACACGGCGGCCGGTCAAGACATCCCGAGGAAGAAGGGGCCGGGCGTTATGCGTTCGGACCTTTTGGTGATCAACAAGACCGACCTGGCCCCCCATGTCGGCGTTGACGTCGATCAACTCAACCAAGACGCTGCCGAAAATCGCAGTGGCAGACCTTTCGTTCTTGCCTCGTTGCGGAACGCCAAAGGAGTTTCAGAAGTGGTGGATTTTATTCGCCGCGAAGGGGGGCTTTGATTACTCAGCTGCGTCTGCAGCCTCTAACCGGCTGTTTGCTTGCGCCAGCGCGCGCCGCATGATCGGCATTCGCCTGTGTTGCAGGACTGTGGAGGCAAGCCAGGTGATCAACTTTGGTCGATCCTTGTCCTGACATTCGACAAGCAAATTCTTCAGATAGATCGCGGAATTACGTCTTGCGCGGTAAAGCTTTGCAAAAGTACGCAGGCTCATTTTCCCTTGCGAAGCCAACTCGATCGCTTTTGTCAGTGCTCCGACATCCATAAGTGATGCTTCTATGTCGCGGCCCATGTGTTTGCAGCGGAATCTCGTGACGCCAGGACGCGCAAAGAGTGTTGCGTGCATCGCTTCAACATCGTCATCCGGATTATAAATCACCAAGGCATGGCGAGCACCTTCAATCATGTCGGGTGCATATCCGTAGCGGTCGGTGAAGGACCGTCGCCGCATCGAAGTAAATCGCGGATCCCAATCGGTCATTCGTGCGTCGAGCGTGGCCTGAGGGCTGATGGCGATGACGTCGGCCCCAGGCGAGGCAACGGAAAACGCCGCCGCGCCGTAGCCGCCCATACCAGCGCCATAAAACATGACGTGGTCGTACGCCTCAAATATACCTTCATCTGTGAGGTGATCGAAGAAACCATAGACTGCCGAAGAGCGGTACCATGTTGGACGCTTAGCAAGCACCGTAATGACCGAGGCATTCATTTTCTTTGCCAGTTTGAACCCGAGGGGAATGGCGTCTTCCTGGGACTGGCGGACTTCGTGGGCAGATTCGAAGGTAACGATAAGCCTGTCGCCATCGCCAACTTGGATCACCGCATGATCTTCGTCCAATTCAATGTAGTCGCCCACTTCAAAGGCGTAATCGCGGACGGCCTTTGGCCACACGTCCCGCGGCAATTCCGCGAAATCCGGAAATTCGCCTCTGGGGGCTGCCTCTTCGATCATCTCGTTACCAATCTACCGTTAACCAGGTACGAACTCTCGTCACTTATGGGCAGAAGTTAGACTTTGCCGCGTACATTCCAAGGAGTTTCGCGGATCAGAAGAAAGCCTGCAACCCAGTTTGAGCCCGTCCGAGGATCAGCGCATGTACATCATGCGTCCCCTCATAGGTGTTCACAGTCTCCAAATTGGCAGCATGCCGCATCACCTGGAACTCTTCTGAGATGCCGTTTCCGCCATGCATGTCCCGGGCTTGGCGGGCGACTTCGAGTGCTTTGCCGCAGTTGTTCCGCTTCATCAGGCTGATCAGTTCTGGCGATGCTTTGCCCTGATCCATCATTTGGCCCAGCCGCAGCGCACCTTGTAGCCCCAGTGCGATATCGGTTTGCATGTCGGCCAATTTCTTTTGGAAAAGCTGTGTTTGCGCAAGCGGTTTGCCGAACTGTTTGCGATCCAGCCCGTATTGGCGTGCAGCCGTCCAACAGAATTCCGCGGCGCCCATCGCACCCCACGAGATCCCGTAGCGGGCGCGATTTAGGCAGCCAAAGGGACCTTTCAGGCCTTCGACCCCCGGCAGCAGAGCATCTTCGCCGACTTCGACACCTTCCATAACGATTTCGCCAGTCACAGAAGCGCGAAGGCTCAGCTTGCCACCAATCTTGGGGGCAGAAAGGCCAACCATGCCTTTTTCCAAAACAAACCCTCGGATTTTGCCGCCGTGGGCCTCGGATTTTGCCCAGACGACGAAAACGTCTGCGATAGGGCTGTTAGAGATCCACATTTTGGATCCGGTGAGCTTGAAGCCCGTGGGCGTCTTTTCGGCGCGTGTTTTCATCCCGGCTGGGTCTGATCCTGCGTCTGGTTCGGTGAGGCCAAAGCATCCGATTAGCTGGCCTGAGGTCAGTCCCGGGAGGTATTTCTTGCGTTGTTCTTCAGAGCCGTAGGCATAGATCGGGTAAATCACGAGAGAGGATTGCACGGACATCATCGATCGATACCCGCTGTCGATACGTTCAACCTCGCGCGCGACTAGCCCATATGCTGTGTAGCTTGCGCCGAGGCCGCCATAGGCTTCAGGGACGGTAACTCCCAGCAAGCCCGCTTCGCCCATTAACGGAAAAAGTTCTGGCGCGACTGTTTCTTCACGATAAGCGTCGATGACACGTGGGGCTAATTCGGTCTGAGCGAAGGTCGCGGCCGCGTCGCGCAACAGGCGTTCATCCTCGCCCAGTTGGCTGTCCAGCAGGAACGGATCCGCCCAAGAAAATGGCGACAGCTCTGGGGCGTCTTTTCCGGTAATCTTTGCAGGTGCGTTCATGGTGGGCCTCCTCTACCGAGTGGGATAGGCCGGGACGGCATTCAGGGCAAGGGTAGGGGCAGGCACTTGCCCGCGCAGTGTGACGCAGTATCGTGTGCTGATGATTGCCGGGATAGATCATATCGTGCTGACGGTCCGCGACGTGGAGGCGTCGATCACTTTCTTTCAGGGTGCTCTGGGACTTCACGCTATAACATTCGCAGGAGAACGGCGCGCTTTGGTTGTTGGTCAGCAAAAGATCAATCTACAAACACTGGGGCAGGAGACTCGCAACCACGCAGTGATTGGTTCGGGCGACCTGTGTCTAGAAACGACAGAGCCGCTCACAGAACTGATCGCGAGACTGACAGCGCTGGACATCGCCATTTTGGAGGGGCCGGTTGAAAAGTCTGGTGCCAGAGGTCCGATTACCAGCGTCTACTTCAATGATTTGGATGGAAATCTCATTGAGGTGAGCAGTTACGCACCATAGCGCTTACGTGCGCATGATGTGACGATATATGTCTTTCAAGAGCCCCTCGGTGCGCGCAGCCAGCGTGGAAACTTCGTCCGCGATTACCATGAAGCCGCGTCCGTGATCGCCCACGCGGGCAGCCTCAATCGATGCATTGAAGGCGATCATTTTTATAGATTTTCCGACGGTTTCTGCGGCCTTGATTGCGTCCAAGGCTTCGTCGCGGTCCGCCTCTTGCCAAGCCTTGTGTGAAGAGACGAGCTCTTCGCGCATCAGTTCCAGAAACTGCGTTACAGCCGGCTCAAGTGCGTCCAAGCAATGCGCGGGATCGACGTGTTCGGATCCTTTGGCGGCGCGGCCGAGTTTCGTCAGCTCACCAAATGCGGATTTCCGGGCGTCTTCCAAAGCAGGGGTAGGGCGGTGGTGGCATTCCTCTAGAGCGCGTGGAAAGACATACTCGAGCATTTCTATCGCGGCGCTAATGCGCTCTTGCGCTAACTGACGATTGGCCTGTGCGTTTGGAAAGTGTGCCGCGGTGTCTTTGGCATCGAGCAGTGCGAGCGTGAGCGCAGCGATGCGGCTGGGACCAACGGCCATGAACGTCCGCGAAGCGATTTCTGGCAGGGCACTTGCATCATTTGCCATGCCCAAGCCCTGCCAGACAGCGGTAAAGAAACCGTTGCCGATAACGGAAAAGGCCGCCCAACGTGGACGGCCTCAGTTCTTATCTTTTTGCCAAACTACTTGGGGATTGGGCCGATCATCATAATCATTTGGCGGCCTTCCATTTTAGGCATGTTTTCTACTTTGCCCAAATCCTTGGTGTCTTCAGCAACGCGCAACAGTAAATCGCGTCCCAGTTCTTGGTGTGCCATCTCGCGCCCGCGGAAGCGAAGGGTGACTTTGACCTTGTCACCATTCCCCAAGAACTTGAAAACGTTGCGCATTTTCACGTCGTAGTCATGTGTATCGGTGTTGGGGCGAAATTTCACCTCCTTCACCTCAATCGTTTTTTGCTTCTTACGCGCTTCGCTCTCACGCTTCTGCTGTTCGTATTTGAACTTGCCGAAATCCATGATCTTTGCGACCGGCGGATTAGCATTGGGCGAGATTTCAACGAGATCCAGACCAGCGGTTTCCGCCATCTCGAGCGCGCGAGACGGGGACACTACCCCAACATTGTCACCATTTTCATCGATTAGGCGGAGTTCCGGCGCTCGGATACGGTCATTAACACGGGGGCCGGTGTCGCGCTGCGGAGGCGCGTTGTGGGGTCTACGGGCTATGGTCTTTGTCCTCTGTGATTAAACCTAAGCTTTGAGCACGTAAATTAGCCTGCCGCTGAGCCCGGTTCAAGGTCATTCGCCCCAGCAACCATGGCCTTTCATGTTCTTGGCCGATTGTTTGCCAGAATAGGCCCGCTTTAGGCGGTCCTTACGCGGGGCTTCCCGCTCATGGCAATTTGTAAAAGGGCCGATTTTCGCCGTTATTCCCCGCTAGTTGTTATGGCGGCTGTTAAACTTTCGTGAGAGTTCCACAATCATGACTTATTGGGCTGTCAAATAGCCCTTCGACGTGAAGCAGGAGCACATGATGCGCTATATTCTTTGGATATTCATCGCCGTAGGTGTCGTAGTCAGCGCCTATTTCTATACTCAGAACGATGGGGTGCAGGGCACTGCTGAAACCGACGCAGAACCAGCAGCGGTAGAGTCCGCCGTGACAGAAGAGCCAGAAGCGACATCGGGTGAAGCGGCTGGGACCGCGCAAGAGACGGCAGAAACCGCAGAAGACGTGGTCGAGGAGGCAGAAGCGACCATGGAAGAAGCTGTTGACGCAGCAGAGGAAAAGGAAGTGGACGCCGCGAGTGACGCTGTGACCGAACCCACCCAACAGGCAGGAGAGGCATCTGAAAACTCAAGTTCCGTCATCTCTGACAGTTTCAACTCCTCCAACGAAGAGGTGAATTCAGGGAACGCCACGATCGGGACAGCCGATGAATCTCGAGACGAGGCGGCGGCTATTGAGGCGGAGGTCATAGAGCTTCAAAATCAGATCGATCAACTTGATACCGTGTTGGACCCCAATAACTGGGACGCGGACGCAGTAAACGAATTCATTCGGAACTCTAATCTTGGTACGCTCGAAGCGACCACACTCACCAACGTGATATCTCTGGCCGGCGACGATCCCGAAGCCATCCAACGCGTGATAAGCCAGATCCGGGCTCAGTTTGGTCAATAGAGTAGAGACTTTATGAAGAACGCCGAACTTCGGTCCGGCGTTCTCCTTATGTCAGTCGCTAGCCGACAAAGGCCTTCTCGACGACAAAATGCTTGGGATCGGAGTTTGCTCCTTCCTCAAGTCCATGGCCCTCGAGGATCGACTTGAGATCTGCGTTTAACCCCATAGATCCGCAGATCATGGCGCGATCCGTATCCGCTGACATCGTGTCTATACCTAGATCTGCAAACAGCGTGCCATCGCTGATAAGCTGAGTAATACGGCCCATCTTGGGGCTCTTCTCGCGGGTAGTCGTCGGGTAATAGGTGAGCTTTTCCAGGTTTTCGGCCCCTATTAGTCCTACGAGGTCAGGGTTGGTGCGGACGCTGTCAACGATCTCAGCGCTATAGGTCAATTCCGCCACATCTCGGCACGTATGAGTGACGATCACCTGATCGAATTTCTCAAACGTCTCCGGGTCGCGGATCAGCGAAGAAAAGGGTGCAAACCCAGTGCCGGTAGCAAAAAGCCATAGTCGTTTGCCGGGCAAGAGCGCGTCATGGACAAGTGTACCGACGGGCTTGGGGCGCAGGATCACCTGATCACCGGGCTCAAGATGTTGTAACCTTGAAGTTAGCGGACCGTCCTGAACCTTGATGGAATAGAATTCTAGTTCCTCGTCCCATGACGGGGACGCGATGGAGTAAGCCCGCAAGATTGGCTTTTGACGCCCCGTTTTTGGATCGGCATCTCCCATGAGACCAATCATAACAAATTCTCCGGACCGAAAGCGCAGAGACTGGGGGCGAGTTACGCGAAAGCGGAACAGCCGGTCAGTATAGTGGTGCACGTCCGTGACAGTTTGGGCGTCGGGTAAAACGGGGGTGGCGGCTTGCGTATTCACGGCTGCGATCTCAAACTGGTCTGTGTCTACTTTAGCTTACACCTGGCTGGCGCTGGGTCTGGATTGGAAGGCCGAGGGAGTCAAGTCTCGGTGCTGCAGTTTGCAACTCTGGCCCCAACGGGTCAGCGGGTTAAAGTTCCGACAAAACAAATACGTGACTTATGCGTGCAGTGGAATTTTTTCCCGTGTTCTCTGGTGAAGGTGGTGTCGTTTCGGAACTTTTTCCTGTACCCGAGCTTTGTTGAATCACAAAGATGCTGTGAGGAGCACCGCTAATGCCGGTTCGCATTGATGATCTAGACAGACGAATCCTGACTGAGTTGCAAAGCGATGCGTCGCAGTCGCTGGACGATATTGCTAAGGCAGTTGGCTCTTCCAAAACGCCGGTTTGGAACCGTATCCGAAAGCTTCGGGAAGCTGGGGTAGTCCGAAATTACACAGTGGAGCTGGACGCCGATCAACTGGGGTTCGAGGCGTGCTTCTTCGTGCTCATCCGAACCTCGGAACATGATGCAGAATGGCAGGAAAAGTTCCTTCACGCTCTGAAGTCGCGGCCAGAAGTGCAAGAGGCGCACCGGTTGGCGGGGGATATCGACTACATTCTCAAAGTGCTCGTTCAAAATGCGCGCGCTTACGACACGTTCTACCAAGCACTGATTTCCGAGGTGAAAGTCTACAACGTCACCGCGCTTCTGAGCATGGAAGAACTAAAATCGACGCGCGTGCTGCCTCTCTAGCGTCCGCCGCGCGGCAAGGTATGATCATGGCTATGGCCGCTTTCTTTACGTCACATACCAGATGGCTCGCTTGGCTGCTTTTCGGCCTGGCAGTGGCCGTTGTAACGGCCGGCGTTTGGTATCTAGGGGCGACCGCTGCCCTGCGGGAGCTGCGAGCGCGCGGCGATGTCGCGGTGTCGCTGGCTGCAGATAACTTATCCTCCCAGTTCAGACGGTTTCAAGAAACGGCGGTGCTACTGGCCGATCATCCGCAACTGGTAGCAGCGCTCGATGGTGGTCCACGCGAAACGGCGCGGGGGTTACTATTGAACGTCGCCGATAAGACCGGAAGTTTCGACCTGGCCGTGCTCGACGTTTCTGGACGTGTCATTGTGAGCGCTCGAGACAGCCGCCATGGGCCTGAGTTACCCTCGTTCCAGCGCGCGCTCGACGGCGCCTTGGGGCGCGACCGTGTCATCGATGGCAGTCAAAGGCTGTTCCATTTCGCTGCGCCGATATTTGACCCTTCAGGACCGGTGACCGGGGCAGTGATAGTTACTGTCGATGTGGAGTCCGTTGAAGACGAATGGCGCGGCGGCGGGATGGCAGTCTACTTTACCGACGAGGCAGGGCAGATATTCGTGACCAATAGGGACGAATTGCTGCTGCGGGAAACGGGCCCCGGTCCGGCCTTGGGAGGGCAGGCCTGGCGGTTGGGCGCCATTGAGGGTGTGACGCTTGAAGAAGGTATATACATCCCCTCCAACGCGTTAGCGATAGAGCGGACCATGCCTGTGGAGGGCCTGACCGCTTTTGGTCTGATCGACACACGAACAGCCTTTTCGACTGCGGGCCTTCAGGCGATTGCTGCCTTGGCACTATGTCTCGTCTTTGGGGCTGCACTGTTTTTGGTAGCCGAACGACGGCGTGTTCTGGCGGATGCTAACCGGGTACTGGAGACGCGGGTGACTGAACGCACGGCGCGGCTGGAACAGGAAATTGTGGAACGCAAAGAAACAGAGGCCGCGTTGCGACAGGCTCAGGCCGATCTGGTACAGGCCGGCAAGCTCAGTGCCTTGGGGCAAATGTCTGCAGGCATTGCGCACGAGCTCAACCAGCCGCTTATGGCGATCCGTTCCTATGCAGAGAATGCCGAGGCCTTCATGTCGCGCGGCGATGACGACAAAGCAGGGCGCAACCTCTTGTCGATCTCAGATATGGCGCGCCGCATGGGGCGTATTATCCAGAATCTGCGCGCCTTCGCCCGGGCCGAAGATGTGCCTGTGGTCGTTGTCGATTTGGCGGATATTCGCTTGGCGGTTATCGAATTAATGGAACAGCGTCTCGATGGCATAGAGCTGGACTGGTCCGTGCCCGAGGGCGTGTTCGTCCAAGCGGGCGAAGTGCGCCTGCAGCAAGTCCTAGTCAACCTCATTTCAAATGCAGCCGACGCGATGACCGGGCGTGAAGAGCAACGCATTTCGGTCTCGACTACCGAACAAGATGCGTTTGTTTCCGTAGAAGTCGCCGATACCGGACCTGGCCTCGACGACCCCGAACGAATTTTTGACCCATTCTATTCGACGAAGCCTTCAGAGGGGATGGGGCTGGGCCTATCGATCTCTTACGGCCTTGTGCAAAGTTTCGGTGGCGAAATTACCGGTCGCAATAGGCCTGGTGGCGGTGCGGTAATAACGGTCAGGTTGCCCCGCGCGCCTGGAGTGCGAGAGGCGGCTGAATGAAGAAAGTGCTGCTTGTCGACGATGATCGCGCCGTGCGCGAGGCCCTGGGTCAGTCTTTGGATTTGGCGGGCTTGGCGCCGATATTGGCGGGATCCTTCGTTGAAGCAAAGGACCACCTGTCTCCCAGTTTTGACGGCATTATTGTCAGCGACATCCGGATGCCGGGTCGGGATGGATTTCACCTTTTGGGCCACGCCCGCGGGGTCGATCGAGACTTGCCGGTGATCATGCTCACCGGCGAAGGTGATATCCCAATGGCTGTGCGTGCCATGGGGGAAGGCGCCTTTGATTTTCTAGAAAAGCCCTGCGCCCCGTCCGAACTCGTCGCAACAATCAACCGGGCTCTTCAACAGCGAAAAACCGTGTTGGAGGCGCGTGCGACAGCAGCCAAGGCCGAAGCCGGGGACGCTGCCAGCCGGGTTCTGCGCGGGTCTTCTCAACTTGCGATGAACCTGAGGAACGCCGCCCGTCAGGCTGCCGGAAGCGGTCGTGACGTTCTGATCGAAGGGGCGCCGGGTTCAGGGACATCAAAGGTGGCCGAGGTCATCCATTTGCTCTCTGACCGGCAAGCGGCGCCGTTCAGAAAAGTTGCAGCACGCGATCTGGATGCAAAGAGCTTGGCCACAGCACTGGAAGGCGACGGGACGCTTTTCATCGATGAGATCTCGCGACTTGGTGCGTCTGAGCAGTATGACCTTTATGATCTGCTGCGCCGAGAGGGCAGGCCAGTTTTGATCGCTGGTACAACGCAGCCTCTCGGGCCCTCGGCCGAGGCCGGAGAGTTCAACCAAGATCTTCATTTCACGCTGAATTCTGGGCAGATTCGCATTCCAGCGCTGCGGGAAAGGCCCGAAGATATACCGATCCTCTTCCGTCACTACGTTGGGCTCGCAGCAGAGCAAGGTGGGCTGACGCCGCCGGAAATCACGCCAGAGCACTTAGCTGCGTTAATGGCTCGGCCTTGGCCAGGGAACGCGAGGGCTTTGATGTCCGAGGCCATGCGCTTTGCCATGGGCGGTGCGGCCATCACAGAGTCAACGCAGGGGCTGACGGAACAACTCGCCCAAGTAGAAAAAACCATCCTTGAGGAAACGCTGCGCCGCTACCGGGGGCGCGCGGCGCAGGTCGCGGAGGCGCTGAAGCTGCCTCGCAAGACGCTCTATGACCGGCTCGCGCGCCACGGTCTTCGACCAGAGGATTTCCGGGCCTAGGTTCCGTGCGGATTTTCGCATCTAGAGCGCTCGTACTGTGCGGATTTCCGCACAATCCTGCGGTGCAGCAAAAACTGCGACCCGCAGTGTGATCCCTAACAAGATGAAAATAAACAAATAAATCGATTAACGTGGCGACGCGGTTGCCAGCGGAATTACTTCCGCTGAACATATGGCGTGAGGGTCAAACAGACCCCAAGGGAGGTAATATCATGAAATTTCTCGCTGCTGCCGCTGCCGCGGCCGCTCTTTCTTTCACCGCCACTGCGTCTTTTGCTGCCTGCGAAGGCGATGAGATCGTGGTCAAATTCAGCCATGTGACGAATACTGACCGTCACCCAAAAGGCATCGCCGCAACGCTTCTTGCCGAGCGTGTGAATGCCGAGATGGATGGCACGATGTGCATGGAGGTCTTCCCGAACTCCACGCTCTACAATGACGACAAGGTTCTCGAAGCACTGCTTCAAGGCGATGTTCAGCTCGCCGCGCCCTCGCTGTCGAAATTCGAAACCTTCACCAAACAGTTCCGCCTGTTCGATCTGCCCTTCATGTTCAAAAACATCGAAGCGGTCGACGCGTTCCAGGCCTCTGACGCCGGTCAGGCCATGAAAGACAGCATGCAGCGCCGCGGCCTGCAGGGGCTGGAGTTCTGGCACAACGGCATGAAGCAGATGTCGGCCAACGTGCCTCTGGAGATGCCGGGCGACGCATCAGGCCTGAAGTTCCGTATTCAGGCATCTGACGTGCTGCAGGCCCAGTTCGAAGCCATCGGTGCAAACCCGCAAAAGATGGCGTTCTCCGAAGTCTACGGTGCGCTCCAGCAGGGTGTTGTGGACGGTCAGGAAAACACCTGGTCCAACATTTTTGGCCGCAAGTTCTTTGAAGTGCAGGACGGAACGACGGAAACCAACCACGGCATCATCGACTATCTCGTCGTAACTTCCGTGGACTGGCTCGACAGCCTGGACGCCGATGTGCGAGACCAGTTCCTGACGATCCTGAGTGAGGTCACCACGACCCGCAACGGCGAAGCCTTCGCTGTGAACGAAGAGGCCCGCCAGGCCATCATCGACGCGGGCGGCGAAATCCGCGAACTGTCGCCAGAGCAGCGTCAGGCATGGGTTGATGCCATGAAGCCGGTTTGGACCAAGTTCGAAGGCGACGTGCCTGCAGAGCTGGTGAGCGCCGCGCAATCGATCAACGCCGGTCTCTAATCAGACCAGATCGGGGCGCCAACTTGGCGCCCCGTTTTCTAAGAAAAGGGGAGAAGGCCCGTGGGACAAGTCACGGACCGGATCGAGGAGACGCTGATCTCAGTGCTTCTCGGTCTCATGACACTGGTGACCTTCGCCAATGTCGTCGCGCGTTACGTTTTCAACTCGAACATCCTTTGGGCGCTTGAGCTCACCGTGTTCATGTTTGGCTGGCTGGTGCTGTTGGGCGCGGGCTACGCGGTCAAGAAATCCATGCATCTGGGCGTGGACGCGCTGATCAATACCTTCTCCGAGAGCACGCGACGGATCGTAGGTCTCATCGCGGTGGGATGCTGCATCTTGTTCGCATTCCTTTTGCTTAAAGGATCCTGGGACTACTGGGCGAATTTCGCAGGCCTGCCCAAGACCGACGGCCGCTGGTTCCCCCTCGGGTTCGAGGACAAGTTCAGATCGCAGACCTGGTACGAAGTGGACGACATCCCCATGCCTGAGGTGCTGCGCTGGATGGAAGGAGCCTTCAACGAAGGCGAGGAATACGAGAAAATCCCCCGCTTCATTCCTTATATCGTCCTGCCTTTCTCGATGGCGCTGATGCTCTGGCGGTTCATCCAGGCCGGGATCGGGGTCTGGACGGGCAAAATCGACCGCATCGTGGCCTCCCATGAGGTCGAAGACGAAATTGAAGCGGCAGCCGCCCGCGTAGAAGGCAAAGAATAATGGACGTCGCACTGCTTTTCTTCGGGGTGATTGCACTCCTCCTAATCGGTGTGCCTATCGCCGTGTCGCTGGGCCTCTCGTCGATCCTTTTCTTGCTGGTGTTCTCGGACACGTCGCTGGCCTCAATCGCCCAGACGCTTTTCGAAGCGTTCGAAGGGCACTTCACGTTGCTCGCAATCCCGTTCTTCATCCTGGCGTCAAGCTTCATGTCGACGGGCGGCGTTGCCAAACGCATCATCCGGTTTTCCATTGCTTGCGTGGGTCATCTGCGCGGCGGGCTGGCCATTGCGGGCGTTTTCGCCTGCATGATGTTCGCCGCACTCTCGGGGTCTTCGCCAGCCACGGTCGTTGCGATCGGTTCCATCGTGATCGCTGCCATGCGCCAAGCAGGATACACCAAAGAGTTCGCCGCGGGCGTGATCTGTAACGCAGGCACGCTGGGGATCCTCATTCCGCCGTCGATCGTGATGGTTGTCTATGCCGCCGCCGTCGACGTCTCGGTGGGCCGTATGTTCCTGGCGGGCGTCGTTCCGGGCCTCCTGGCCGGTCTGATGCTCATGATCGCGATCTACGTTATGGCCGTCTGGAAAGACATGCCCGCAGAGCCCTGGGCAGGGTGGGGCGAGATCGGCGCGAGCTTCCGTGCCGCGGTTTGGGGCCTGCTTCTAATAGTCATCATCATGATCGGTATTTACGGACCACCGGCATTCCTTGTGACGGCAATCAACGTGATCCCGGGCATGAACATGTCCACGGGCGCGATCTTTACGCCGACCGAGGCTGCCGCCGTCAGCGCCGTCTATGCCTTTATTGTGGCCAGCTTCATCTACCGGGATATGGGCCCGCTGGCCGAACAGGAAGGCGTCGCCAAATCGTCTCTCCTGCGCAAACCATGGGCGCTAGTGACAGCCCTTTGGCATGAAGACACGCAAAAGACGCTCTTTGAAGCAGGCAAACTGACCGTTACGCTGCTCTTTGTCATCGCAAACGCGCTGATCCTTAAACATGTGCTCACCGACGAGCAGATCCCGCAGCATATCGCGGGCGCGATGCTCAGTGCAGGCTTTGGCCCGGTGATGTTCCTTGTGATCGTGAACGTGATCTTGCTGATCGGCGGCCAGTTCATGGAGCCCTCGGGCCTGCTCGTGATCGTGGCACCTTTGGTGTTCCCCATTGCAATCGAACTTGGGATCGATCCCATTCACCTCGGGATCATCATGGTTGTGAACATGGAGATCGGGATGATCACGCCTCCGGTGGGGCTCAATCTCTTCGTCACCTCTGGTGTGGCCAAGATGCCGATGATGGCGGTGGTGAAAGCGGCGCTGCCGTTCCTCGGTGTGCTCTTCATCTTCCTGATTATGGTCACCTACATCCCGTGGATATCGTTGGCCTTGCCCACTGCGATCATGGGTCCAGAACTCGTCTTGCAGTAGTTTTATGTTGGGCCAGGACAACTCGTGGCCCAATTCCGTGCGTTTTTGTCGGAAAAATTGATTGACGCCATTGACCTCCGCTCTAGGCGAGGTACTTGACCAATTGCGTCAGGCTTCCAGCAAGGAAGCGATTTCAAGGGAGAAGACAATGACGACTCTTCGCGCCCGCCTTTTGGGCTCTGCACTCATCTGCGCCACCGCCGTTCCGGCATTCGCTGAAGGTGAGCTCAATCTGTACTCGTCCCGTCACTATGACACCGACGAGCGCCTCTACTCCGACTTCACGGAGCAGACCGGCATCACCATCAACCGTATCGAGGGTAACGCTGACGAGCTTATCGCGCGCATGGAAGCAGAGGGTGCCAACAGCCCCGCCGACGTTTTCATGACCGTGGACACCGTGCGCCTGACGCGCGCCAAAGATCTGGGCCTGCTTCAGTCAACAGACAGCGACGTTCTGGAAGCAGCCATACCGGGCTACCTGCAGGATGACGACAACCAGTGGTTCGGTTTCTCGCAGCGTGCACGCATCATCTTCTACGACAAAAACGATGTTGCCGAGCCTCCGATGACTTACCAGGATCTCGCCGATCCGAAGTATGCCGGTCAGGTTTGCATCCGTTCCTCTTCGAACGTCTACATGCAAAACATCACCGCCGCGCTGATCGCGCACCTGGGTGAAGAACCTGTGCAGGGCTGGGCAAACGGCGTTGTGGCAAACTTCGCGCGTGCGCCTCAGGGTGGCGACACCGACCAGCTGCGTGGCATCGCGTCTGGCGAGTGCGACATCGCCATGTCGAACACCTACTACTTCGGACGCGCCGTGCGCAAAGAAGTGTCGGGTCTGCCTGCAGACGCCCGTGCCAACATCGGCTGGGTCTTCCCGAACCAGAACTCCATCGGTGCTCACATGAACATCTCGGGTGGCGGCGTTGCGGTTAACGCACCCAACAAAGAGAACGCTGTGAAGTTCCTCGAGTATCTCGCCTCCGAGCAGGCTCAGGAATACTTCTCTGCCGGTAACGACGAATACCCTGCGGTTCCTGGTGTGGCTCTGAGCCCCTCCGTGGCATCCCTGGGCTTCTTCCGCCCCGACACGATCGAGCTGTCTGAAATCGCAGACAACATCGACGCGGCTAACAACGTTTTGACGAACGCTGGCTGGGAGTAATCCCAACCAGCCATTCGGCTGAATTCGGCGCCCCCGGTTTTGCGACCGGGGGCGTTTTCTATTGGCGGCGTCCCAATGCGCGGCAGAGCAGGATGACAGGCACCAGCCCCACAGCCACGAGCACGAGGCTAGGTACTGCTGCGCCTTCCAGCCGTTCATCCGACGCGAGGCGGTGCGCCTGAACGGCAAGGGTGTCCATGTTGAACGGACGCATTATCAGCGTTGCCGGCAGCTCTTTCATGACATCGACAAAGACGATCAAGGCCGCAGTGGCCACCGAAGGCCATAGCGCGGGGAGGTAGAGCCGCCGGACGAGGCCGGATGGCTTGCTCCCAAGGGATCGCGCGGCCGAATCGAGGTTGGGATGTAGCGAGGTCATACCGCT
Source organism: Pseudomonadota bacterium (assembly GCA_038747015.1). GTDB lineage: Bacteria > Pseudomonadota > Alphaproteobacteria > Rhodobacterales > Rhodobacteraceae > Shimia_B. The sequence goes on from JBCDKE010000008.1 coordinate 20,599, forward strand.
TTCGAATGTGTTCAACGCTGCGGCGAGAAAGCGGACGGTGTAAGCTGCCACCAGTAGCCAGATCGATCCAGTAAACAGCAGCCCGGTGTCGATGCCGAACCGTGCCTCCATGAACGCGTCGAGCGCGTTGTCGAAAGCCGCGAAGGGCACGATGAGCCCCACGGCGATGACGCCACCGGGCACGGCATAGCCGATCCGTGCGATGTGTCCCGCAGAAGCCGTCAGTCGGTTGGGTGACAGCCTAAAGGCCACCGTGATCAGGACAGCCCCAGCAACCGTCGTCAGCGCTGCAACGGTTGATAGCGTTAGCGAATTTTGAACGAAAAGCAGATAGCGGGGCGAAAAGAGATCCTGTTCAGATCTCAATCCCATGGCAAAGAGGGCCAGAACCGGCAGAACAAAGCCCAGCGATACGGGCATAGAGCAAAGCGCTACCGCGCCCCACTTCCCAGCGCCTAGCAGTGTCGTTGGTTCTGGCCTCTCCTGGCGGCGCCCAGCGTTGTGATGCCGCGCCGAACCGCGATGCATCCGCTCCAAAAGCGCAATGAGCAGTGCAAAGCCCAAAAGGCAAAGCGCTAGTTGGGCCGACGCGCCGCGATCGGCAAAGCCCACCCAGGATCGATAGATCGCCGTTGCAAAGGTCTGAACGCCGAAATAGGAGACCGTGCCGAAATCGGCGAGCGTTTCCATGATCGCCAGTAGAACGCCCCCGATGATCGCCGGGCGCGCGAGCGGTAGCGACGCCCCAAAAAACGCGCCCCAAGGGCCCCGTCCAAGCGTGCGAGCTGCCATATAGGCCGTCGAAGATTGCTGAAGAAACGCCGCGCGGGTCAGCAGGTAGACGTAAGGATAGAGCACGAGGATCAGCATTAACGCTGCCCCGCCTACCGATCTGATTTCTGGGAACCAATAATCGCGCGGGCCCCAGCCCATCACCTCACGGAGCGTCGTCTGAACGATGCCGGGGTGATCCAGAACGTCCGTGTAGGCATAGGCGAGAACATACGCCGGGAACGCAAAGGGCAGGGCGAGCGCTACTTCGAAGATACGCACGCCCGGGAAACGTGTCATGGTCACCAGCCACGCGCAGCCCGTGCCCAAAACGGCGGTGCCGACCGCCACCAGCGCCACTAGTAAAAGCGTCGTTCCTACATATTCCGGCAAAACCGTGCGCGCTAATTGGCCGAACGTCTCCAAATCCCCGAGGCTCGCGGCCAATACGACTGCTAGCATGGGCAATAGGCAAATGGCCGAGACGGCAAACGCCCCGCCAGAAAGCCAGCGCCCGCCGTCTGTCTTGCGGGTGCTCCGCTCGGGGGCAGGGATGTCGATCACCCAGCGGCCTCGAGGGCGGCGATGATCGGGTTGAAATCGTCAGCCGTCAGGCTCGCGCCGCCGACCAGCGCACCGTCAACATCTGCAATGGCAAAGATCTCGCCCGCATTGGCCGCTTTGACGGACCCGCCATAGAGGATGCGTACCTCAGCAGCACCATCCATGAGTTCACCCAATTTGGTACGTAGCGCGGCATGGACCTCGGCAATCTGATCGGGTGTCGCGACCTTGCCAGTGCCGATGGCCCAAACTGGTTCATAGGCGATCACGGTATTGCCGCCCGTGGCACCGGCAGGGAGCGATCCCGAGAGCTGACCGTGCACGATATCAAGCGTCTTGCCTGCCTCGCGTTCTTCCAAGGTCTCCCCGATGCACACAATGGCCACGAGGCCTGCCGCGATGGCGGCCTCGGCCTTGGCTTTGACGAGGGCGTCTGTTTCGCCGTGATCCGTGCGCCGTTCGGAATGGCCAACAATGACCGCACTTGCACCGGCCTCGGCCACCATTCCCGCCGCGATATCCCCGGTGTGAGCGCCGCTTGCTTCCGGGTGGCAATCTTGCGCGCCGAGGGCGATGGGCGAGTTGGCGAGCGCCTCTGCCATGCGGGTCAAGAGCGTCGCCGGTGGGCACAGGAGGATATCCACTTTAGGTGTGGGATTTGCCACACGGACCGCGCGTGCCTCCGCGATGGACGCGGTCATCCCGTTCATTTTCCAGTTGCCAGCAGCTAGTTTGCGCATGGGGGCCTCCTCTTTCAGGCGTCAATGTCGCCTAAGGAGAGGCAGGGTCAAGTCAGCTTTGGTATCGCGACTGCGTTTCCGCTGTCCTTCTTCTCTGCAACCCCGTCGTCAAACTTGATCGACTCGCCACAGCCGCAGGCGTCCACGACATTTGGGTTGTTGAATTTGAAGGCGGATTCGAGCAGCGAGACCTCATAATCGATCTCGGTGCCAAAGAGGAACATCTGCGCCATGGGGGCGATGATCACGCGCGCGCCGTCCTGTTCGACGACCTCATCGCCCAATGTCGGCTCGTCCACGTAATCCATGGTGTATTCCATGCCAGCACAGCCGCCCTTTTTGACGCCGATCTTCAGACCGAACTTGTCGCCCTTCGCCATCAGCTTGGAAATTTGCTTGACGGCGGACGAAGTCATGGTGACGGGCGCTTGCCCTGGAATGCCAAACATGGCGCTGCTCCTTTGATGGCCAAGAGATAAGCCTGATTGCGTGGCCGCTCAAGTGTTGAGCACGGGATATATGACCTGCTTCTGATGCATGGCAGCGCGCGTTGATAGGTTCGTTGGCTCTGGACACTTGGTCCTAGCACTTCATACTCGTGCCCAACCAATAGGAGGCTGCTCATGAAAACCCTGATCCTTGGAACTGCTATGGCACTGACTGCCACCACCGCGCTCGCGGGTGGGCACCTGTGCTACGAAGGCAAAACGCTCACCGAAGGCAAGCTGACCGTGGCCACCGGCAACCCTGCATACTTTCCCTGGGTGATGGATGACGCGCCCGAAAGCGGGATGGGTTTTGAGGCAGCCGTTGCCTACGCCGTGGCTGAGGAAATGGGCATCGCCGCAGAGGATGTTGTGTGGGTGCGCACGTCCTTTGACGAGGCAATCCAGCCAGGTGCGAAGAACTTCGACGTGAACATGCAGCAATATTCGATCACGCCAGAACGGGATGAAATGGTCGATTTCTCAGCGCCTTACTACTCTGCGGCTATGGCGGTGCTGGCCGTGGGCGATGCCACGAGCACACCGGCCACGATGGCGGACCTGAAGGGCCTGAAATGGGGCGCCGTCGGCACTACGACAGCGGTCCCAAAGCTAATGGCGGCAATCGAACCCGGCTCTGACCCGCTGCTCTATGGTGACAATGCGGACGTCACCGCCGCCATGCAGGCCGGCCAGATCGACGCCGCGCTCTTTGATCTTCCTACAGCTCTTTTCCTGTCTGCGGTCATGATCGAAGGATCGTCGGTTATCGGGCAATTCACCGTGGACCCAGAGTCACCTGGTGACCAATTTGGCATGCTCATGGAAGAAGGTAGCGAGCTGAAGGCCTGTGTTGATGACGCGCTGGCTGCGCTTACCGCATCCGGCAAGCTCGCAGAGATCGAGGCGCAGTGGCTGCAGGACACCACGGGCGTGCCGCTGATCGCTGAATGACCGACGCGTCGCGCGGGGGACCGGCGCACAACGCAGGCAAGACCCGCCGCCAAGCCTATGAAGACCAACTGAAAAAGAGGTCCCTGCTGATTGCAGGGGCCTCAACGGTCATTGCTGTGCTGGCAATCGTTATTCTGGTGCCCATGGCGCCGGGTTGGGAAAAGGTCGAGCGGAGCTTTTTCAACTGGTCGGTCTTTCAACGAACCTTTCCCGGGCTGCTTGAGGCGTTTCTGCAAAACGTCATGATCTTTGCCTGGTCGGCGCCGCTGATCGCGGTTCTGGGGCTGGCCATCGCATTGATGCGCGACGCACGGTCACCGGTGCTGTTCCCGTTGCGGATATTCGGGGCGGCTTACACGGATATCTTCCGGGGGCTTCCGGTCATCCTGACGGTCTATCTTATCGGTTTCGGGATACCTGGCCTTGGTCTGCCAAGGCCTTGGAATAGCCCGTATATTTGGGGAACTGTCGCGCTGGTTCTTACCTATTCGGCCTATGTGGCGGAGATCTTCCGGGGCGGCATTGATAGCGTCCATGCCTCGCAACGGTCGGCGGCGCAGTCCTTGGGGCTGAATGACCGAGACACCATGCGTTATGTGATCCTACCACAGGCGATCCGGCGCGTGATACCAGCGCAGATGAACATGCTCATCGCGCTGCAAAAAGACGTGGCATTGCTGAGTTTTATCGGGCCGGTGGAGATTTTTCGGCAGGCGGGGGTCTACAAATCGCTGCTTGCCAATTTCACTCCCTATGTCGGGGCGGCGCTGATCTTTCTGGCGGTGACGATCCCGGCCACGCGATACGCAGATTACCTCATGGCGCGGCAAGCGCGGGAGCGGTCCTAGTGGCAAAGCTGGAACTGCGGAACGTCATAAAGGAATTCGGCGAAACCCGCGTCTGCGACGGCATCAGCCTCGATGTCGAGGCGGGTGAAATGGTGTGTCTGATAGGGGCATCAGGTGCAGGCAAATCCACGCTGCTGCGCTGCATAAACTTGCTGGAACCCATTGAAGATGGTGAGATTTTTCTCGATGGCGAGGATATCTCTGTGCCCGGTCTCAACCCGGAGCCCGTGCGCCGCCGGATCGGAATGGTATTTCAGAGCTACAACCTATTTCCGCACATGACGGCGGCAGAGAACGTCATGCTCGCGCCTCGCCGGGTGCGCGGGCTGAGTGTCAGCGCGTTGCTTCCAGAAGTAACGGCGCTCTTTGAGCGTTTTGGACTGGCGGATCGGATGGACAACTATCCCGACCAGCTATCAGGGGGACAACAGCAGCGGGTGGCGATTATCCGGTCCTTGGCGATGCGGCCTGAGGTGATGCTCTTTGACGAGATTACCAGTGCGCTGGACCCGCAGCTCGTGGGCGAAGTGCTCGACGTTTTGCGTGCTCTCAAGGGCGACGGGATGACCATGATCCTCGCCACGCATGAGATGGGCTTTGCTCGCGAAGCTGCTGATAAGGTTTGTTTCTTAAAGAATGGAAAGGTCCTCGAAGAGGGTGTGCCCGGAGAGCTATTTGATGCGCCGAGGCAGCCGGAGACGCAGGAATTTCTCGCGCGAGCTCTAAAGTGAACTAGTGCCCAGGCAGCGGCCGCGCGGGGTTTCCGGCGACGGTTTGGCCGGGTGCGACGTCCCGCGTTACGACGGCACCAGCGCCGATGATCGCCCCATCACCGACAGTTACGCCGGGCAGAAGCAATGCACCGCCGCCGATCCAGACATCGGCCCCGATGGTGATCGGTTTGCCGAGTTCCAAGAAGGTTGCACGGCTTCCCGGATCGCGCGGATGATCAGCGGCGAGAATCTGGGTCATCGGGCCAATAGCTGTGCGATCTCCGATGGTTACGGGACATATATCAAGCACGGTACAGCCGTAGTTGAAGAAGACATCGTCGCCCAGATGGATGTTTGATCCGTAGTCCACGTAGAATGGTGTGCGGATGGCGCAGTCTTTGCCGTGAGACCCCAGGAGCGTGTCTAGTATGGGGCCGCGCTTTTCTTCGTCCGCAACCGTCGTAGCGTTGTATTCGGCCATCAGTTTTTGCGCGCGAATGCGGCCGGCCACCAATTCCGGGTCGCCGGGGTGATAGAGTTCACCGGCGATCATCTTTTCCATTTCTGTCATGGGAGGTAGCGTACTTTATCTTTGTTCAGCAAGATCCTGATATGACTACATAAAGCCAAGCTCGAGGCGGGCTTCTTCGCTCATCATGTCCATGCCCCAGGGCGGATCCCAGGTGATTTCGACGTCGACCTGTTTGACGCCGGGAATGGGCTCGATCGAGTCGGCGACCCAGCCGGGCATGTCTTCGGCAACGGGGCAGCCCGGAGCGGTCAAGGTCATGATCACCAGAACGGCGTTATCCTCGGTGATCGAAATCGTGTAGACGAGCCCCAGATCAAAAATATTCACTGGAATTTCAGGGTCATAGACGGATCTAATGCCTTCGACGATCTGGTCGTAAAGCGCGTGCTCCGTCGTCGAGGGACGGATGATCATCTCGCCTTCGCCGGCCATGTTTGCGCTCTGATCGGTCATGATGTCACCTTGGATGGGGCTGTTCCTTACCTCTGATATATGGCGCGGCGCACGGTGCGTAAACACTTAGCGGTCTGTGACGGTGGGGCGAAAACCGCCTGCCAGAAGCTGTACAGAACCTGTACAGAAACCGTATGGCTCTGAATCCGGAATTTTGAGGCGGCCAAAGGTTAACGCAGCGACACCGGTGCGCTGATCGGACGCGGGAAGGGTGGCGGATCCGGTGCCTGCCTCCGGCGGGAGTTTTTCTGGAAAGATGAAGGGTGGGCCGGAGCGTTGCCGTTGGAACGGGGCGGTTGGCAAGGCGCGCGCTTTGGCGTAGCTCGCAGCCTCAACTGAATGGGCGAAGGTGCCGGGATGGCGGAGCGGTTTGGATTTGAGCTGAAGGCGACGGATGGGCGCGCGCGCACCGGGGTGATTTCGACCCCGCGTGGGGAAATCCGCACGCCGGCGTTCATGCCCGTGGGGACGGCGGCGACGGTCAAGGCGATGATGCCCGAGTCCGTGCGCGAAACCGGGGCCGACATTCTGCTGGGCAATACCTATCACCTGATGTTGCGCCCGACCGCGGAGCGCATCGCGGCGCTGGGTGGGCTGCACAAGTTCATGAACTGGGAACGCCCGATCCTGACGGATAGCGGCGGGTTTCAGGTGATGAGCCTCGCGGGGCTCAGGAAGCTGACCGAAGAGGGCGTCACCTTCAAATCGCACATCGATGGATCAAAGCACGCGCTGACGCCGGAACGGTCGATGGAAATCCAGAAGCTGCTGGGGTCCGACATCGTCATGTGCTTCGATGAATGTCCGGCGCTGCCTGCCGACCGGGACCGGATCGCCGAATCCATGCGCCTGTCCATGCGGTGGGCACAGCGGAGCCGGGATGCCTTTGGCGACCGACCGGGGCACGCGCTTTTTGGCATTCAGCAGGGCGGGCTGGAAGAGGATCTGCGCGCCGAGAGCGCTGAGGCGCTGCGCGAGATCGGGTTTGACGGTTATGCCGTCGGCGGATTGGCCGTGGGCGAGGGGCAGGAGGCCATGTTCGGCTGCCTGGATTTCGCGCCAGAGCAGCTGCCGGTGGACAAGCCGCGTTATCTCATGGGTGTGGGAAAGCCGGGCGACATTGTGGGCGCGGTAAAGCGCGGGATCGACATGATGGACTGCGTGCTGCCGTCGCGGTCAGGGCGCACCGGGCAGGCCTTTACCCGCCGGGGCGTGGTGAACATCAAGAACGCGCGCCATGCCAATGATCCGCGTCCGCTGGACGAGGAATGCACCTGTCCGGCGTGCCGGAACTATTCGCGCGCCTATCTGCACCACGTGTTCCGCGCGAACGAGATGATTTCGGGCATGCTGCTGACCTGGCACAACCTGCATTATTTCCAGCAGATCATGCAGGAAATGCGCGAGGCCATTGCTGCCGGGCGGTTTGACGCCTGGGAGGCGGAATTCCACGCCCAGCAAGCCATGGGCGACATCGAGCCGCTTTAGCTTTCGGCGCTGGCCTCTTCGGGGGGGGCGTCGGCCTCGACTGTTGCCTCGGGGGTTGCCTCTGGCGCGGGGGCCTCGCCCGTGTTCTTACCCAGACGTTCTTCAAAGCTCATCGCGATGAAGCCTGGCATGTGGTCGCCCATGCCGAGCGGCGTCGCGCCGCCGCCGCCATTGCGAGACCGTCCGCCACGGGAGCGACCGTTGTTGCGGTTCTCCTTGGGTTGGTTGTCGCGGGAGCGATCCTGAGAGCGATCCCCGGAACGATCTTTGGGCTGCTCTTCTTTCGGCTTTTCCTCGCGGGCCTCGGCCTTGTCGTCGGTTTTCGACTTCGACGACCGGCTGCGCGAGGATTTCTTGGGCTTTTCGGCCTCTTTGTCCTCTGCGGGAGCCTCGGATTTGGCGCTTTTGAGCGGGTTTTCGAGGCGCGGGACTTCCTGTTTCACCAGACGTTCGATGTCGTCGAGGTTCTTTTCGTCGCGCGGCACGCAGATCATCATGGCGGTGCCGGAGCGGCCCGCGCGACCGGTGCGGCCGATGCGGTGCACGTAGTCTTCGGCGTGGGAGGGCACGTCGTAGTTGAACACGTGAGAGACGTTGGGGATGTCCAGCCCGCGTGCGGCCACGTCGGAAGCCACCAGCAATTGCAGCGACCCGTCGCGGAAGCCGTCGAGCGTCTTCATCCGGTGGGACTGGTCGAGATCGCCGTGGATCGCGGCGGCGTTGTAGCCGTATTTCTTGAGCGATTTCGCGGTGATATCCACGTCCGTCTTGCGGTTACAGAAGATGATTGCGTTGGTGACCTTGTCGCCTTCGCCGTCGATCAGCGCGCGCAGGAGTTTGCGTTTCTCGGTGCCTTCGCGGTCCTTGCGGGAGGCTTTGAACATCACCACGCCCTGGGTGATGTTTTCGCCGGTCGTTGCGGCGCGGGCGACCTCGACCTTTGCAGGGTTGCTCAGGAACGTGTTGGTGATGCGCTCGATCTCAGGCGCCATGGTGGCGGAGAAGAAGAGCGTCTGGCGCGTGAACGGTGTCAGCGAAAAGATGCGTTCGATATCGGGGATGAAGCCCATGTCGAGCATCCGGTCGGCCTCGTCCACCACCATGATCTGGACGCCGGTGAGCAGGAGCTGTCCGCGTTCGAAATGGTCGAGCAGGCGGCCCGGGGTGGCGATCAGCACGTCGACGCCGCGGTCGATGAGCGCCTCTTGTTCCTTGAAGCTGACGCCGCCTATGAGCAGCGCTTTGGTCAGCTTGTGGTATTTGGTGTAGGTGTCGAAGTTCTCGGCCACCTGGGCGGCAAGTTCGCGTGTAGGGGCCAGCACGAGCGACCGCGGCATGCGCGCGCGGGCGCGACCACGGCCCAAGAGCGTGATCATCGGCAGCGTGAAGCTGGCGGTTTTGCCGGTACCGGTCTGGGCGATCCCGAGCACATCGCGCCCTTCTAGAGCGGGGGGGATGGCGCCTGCCTGGATCGGCGTGGGAGTTTCATAGCCGGCGTCAGCGACGGCCTTCAGGACCTTGGGGTCCAGGTTCAAATCAGTGAATTTTGTCATCAGCGTCCAAGTTGCGGGGCCATTTTGGCCTTCGGATATATTGGGCGCTGCCTCACCTTCGCGCCCGGCGTCGTGTCGCGGACCGATGTCCGCCCGGCAGCAGATAAGGGATTGTTCCCAATAGGTCAAATCTGACGGGGCGACGTTAGTTGACGGCGCGGGCTTCGTTTAGTCGGAAGAGTTGGAAGGTCTCGGGGTCTTCGATCAATTCGAGCTCTCCGGTCACCTTGATCCATGAGAATTCCTCGACCGAGGGGATCGCGCGGTCGAGCATGACCTCGAGGACAGGCCCGTAGCCGGAACCGGTGCCGCAGAAGGGGCAATTTTCGGGGTCTTGGACGAGGATGAAGGCGGTCATCTCGGGTTCTGCGAGGATCGGGACGACGTAACCTTCGACGGTGAAGCCGCTGGTGGCGGCGCGGAGTTCGTCGGGAAACTCCTTGTCGGCCATCCAGTCGGCGTTTTCGCGCACGGTGGCGGTGCCCAGCAGGTTCCAGGCGGCGTCCGGGTCGAAACCGTCGGACGCCCAGGCGACGCTAGTGGTTATGACCAGCGTGAGAGTGGGTATCAGCGTTTTCAGCTTCCACTTCGACATTCAGGACCACCGTTCCGAGGGGTTGAAGTTCCACAGTCATCTCAAACTCGTCGCCTTCGTGCAAGTGACCCGAAAGCCCGTCGAGTTCGATGAATACGGCGGTGGGGGAGAGTTCAAAATGGGTGCCGGGGGCGACGGGGAAGCTGCCCAGTTCTATGGGTTCGCCACCGGCCTTGAGCGAGGCACCCATGACCTGGGCCTGTTCGGCGATCTCGGTCGTGGCCGAGGCGATGGTGATTTCCGCGTCGCCGTTGTTTTCGACCTCAAAGTAGACGCCGGTGTGGTCGTGATCGGTGGCCCGTGCCCAGGCGTGGATCACGCGGACGTCGCCGATCTCAGACACGTGATCGGAATGGTCGTCATCTGCCGCGAATGCAGGTGTAGCCAGCAAGGCGGCGGCGAGGATCAGATGGCGCATATAAGAACTCCCGTTTGCGCGTTATAATATAACTCCGAAACGAGGGTTTCTAGACCATCATCTCCTTGGTTGACGACAATTTGAGGTCGGGGAAATCGCGTTCAACACGGTCGATATCCCATTGAAGACGCGTGAGAAATACCGTGTCGCCGTCATTGTCCTCGGCCATATGTTGCTTATTGGTCTGGGCAAAAGCGTCAACTTTGTCCTTGGGGCCGTGGACCCAGCGGGCAGAGGTGAATTGCGAGGGTTCGAACCGAACGGGCAGCCCGTATTCCTGTTCGATGCGGCTGGCCAGCACTTCGAACTGAAGCTGGCCCACGACGCCCACGACGAAACCTGACCCGATCATTGGCTTGAACACCTTAGCCGCGCCTTCTTCGGCGAATTGCATCAGCGCCTTTTCGAGGTGCTTGGTTTTCATCGGATCGCCGGAACGGACGCCCTGCAAAAGCTCGGGCGCGAAAGACGGGATGCCCGTCACCTTGAGCGCCTCACCCTCGGTGAGCGTGTCACCGATGCGCAGCTGGCCGTGGTTCGGGATGCCGATGATGTCACCGGCCCAGGCCTCTTCGGCGAGTTCGCGGTCAGACGCCAAGAACAGAACGGGGTTTGAGACGGCCATGGGCTTTTTGGTGCGCACATGGGTCAGTTTCATGCCGCGTTGGAAATGGCCCGAGGCCATGCGCACGAAGGCCACGCGGTCGCGGTGTTTGGGGTCCATGTTGGCCTGAACCTTGAACACGAAACCGGCGACTTTCTTTTCCTCGGGCGCGATCTGACGGGGTTCGGCGGATTGCGGTTGCGGTTCTGGCCCGTAGCGGCCGATGCCGTCCATCAGTTCCTTGACCCCGAAGGAGTTGATCGCAGAGCCGAACCAGATCGGCGTCAGCGTGCCTTCGAGGAGCGCCTGCGGGTGGAGGGGCGGCAGCAGTTCGCGCGCCATCTCGATCTCTTCGAGGAAGGTATCGAGCAGTTCGGCAGGTACGTGTTCAGCCAGTTTGGGATCATCGAGACCTTCGATTGCCACGGATTCTGCGACCTTGTTGCGGTCCGCGCGGTCCATGAGTTCGAGCCGGTCGCGCAAGAGATCGTATGTCCCGATGAAGTCCCGACCGCGCCCGATGGGCCAGGCGGCTGGGGTCACGTCGATGGCGAGGTTTTCCTGAATTTCGTCAATGATCTCGAATGTATCGCGGCTTTCGCGGTCCATTTTGTTGCAAAAGGTCAAGATCGGCAGGTCGCGCAGGCGGCAGACCTCAAAGAGTTTCTGCGTCTGGCTCTCCACGCCCTTGGCCCCGTCGATGACCATGACGGCGGCGTCCACGGCGGTGAGCGTCCGGTAGGTGTCTTCGGAGAAATCCGAGTGGCCGGGGGTGTCCACGAGGTTGAACCGGTAATCGCCCCCGTCCGATCCTGTGTAGTCGAAGGCCATGGCGGAGGCCGAGACCGAGATCCCGCGGTCCTTTTCCATCTGCATGAAGTCCGACCGCGTGCGGCGCGCCTCACCCTTGGCACGGACCTGACCAGCGGTCTGGATCGCCCCACCGTAGAGGAGGAACTTTTCCGTCAGCGTGGTCTTGCCCGCGTCGGGGTGCGAAATGATCGCAAACGTCCGGCGGCGGGCGATTTCGGGGGGAAGCTCTGGGCGGTTATCCAACATGGGCGCGGCCTAGCGCGATTTTCCAGAAGGGGCAATCAGGCGGGTTTGGTCAGGATGACGCGTCGGTACGCATGCGCCCCAGCCTGGCATGTCGTTGCCATCAGCAGGGCGGCGACAGAGTTCTGCGCCAGTTCTCGAGGGGCTAGCGTCATGATCAAGCGGCGGAGCAGGGGGCGGGCATAGAACCGCCGCGCGCGACGCGACATGGTGCGCAACATGGGCAGGATGTCGGCGGTGCGGTCCGTATTTTCGGTGATTGCAAAGCCCGCCGCGCGGGCCTGTGTTTCGAAATCCGTGGTATCGGCAAAGGCAGGGACGGCCATGGCGGCCTCGGTGTAGCGCATGGCCTTGGCAATGTCGGGTGCCGCTGGGGCACAGGTGCGGAACCCGTCGAAGATGACGAGTTGGCCGCCCGGGCGGAGCACGCGGTGCAGTTCGGCCAGTACCGTATCATAGTCCTGTGCATGACAGAGGGTTTCCACAGCGTAGACCATCGCCGCGCTGTCGTCGGCGATATCGAGGGCATGGAAGTCGCCTCGGGCTATTTCGGCATTAGGGAACCGGTCGAGTTTCTTTTTGGCCGCACGGACATGGCTGGGGCTGTAATCTATGCCTTTGAAGCCGAGATCGGGGCGGTGTTCGGCAAGGAGGGCGAGGTTGAAGCCCCGCCCGCAACCTACCTCGAGGATTGGACCCTCATCGGGTAGAAGATGTTTTATTTCAGCGGCTTGTCCGTGGAATCCATCAGTGTCCAAGGCCATATGTACCGCGCCCTCGCGGGAGTGCAGCAACGTGTATCCCCAAAAAGATCGGTCATAGTATCGCGCGATCTGTGCCTTGCTGATGGCCGCCCCTGTGGTCAGTTCAGGAAACGCAGACTCCGTCAGAGCCAGGGCACCGGGCAAATCGTCGAGAGTGTCGAAATCATGATGGGAGCCATCCATGGCGCGTCCCTGTGCAGAGCTGCGGCGAGCCTACCTGCTTTGCAGGCTGGCTGCTAGCGTGTGGAGGCGCGCTTGAGCTTGGCTGCGGCGTCGGCGCTCAGAAGGTTTTCGCTGACCTCGTAGTCGAGGTGATGGCGGTCCTCGTGGCCTGGCAGGGCCTTGTCGAGGGCGGCGTTGACATCGTCGGGGAGGGCTGCGCGTGTGCGCGGGTCCACGAGGAGCGTTTCTGCGGCGATGCCTTCGGCAAAGATGATCTGGTGGCTGTCGAAGAGCAGTTGAAAATAGTCCACGAAGCCGCCTTCGAGGAGGACAACGGTGTCGCCGTTGATCAGGTGGCGGACTTTGACAAGCACCTCGGCGCGGCCTGCACCGATTGTGTCGTCGCGTTGGTAGATAAAGAGCCGGTGGTCAGGCGAAACGATGAGATCGTTTTCGTTGTTGAGCGCGCCCTTGCGGATTAGCACCGGGGCAAAATCGCCCACGGCGCGGCGGGTGTTTTGGCCGATCCAGCGGATTTCCTGGGGGCCATCGTCGCGGGTGAGAACCTTGTCTCCGATTTTGAGTTCTTCGATGGGTACCTGGGCGCCGGATGCGACGGTGATATGAGTGCCGCGGGTAAAAGCAACGCAAGCCGCTTCGGCGAAGCGGCGGCGGGCATCCATGCGGTTTACACCCACCAGTGTGTATTCGGTCTTGCGCGCCAAATGTGCGAGGGGCAGCAGGAAGATATCCACTGCTTCTTCACCGTCCAATTCAACGAGTACGAGACCCTCGATCGTGAGGCCGTCGGGCGACATCAGCGTGATCGTGCAATCGATAACCACGAGGGCGTCGGGGCTGCCGATTTTGCTCTTGGCGCTGATGCGCAGGTAGTTCTGGTCGCTGGCGACGATGAGCTTGGACGGTTTGGCGGTCTTGTCCAACTCGTAAATGTCGTCGAGGACAAGTTCGTCGGCAAATCCGAGCGGGTCGCCCGAGTTCACGCCTGAAAGCACAAAGAACTCCTCGGCGCGGTAAACCGGCAGCGCCTGTGTAGCGCGGAGTTTTCTGCGGCCTTTGGCGGTCATTCCCGTCAACCTAATCCCAATTATTACTGGGCACAAACCCTGTCTGGGAATGATTAACGCCCGGTTGAGGCGCGGGCGGGCACGGGCGCGGCGTTGCCCCGACTGGGGTGCGGTGCTAGGTGCCGTCGGAAACAGGGGAGATGACTATGGATCTGGGCATTCGCGGCAAACGGGCACTGGTGTGCGCCTCGTCTAAGGGGCTGGGCAAGGGCTGTGCGGAGGCACTGGCCGCCGAGGGCGTCGATGTTGTCGTTAACGGGCGTAATGCCGAGACTTTGGAAGCCACGGCGGACGCTTTGCGGACCCATGGGGTCGATGTGACGGCGGTGGCCGCCGATGTCACCACGCCCGAAGGCCGTGCGGCGGTGCTCGAGGCGGCCGGGTACCTCGATATTCTGGTGACGAATGCCGGTGGGCCGCCTCCGGGGCTCTGGTCCGACTGGGATCGGGACGATTTCATCGCCGCGCTCGATGCCAACATGCTGACGCCCATTGCGCTGATGAAAGCGTGCCTGCCGGGCATGATGGAGCGCGGTTGGGGCCGGGTGGTCAACATCACCTCGCAGTCGGTGAAAGCACCGATACCGCAGCTGGGGCTTTCAAACGCCGCGCGCACGGGGCTCACGGGCTATGTGGCGGGCACAGCGCGGCAGGTGGCCGAGAAGGGTGTCACGATCAACAACCTCTTGCCGGGTATTCACGCCACGGACCGCGCCGACGCGCTCGACGGCGGCGTGGTGGCCGCACAGGGCATCACGATGGAAGAGGCGCGCGCGCAGCGCCATGCCACGATACCGGCGCGCCGCTATGGCACGGCAGAAGAGTTCGGCAAGGCCTGCGCGTTCCTGTGTTCGCAGCACGCAGGCTTTATCGTCGGGCAGAATATCCTCCTCGATGGCGGCGGCACCAACGCCACGATCTGAAGCCTTTTTCAGGAACGCAATCTTGTCGCCACGCGTAGACCTTCGCAATCTGAGCCGCCGTTTCGGCGATAAACTCGCCGTGGATGACCTGTCGTTGACGGTGGCGGCGGGGCAGGTGACCTGCCTCCTCGGCGCGTCGGGCTGCGGCAAGTCCACGACCCTGCGCATGGTCGCGGGCGTCGAGCAGCAGGATAGCGGCACCATCCTGACCGATGGTGAGGAAATCAGCGGCCCGAACCGGCATCTACCCGCAGAGGCGCGGGGCATCGGGCTGATGTTTCAGGATTTCGCGCTCTTTCCGCATCTTAAGGTGGCCGACAATGTGGGCTATGGGCTGCGCCGGCAGGCGGGGGCCAAGGCGCGGGTGGCCGAGCTGCTGGAGCGCGTGGGGCTGGCGCATTACGCGCAGGAATACCCCCATGTTTTGTCCGGTGGCGAGCAGCAACGCGTGGCGCTGGCGCGGGCATTGGCACCGCGTCCGCGCGTGATGCTGATGGACGAACCGTTTTCAGGCCTCGATGAGCGGCTGCGTGATGAGGTGCGGGACGACACGCTGAACATGCTACGTGAGGAAGGTACGGCCGTTCTTTTGGTCACCCACGACCCGAAGGAGGCGATGGGGATGGCCGATGAGATCGTGCTGATGCGCGGCGGCAAGCTGGTGCAAAAGGGCGCGCCTTACTCTGTCTACAATGCGCCAGTTGATGTTGAGGCGGCCAACTTCTTTAGCAATATCAATGTTATTACTGGAAAAATTAAAGGCGCTCTCGTTGAAACCGCCTTTGGTCCGTTCCTTGCGCCGGGACATCCGGATGGCACGCCGGTCGATATCGTGATCCGCCCGCAGCATGTCCGCATCGATTTCAATCGAGCGCGAACGCCGTTGCATGAAACGGAGAGCGACGGGCAACCGAAACGGGCCCATGTGAAACGCGCGAGGTTCCTCGGGCATCTCTCCGAGATCGAGTTTCAAATAGAAGATGGCGGGGCGAAGATCCTGGCCACTGTGCCGGGGGTTTTCCTGCCGAAACCGGGCGCGCCTTTCATGCTGGCGGCGCCACGGCGTCATTGCCTCGTTTTCCCGCGCGCCTAGCGGGCTAGAAAATCGTCGAGGCGCTTGCCTTCTTCTTCCATGAATACCGCGGGGAGCACGCGCAGCGCGCTGATCTGGTCCACGCGCAGCGTGCGGAAATCGGCGTCTTCCTCGGCCCAGGCGGTTACCGTCCAGACTCGCCCCCAATAGTCGAGCTGTAATGGCCTGAGCGTGAGCTTCACCGGCTCTTGCCCCCGATCTGCATGGGTAACGGCAACCTTTTGCCGGGCCCGGATCGCAGCACGGAGCGCAGGCATGTGCTGAAAGCCAAAGGCCGCGTCGGCAAAGGGGTAGACGGCGAAACCGAAACCGCGCGGCGCCTCGCGGCGGTCCTCGGGCAAAACCGCATCGATTTTCGACGACAGGCTGCGCGCGGCCTCGGAGAGCTCTTCATCTTTGGCGTCACCCACAACGGCGAGACCCAGATGCAGCGCCTCGAGTTCTACCCGGCTGAGGTTCAGCGGGGGCAGGGTGATGGCCGCGGTAATCCGATAGCCGATGCCGCGCGTACCCTCGACTGGCAGGCCAGAAGCCGCCAGCGTATTCATGTCGCGGTAAAGCGTGCGTGGCGACACGTTGAGTTTCTCTGCGAGATCCTCGGCCCTGTGCAGGCGGCCATCTTTGAGGATCTGGATCAGCTCGATCAGGCGGTCGGAACGGGGCAAGGGCGCTGTCTCCTGACAAAAATCTGGCAACTGACAGGATAATGGCAAGAAAAACGCATGTCGCCCTCGAAATTCGCCTCGCGCGCGCTTTTATCAAGGGCCAAAGGCGCGTATGGCAGGTGCCTGATATTCGCGCGCACCCCGCGCAGAAGGAGACCGAAATGACCCCGATGTTTGTCACCAACATTCCCCCTGTCGGCTGGCTGCTCATTGCCGTCGTCGTGCTCGTGCTTTTTGGCCGTGGCAAGATTTCTTCGCTCATGGGCGAAGTGGGCAAAGGCATTACGTCCTTTAAGAAAGGCGTAAAAGAAGGCGCAGAAGAGCTGGAGCAGGCCGAAGCTGAGGTCGCACGCGACATCACGCCCGAAGAAGACAAAGACAAGGCGTAACGCCTAAGGGGAGCACCGCCCATGGGCTGGAGTGAGCTGATCCTCGTCGGCGTTGTTGCGCTGATCGTGGTGGGCCCGAAGGATTTGCCTGTCATGTTTCAGGCCCTTGGCAAGATGACTGCCAAGGTGCGCCGCATGTCGCGCGAGTTTTCCAATGCGATGAACGAAGCGGCCGATGCGTCGGGCGCGAGCGACATTGCCAAGGACCTCAAGGGCCTGTCGAACCCGAGGAATTTCGGGATGGACGCGCTGAAAGACGCCGCTGACACGTTCGACAAGTGGGAGCCGGGCCAGACGCAGAAGGCCATGGGGCCTGAGACGGCGAAGCTGGCGCAGGAGCGGGCCGAGGCGGCGCGCAAGATCCACGAGGCGACGAAGGCCAAGCAGGCGGCGAAGGCGGCCGAGGCTGAGGCACCCGCCGAGGCGGCAGAGACCCCCAAGAAGGCGCCGGCGAAAAAGGCTGCTGCGCCCAAGACGGCGCCCAAGACGGCGGCCAAGAAGGCCCCCGCCAAGAAAGCAGCTGCAAAACCCGCGGCGGCAAAGAAGCCAGCGACCAAGAAAGCGCCTGCAAAGAAGGCCGCGGCCCCGAAAACGGCAGCCAAGAAGCCTGCGAGCAAGGCAGCGGAGGATAAGGCGTGAGCAGCACCGATACCGACGAGATCGAAGACAGCTCTGCCCCGCTGATCGAGCATCTGGCGGAGCTGCGCACACGGCTGATCCGGTCGGCCATGGCATTCGTCGTGGGCATTTTCATCTGTTTTGCCGTCTGGAACCCGATCTTTAACTACCTGACGACGCCGATCTGTTCGGCGCTGGCCGAGCGCGGCCAGGAATGCGGGCTGATCCTGATCCGGCTGCAGGAAGGTTTTTTCGTCGCCATCAAGATCTCGCTCATGGGCGGGTTTGCTCTGGCGTTTCCGGTGATCTCTTACCAGCTGTGGCGGTTCGTGGCGCCGGGGCTCTACAAATCCGAGAAGGGCGCGTTTTTGCCGTTCCTTCTGGCGTCGCCTTTCATGTTCGCGTTGGGCGCGGCGTTCGCGTTTTACATCGTGATTCCGCTGGCCTTTGATTTCTTTCTGAACTTCCAGCAGATCGCACCGGAGACCGGCGATGCGGTGGGCGAACAGGTGGATGGTGGCACGGCGGGCATCGCGTTTCAGGGGTCGGTGGCCGAGTATTTGTCGCTGACGATCACCTTTATCATGGCCTTTGGGCTGTGCTTCCAGCTGCCTGTTCTGCTGACTTTGCTGGGCAAGGCCGGGTTGGTGAGCGCGCGCGGGCTCGCAGCGGTACGCAAGTATGCGGTGGTGGCCATTCTGGTTCTCGCAGGCATCGTGACGCCGCCCGATATCATCACGCAGGTGATCCTCTTCGTGGCGGTTTACGGGCTCTATGAGGTGTCGATCCAGTTGGTGAAGCGCATCGAGAAGAAGCGCGAGGCGGAGCTCAAGGCGCAAGGCCTCTGGGACGAGGATATCCACGGTGAGGGTGCCTTTGCCGACGAGGATGACGAAGAGGCCGCCAAGTGAATGACGACGCGCTAGGGCGGATTGCCGAGGCGCTGGAGCGCATGGCACCGCCCGCCGCCAAGGCCCCGGACTGGTCAACCTCAGACGCGTTTATCTGGCATGCCGATCCCGACCGGGTGGAGCCGGTGGCAGAGGTGAACCGCGTGGACCTCGCATTGCTCGTGGGCATTGACCGGTCGCGGGACACGCTCTTGGCCAACACGCGCCAGTTTGCGGCGGGGAATGCGGCGAACAACGCACTGCTCTGGGGCGCGCGGGGGATGGGGAAATCCTCGCTCGTCAAAGCGGTCCATGGGGCCGTTGTGGGCGAGGGGCTGCCGCTGAAGATCGTGGAGATCCAGCGGGAGGATTTGCCGTCCATTGGGCGATTGCTGGATCTGCTGCGGGGCGCTGACGAGCGGTTTTTGCTGTTCTGCGATGACCTGTCGTTTTCGCATGATGATGCGCATTACAAGAGCCTCAAGGCGGTGCTGGACGGCGGAATCGCGGGGCGGCCCTCGAATGTCGTGCTCTATGCCACGTCAAACCGCCGCCACCTGATGCCGCGCGACATGATCGAGAACGAGCGCTCGAGCGCGATCAACCCCGCGGAGGCCGTGGAAGAGAAAGTATCGCTGTCAGACCGGTTTGGCCTATGGCTCGGGTTCCATCCCTGCGATCAGGACGCCTATCTGGCGATGATCGAGGGGTATTGCGCGGCCTATGGCGTGGAGATCGGCGCAGAAGAGCTGCGCGCGGAGGCCATCGAGTGGCAGGCGACGCGGGGCAGCCGGTCGGGCCGGGTGGCATGGCAGTATTTCACCGATCTGGCCGGGCGCCGGGGGCTGTCGCTGGGCTAGCCCGGTCGATGGGCCGCGGTGCGTCGAGCCTTTGCTTTTTCAGGGCAGTTTACGGCGGCGGTTTTGCCTGAGTTGGCAGTACGGCGCGTGAGGGGTGGCGCTTCGACGTGCCGGGGGGCGGCCCGGCGAACGGGCGGCGGCTTCGCCGTGATTCCGACCGTGGGGTTATTTCAGTTGGAGCAGGTCCCAGCGGTTCCCGAACGGGTCCTGAAAGACCGCAACCGAGCCGTAGGATTCGTGGCGCGGATCTTCTTCGAAATGGACGCCTGCCGCCTTCATGCGTGTGAAATCCGTCATGAAATCATCGCTGTGGAGGAAGAAGCTCACGCGGCCACCGGCCTGATTTCCGATGGCGGCCTCTTGCTCTGATCCCTTGGCCTGAGCCAAGAGCAGAGCGGTCTCGGTACCCGGCGGGGCCACCATGACCCAGCGCTTTCCGCCACCCAGATCCTGGTCCGCGCGGCACTCAAAGCCCAGCTTGTCCACGTAAAAGGCCAGCCCCTCGTCATAGTCAGGGACGACCAGCGTCACGGCGTGAATGTTCATTTATTTGAGGCGTTTCGTCTGCATGATGTCGGGCAGGGAAATCTGCGCGACCTGTTCTGCGATGGGCTCTACCGCCAGCGGGTCGAGATCGGTGGCGTAGTTTTCTGGATCTGCCAGCGGTTGCCAGTCGCCGTGGCGGTAAATCTCCAGCCCCGAAAAGCGCGCCTTATAGCCCATCTTGTCCGATCCCGGCACCCAGTAGCCCAGATAGACGTAGGGCAGGCCGGCTTCGCGAGCGATGTCGATGTGATCGAGGATGATATGCGTGCCGAGCGAGTTTTTCTCGAGCCCGGGCTCGTAGAAGGAATAGACCATGGACACGCCATCATCGAGCACATCGGTGAGGCAAACGGCGGTCAGTGTCTCGCCCGCGGCGTTTTCGGGCCCGTGATATTCCACCACGCGGCTGCGGATCGGGGTTTCTTCGATCATCGCCGCGAATTCGAAAATATCCATGTCGGCCATGCCGCCATCGGCGTGGCGGGTGTCGAGATAGCGGCGGAACAGGTCGAACTGTTCCTCGGTGGCCCACGGCGCGGTGGCGCGCCGGGTGAGGTGGCTGTTGCGCTTCAGAACGCGCTTTTGGCTGCGCGTCGGCGCAAAATTCGCGACATTGATCCGGGCGGACAAACAGGCTGCACAATCGGCGCAGGACGGCCGGTACAGCACGTTCTGGGAGCGTCGGAAGCCTTGTTTAGAAAGGCTATCGTTGAGTGTCTCTGCGGTGTCACCCTGGAGCGCAGTGAACAATTTCCTCTCCATCCGGCCCTCTAGATAAGGGCAGGGCTGGGGAGCCGTCACATAAAACTGCGGCGCTATGGGAAGCGAATGACGCATGAAACTCGGAGCAATTACTATGCCGAGCCTAACAAGGCCCGGCCATTGCGCAAGGTAAAAGATCAGAGATTTAAGAAACGGTTAACTCTGAAGGATGGCGCGCAAAAACTGGATTGCGCGCCGCGCAAGGCGCTAGTTGCGCGCCTTTCGGTTCAGAGCCACGACGCCAAACACCATGTCCGTGAGTGTTTGGCCCCGGGATGTGGCGAACATCGTGATGGCTGAGATGACCTGAAGCGGCACAATGCCGAAGCAGATGTAAAAGACGATTGTGTGGAGAGCTGCGTCCGCTGTGGTAAAGCGTTCGCCGTCGTGGCGTCTGAGTTCAACGGCAATGAGCCGCATACCCCAGGTTGCAGATCCGCCGGCCAGCGTCAGCACGCGGTAGAGGAAACCGACAACTCCAAACACCAAAACAAAGACAAAAAACGCCAACCCAAAGGTCAGAACTGCCACCGCCAACGACAGCAAGAAAATGATCAAGAGGTCGATAAAGAATGCCAGGATGCGTTTGGCGGGTACGCCAGCGTAAAAACCGGCTTGGGTTTTGGGATCCGGTAGGTCGGCAAAGGGAACGGCGGTCATTTTGGCCTTTCTGGTGTCGGGTGGGGCATGGGTCTCTCAGCTTGTAGCGAGAGGCCGGAATCAAAGGGCGCGCGCGGTGTGGGAACCGGGTCGGGAGCGCGCCCTTGTCTCGACGATCAGTCTGCGGAGATCTTCCGGGCGCTTAGCGCGCGGGCTTCCATAAAGTCGTCGAACTCGCTTTTGTCCTTGGCGCTGCGCAGACGGTCGAGGAAGCCCTCAAAGGCCATCTGTTCCTTTTCCAGCCGTTCGAGCAGCTCTTCGCGGTAGGCGTCGAAGGTAGCGTTGCCGCTGGATTTAACCGGCGTATCGGCGTCGGGTTTCAGCGCGTCCACGGCGTCATCCATGGGGGTGCCGGTTTCGATGCCCGACAGTCGCAGCCAGATATAGCCCAGTATCGCGGCCAGAACGATGCCGAAAAACGTGTTGTTGACGATGGCAACGATGGACACGGGCATAGCGAAGATGCCGTAGAGAATGATCGAGATCGTGTCAGCACGGGGCGAGGGGCGGGAGGCCGGCATGGGGCGACTTTCGTGATAGGTTGCGTCAGTCATAATCTGTCTCTGTTGGAATGTGGAGGGCCGCGATGGCGGCCCTCTTTGAAATTTTTTGCGTGTCTTATTTGTCGTCGTTCTCGTGTTCGACTTCGGCGTCTTTTGCCTTGGCGCGTTCGTCCATGAAGTCATCGAATTCGGCCTTGTCCTTGGCGGCGCGCAGGCGTTCGAGGAAGGCCTCAAAGCTTTCCTGTTCGTCTTCGAGGCGGCGCAGGGTGTCGGCCTTGTAGGCGTCGAAGGCGCTGTTGCCCGAGGGTTTCATCGCCATGGCGGCGGAACGGGCGGAAGACTTGCGGCTGCGGCCCCAGCAGGACCATTTATTCGTAGCTGTCATGTAGATCACCAATGCGAGGCCAATGGGCCAGAAGAAGATGAAGCCGAGCACCATGGCCGCGATCCAGGCGCCAGTGCCGCGCTGGTCGAGCCACGCTTCGGCGCGGGCGAGAAAGCCGGGGCGCGTTTCTGTGCCAGTGTGATGTGCCGTGGGTGCGAGGGTGGTCATGGGGTTCTCCGGGTTCGAGGTTAATGTGAATGCTTTTCACATTGAAGATATGCGGACGGAGGGGCCGCGTTGCAAGAGAAAATGTAAAACTATTTTACATTGACAGTTATTGCTGAATGAAATCAGCGGTTTGCGCGTTCGAAATCTGCTGCAAAGTGGCCGGATCAGTGCCGAAAAGGTGCCGTGGCGTGCCCGCTGCGGCGTAGATTTTGTCGAAAGTCGCCAGATGCGGATCAATCCAGGCGGGGGTCTGGGAGAGGTGTCCCACGGGGGCTACGCCGCCGATGGCAAAGCCCGTTTGCGCCCGGATTACGGCGGCGTCGGCCTTGCCCAGCGGCTCGCCCGCCACCTCGGCGGCGCGGTCGATGTCGACGCGGTTTGCCCCCGAGGTGAGAAAGAGTTTCACCTGACCGCTCTTTAACCCCAGGAGGATGATGGAATTGGCGATCTGATCCAATTTGCAGCCCAGGCTTTCGGCGGCCTCGGCAGCGGTGCGGGCATGGGTGACCTCGACGATCTCGGTGTCGATGGAAAGGTCGAGGAGGGCCTGACGGACCCGTTTGAGGCTCTTTGACATGCCCCTCACTACCCTTTCGCGATTGACCCCGCCAGCCCGACACGATCAGGGTGCGGCCATGACTATTGCTGAACGGATCAGCCGCTGGCCGACGCCTTTCGAGGCGGAGCGGGGCGCAGAGGTGGCTGCGGATTACGGGGTCACAGGCCCGGTTAGGGATCTCATTGCCGGTGTGGCGGGGTGTTCGCCTTATCTCCACGATATTTTGCGCCGGGAGCGCGCGTGGATTGAGGCGTCTTTGGAGGCACCGGAAGACGCGCTCGCGGCCTTGATGGCACCAGACAGCCCGCCCGGAACGCTCAGGCGGGACAAACGCCGGATGGCGGGTCTTTTGGCGCTGCTCGATCTCGGCGGGATTTGGACGTTGGAACAGGTGACGGGGGCACTGTCGGGTGTGGCGGATCGGGCGGTGGACGCGGCTTTGGCCTCGGAGACCGCGGCGCTGGTGGCGCGGGGCAAGCTGCCGGCGGACCACGGGCTCACGGTCATTGGAATGGGCAAGCTGGGCGCGGGGGAGCTGAACTATTCCTCCGACATCGACCTGATCTGCCTGATGTACGACGCGGAGCTGACCTTTGAAGAGGCCTCAGAGCGGCGCGCGATGCTGATCCGCGCGGTGCGGGCGGCGATGAAGCGGCTCTCAGAGGTGACGGCGGAGGGCTATGTCTTTCGCACCGATCTCAGGCTCAGGCCTGATGCCGCGGTGACGCCGGTGGTGCTCGCGACCTCGGTGGCTGAGTCCTATTACGAAAGTCAGGGCCGCACGTGGGAGCGCGCCGCCTATATCAAGGCGCGGGCCTGCGCGGGCGACATCGCGGCGGGCGAACGGTTCCTCGAGGCGCTGACGCCGTTCATCTGGCGGCGACATCTGGATTTCGCGGCCATTGAGGACGCCCATTCGATCCTCCTGAAAATTCGCGAGCACAAGGGGCTGAGCGGCCCGATCACACTGCCGGGCCACGATATGAAGCTGGGCCGGGGCGGTATCCGCGAGATCGAGTTCTTTGCCCAGACGCGGCAGCTGATTTCCGGGGGCCGTGACGCGGAGCTCAGGCACCGGGGCACGCGGCCCGCCCTGTCGGCGCTGGGGCAGGCGGGTTGGGTCGCGCCGGATACCTGTGGCGTGCTCGACGCTGCCTATGTGCGCCACCGGGAAGTGGAGCACCGGCTACAAATGCTGCGCGACGCGCAGACCCATTCACTGCCGCATTCCGAAGAGGGTTTCGCACGGCTGGCGGCCTTCATGGGCCGCGAGCAGGCAGAGCTTGAAGCCGCACTGACTGACGATCTGGAGGCGGTCCATGCGCTGACCGAGCCGTTCTTTGCGCCCGCAGAAACCGGCCCTGCGCCGATGGAGTTCGGGGCCGATACCACGGCGCGTTGGCTAAACTATCCCGCGCTCAGGTCGGGCCGCGCTGCGCGGGTGTTCGAACGGGTCAAACCGCGCCTGCTGGAACGTCTGGCCGCCGCCGCCGACCCGGATCGGGCGTTGGCGCAATTCGACTCGTTTATCAGTGGGTTGCCAGCGGGGGTGCAGGTCTTTTCGCTCTTTGAGGCGAACCCGCAGCTCATTGATCTGCTCGCAGACATTGCCGCCGTGGCCCCGGCGCTGGCGGAATATCTCGGTCGCAATGCGGCGGTGCTCGATGCTGTGCTGGGTGGGGAGTTCTTTGCCCCGTGGCCGGGCTGCGTGGCATTGGGCGACGATCTGGAGGCGCGGCTGGGGCGAGAGTCCGATTACGAGGCGGAACTCGACGCCGCGCGGGCCTGGGCCAAGGAATGGCATTTCCGGATCGGCGTGCACCATCTGCGCGGTCTCACCGACGGCGCGGAGGCCGGCGCGCAATATGCGGATCTGGCAGAGGCGGTGTTGCGAGGGCTTTGGCCGCGCGTCGTCGCCGAGTTCGCGCGCAAGCATGGGGCCCCACCGGGGCAGGGTGCCGCCGTGGTGGCGATGGGGTCGCTTGGGGCAGGACGGCTTCACTCGGCCTCTGACCTCGACCTGATCCTGATCTATGACGCGGAGGGTGTTGAAGCCTCTGACGGACCCAGGCCGTTGGCCACACGGCCCTATTTTTCCCGCCTTACGCAGGCGCTGATCACCGCGCTGACGGCGCCAATGTCCCAGGGTCGGCTCTACGAGGTGGACATGCGGCTCAGGCCCTCGGGACGCAACGGGCCGGTGGCGACCTCGGTGGATGCCTTTGAAAACTACCAACGCGAAGAGGCCTGGACGTGGGAGCATCTGGCGCTGACGCGGGCGCGTCCGGTGGCCGGGGGTGATGCGCTTTGCAAGCGGATCGAGGCGTTTCGCGAGGGCCTCCTGGCGGCCCCGAAGGATGCCGCCAAGATCGCGAGCGACGTCGAGGACATGCGCGCCCGCATTCTGGCCGCGCGCCCCGGTGAGGGCGGGTTCGCGGCCAAAGACGGGCGCGGGCGTTTGCAGGATCTGGAGCTTTTCGCCCAGACCCTGGCCTTGCTGGCCGGATCGGCGGAGCGGGTGGTGACCGCGCAGCTGAGGTCGGGGGATCTGCCCGAGCGGGGCGCGCTCTGCGACCATGACCGGCTGCTCTGGCAGGTGCGGGCAGCGACGCGGCTCATTCTGAAGCCCAACGCGCCGGTAGAAAGCCTCGCCGCAGGCGCGCGGGACTTCCTCCTGCGCGAGACGGGTGCAGAAAATCTTGACGCATTGGAAAACGCGTTGCAGAGCGGATCAGAGGCAGCGGCCGCGATCATGGACCGCCACCTTGCCGCACTGGGTGCCGCCCCTAAGTAGCGGCGCAAAGAGGGATACGACCATGGACACCAAGACCGCCGACCCCAAGGGGCTGATCCGGGAAAGCTACCGGATTGACGGGATCACCGCCGGGGAATGCCGGTCGATCTTTCTCGACTGGGCGATCAGCGTGCCGATGGGGGTGGATACTCTGGAGCAGGTGCGATTTCTCCTGGGTCTCTACGGGGCGGAGGAGCCGGATCACCCGATGACGGAAACGCTCAATAACGCGCTCAAAGAGCCCGCGCGGACAGGTCGCCGCGGCGGCCGTGCGGCGCGGGTGGGGTCTTTATAGGCTGCGCAGATCGCTGGGTTTTAGCCTGTTTGAACGGATGCTGAAACGCTGCAAAGTACCCAAATCTGACGTTCGCTGACAGCACGACTGAGATCGCGCTCTTAGTGATACTGGTCACTTCTGGGCCATGGTCGGGAACCTCCGGCTGGGCGCGATAACAGTCTCACGAAATCTACGTACATAGTCCTTAGTGAAAGGCTCGGACTTTCAGAGTGTTGCAGAGCAAACTTCACCGTGCATACTCGTCGTTATCGCGAATTTCGCGCGGGCAGAAATGCTCGCGGCAGCACCTCTCTGAGCCATATGGCAGAAAGACTGACACGGACATGAAAGACCAACCGCTTCAAAGTAAGTCATCGGATCCACTCGTTGATGTTTTGAAGCGACTTAGCGACGCAAAAGACGCTGGTGAGAACTGGGAAGCCTGTGTGGCCATTGCCCGTGAAATGGGGGCGGATGCTCTCAATGCTGCAAAGTTTAAGGAAAACACGCACGCACCGCTTTGGATCCGCATCTCTACACATGAGCGAGGCGGGCTCGAAGAGTATGTGATGAACGATTATCTCAGCGTAGATCCGGTCCTCGTGGCCCGCGCGGACGACAGCATGAAAGAAGTGGACCACCTGTCGCTGAAAACTCTGCTGAAGAGAGACGATCTCACGCAAAAAGAGCTGGAGTGCTACCACCACCTGCAGGCTTACGGCCAATCCGACTACATTACCTTCCGGATCCGCGAACAGGGCGAAGAAGAAGAGATGTTGATCGTCTTTGCCTGTTCAGAGGCGGTTGCGGAGGAACTGAAAGCGGACTTGGATCGGCTCAGCGTCATTGCCAACCTGTTCGCTCTCTACACAGTTCCTCCGACGCCGCAGCAACCGGAGGGCAAGGTACCGCTCCTTTACGAATTTCTTTCAGATCGGGAAAAAGACGTCCTGAGCCTTCTCGCAAAGGGCATGAACAACACGCAGATTGCCCATGAGCTCGGAATTTCAGAGGTGACCGTTCGCCTTCATACGACGGGCGCGCGCAAGAAAATGGGCGCGACCACTCGAGCACAGGCAATCGCGCTGGCGCTGATCCGAGGATTGATCGTCGCCTAAATCGGCCACGACTATCGCTTTCGATAGGTTCCCTAAGGGAGCACAACCAAGCACCTTACTGTCCAGGGTATGTGACACTGTTCGGACTATTCGTCCGAGCGATTAAGTAGGCGAGGGTTGGAGTGATAGTTGCTCCGCTGACAAAGCGTTTTTGTTTCCAAACCAACTCCAAGCAAAGTCGCCGCAATGCATTATGCATCCGAGGCCGTTGCATTGCGCCCGAATGGCTGCAAACCGCCTTAGCCGCATCCCAAAACTGCGCTCCTCGAGCGTGGTTCTTATCCCCCTCGTTCAAAGGGATCCGCTCGCGCTCTTTCGGCGCGGATTTGATGCGGGATTTCACGACAATTTTAGACTGCGCCGCGACGGCCAAACGACTTCACGACTCCGCTTAATGGGAAGCGGAGAAAAACAATGATTGGCGCAAAGCGCCTTGGATGGGACAGATTAAATGCTCGATAAGTACCAAGACGAAGCAAACCTGAAGCTGGATATCGCGGCGAAGCCGGTGATTCACAACGGGACCGTTTTGTTCGGCGTAGTTGCTGCCAGGAATTTCGAAGACGTCGCCGAGCACGCAGTGTCCCAGGTCTACGTTCCCAATCGCGCCGATCTGAAGCGGAAATTCCTACACCGTTGGGCCAGGCAGAACATGCGCAGGATCGCTGCGGGCCTCGGAGCGCTTACACTTGTTCTGCCTTTCGCTGGCGCCGCCGCGGCGCAAGAAGCCGCCAACGTTGATCTGAATACGATCGACGGTGTCGCAGATGCCAGCCTCGATGCAAATGGCGATCTGGTCGTCACGCTCGACAATGGAAAGAAAGTTCTTTTGTCAGAAGGCAGTTTTGCAATTGGCGCGGACGGTCAAATTCTGGTTGCAACTGCAACCGCGGACCAGATCGCTGCAGCAACGCTGGTGGCAGAAAGCGCAGGCGGTGGCGGCGTCGCATTGGCAGCGCTTGCCGGCGCTGGGGTGCTTGTGGCTGCTGGTGCGTCCGGGGATGACAGCGATGACAACAGCGGAAGCACATCGTCAGGTGGCGGCAGCGCTCCCACGACGCCTTCTTCCCCGACGACGGGGTTCGTGGTCGACGGCTATCTGTCTGGGGCCACTGTCTTTGGTGACTTAAATGATAACGGCGTTCTGGATGCGGGCGAAACCAGCACGACGACCGCTGCGGACGGTAGCTTTGACAAAGACCTGTTTTCAGCAGATGTGCCATTGGTTGCTACTGGCGGCATAGACATCACCACTGGTCAGGAGTTCACAGGATCTCTGAAGGCACCCGCGGGGTCCGAGGTCATCACACCGCTCACGACGCTCGTGCAATCGCTGATTGACGCAGACACAACGGGTACGCCGCCCACCGCGCAAGAGGCTGCCCAGACTGTGGCGGATGCGCTTGGCCTTTCTGGGGACATCTTGAACGACGACCCTGCTGAGCTTGCAGAAAATGGCGATATTTCACAGCTCCAGGCGGCGGCAAAAATTGCTGCGGTGATCAACGTTGTAACTGCCGCAGCGCCGGAGAATTCCGACGCCGCGGTAGACGCGGTTCTGTCCTCTCTGGTCGAGAACGTGACGGACGGAGAAGGCGAAGATCCGTTTGGCGACGCCGACCAGATCGAAGAAGCGCTCGCCGCTGCTGGGGACGACATCGAGGTGGATACCGAGGCGCTCGCCACGGCCATCGTAGCGGTTGCCGAGGAGGTCGACGCAGTGTCGGGTGACGAGGCGCTTTCGGACCTCGAAGGCGTGCAAAGCGCCGTTCAGGGTGCCTTGACCGAGGCCGTGGAAGATAGCGTTGGTGAAACTGGAGAGACGGCTCTCGATGGAGTCAATTCCGACGAGGACTTTTACGATGACGCTGTCGGATTGCGGCCGGTTGTTACGGAAACATCGCCAGAGTCTGGCGAGACCCTGACGAACGGCAGTGGCGTGACGGTTAGCGGCACCGGTCGCCCAGGAACCACCGTAGACGTCAGTCTGGGCCTCGCGTCAGGTTCGACCGAGGTCGACGACGACGGCACGTGGTCGGTTGAGTTCTCGGACGAGGACTTTGTCGCGGGCGAAGTAGAGCAGACGTTGGAACTGGCTGTAACAGCGACCGAGAACGACGTGACTTCCGCGCCCGCGGTTGATCCGGGCAGCTTTGACATCGACACCGTTCCACCGGCGGCGCCTACAATCACCACTACGGGGCCCATCGGCCTCGATGATGTCACGGACGGTAGTTACACTGTTGAAGGCACTGCCGAGGCAGGCGCCATCGTTGAAGTTGTCGTCGCTGGAGGCAGCACTGTATCGGTTGAAACCGCCGAGAACGGCACATGGACTGTCGATCTCCCTGCCGCTGAAGGGGTGGACGAGCTATCTGTAACAGCGAGCGATGCTCTCGGTAACACCTCGGATGCCGCCGTTGCTCAGATTTCGCTGGATGTCACCGCGCCTGAAATTGGCGATACCTCTGCCTCAGAATCGGTGAATGCCGACGAAGCCGACGCCATTGCGGTTTCTGGCACCGTAACCGGAGCGACGTCTGTGACGGTTGAAATCCTCTCGGGGGATGAGGTCGTTCTGACCATCGCGGACCTGTCCCTGAACGAAGGTGCCTGGAGCACCAGTGTCGACCTGAGCGGCGTGGAGGACGGCGAGTACTCCGTGCGGGTAACGGCCACTGATGGCATCAACTCGACGACGGACGAAGAAGCAGCGGTCATTTCGCTGGACGTGACCCCGCCCGATGCGCCCGGAACGCCAGAGCTTTCAGACGGTAATGGCGACGATGTCATCAATGCGAGCGAAATTTCCACGGCCTCGGTCAGCGGTACCGTCAATGCCAACGAAGAGGTGGCCTATTCGACCTCAAAGGGCGCCAGCGGAACGGTCACTGCCGACGGCGACGGCACCTACCAACTGTCGCTGGATGGGCTCGTGGAAAGTGGCGACACCGTGATTTCATTCACGCGCAGCGATGACTTTGGGAATGTGTCAGAAGCGGCGACCATTACGGTGTCGGCGGACCTAGATGCCCCAGCGGCCCCGGCTTTTGACACCGTCGATGATACCATAGACGACACCGAGGTAAGCTCTGTGATCCTGAGCGGCACCGCCGAGGTCGGGGCAACAGTCACGCTGTCTTCGGCGCTCTTTGACGCGGATGTCGAAGTTGTCGCGGATGGTTCGGGCAACTGGGCGACTGATGCGCTGGATCTGTCTTCTAATGCGGATGACGATTATACGATTACCGCGACGGCACGTGACGCGGCAGGAAATGAGTCGGGTTCTGCAGAGGCGACGCGGACTGTCGATGCTGTTGCAGATCCTGACGTCGTGATCACTCTGGATGAGGGCGAGACAGATGGCACGTTTGTCCTGCTGACCTCGGATGAACTGAGCGAATTCGATCCGGATGACGGCAACGAGCCGTCAGTTGGCAATATCGCAGGGGTGCCGGAAGGCACAGAGGTCACCATCGTGCTGAGCGGTGAGCGTCTGGTCGAGGGTAGCTTTGAGGCGTTTTCCTTCGAGTATCAGTCGGTGACGAATGCGGATGGCGACTACGAAATCAGCGTCCTCGACTCAGATGTGTTGAGCATCGCCACGATGCGTTCGGCAGGCACGCTGGAGGTATCTGCAGCCGGGACCACGGCGACGTTTCCGATATTGGCAAACGGGAACCTCGGCGTCGATGACGGCCTGATCGCCGTAGGTACGACCGTAGTCGAACCCTCGGTGGATTTTGCCGCCGCCTTCGCTTCTGAGACGGGATTGTCCGAAGTTACGGATCCCGACACGGCCCCGGCCGCAGGAGAATTTCGTCTGACCATCTCCGATGGCGCGGTCTTTGACGGCGGCACGGCGGCGGTGGTTGGCAAGGTCGAGACCAATGACAATGACTTTAGCATCATCGGTCTCTATGACGGACTATCCACGGACGTCGCCAAATTCTATGCCTTTGACGGCGGTTTGCTAAGCGGTGCATCGCCCGTAAGTGTTCAGGCGCTTGTTTCGTCGCTCCTCGTGACTGACGACGCGGTCTATGTTCAGCAGAGCAATATCAGCGGGACATTGGGCGATCCTGCTGATCTTCAGCAGTCTGACGCGCCCCTCTTTACGGTGTTCAAGATCCCGGCGGGGTCCGTGTTTGAAGCAATTCCTGAGTTTGGAGAAGCCACAAACCTGAACGATAGTGCCGACGGGGTCACGTCCTTTGACTTTGATCTGTCAGAGATTTTTCCCGACTATGATGGGGCGGGCGTTCCTGGAAACATCGTCTTCCTGCCCGAAGACCTGCCAACGGATGACAGCGGGTTTCTAACCGTCATTTACGCCGAAAACCTCGACAATGATGACTCGGTGGAACTGGCGTTCCTGGTGAAGACGGATGTAAACGGGAACACTGTTTCGGCTGTGCAGCTCGACGAAAGCCAACTGGTGTCACCGCAGGACCCAGAAGATCCTGACAGCCCGTTGAGCTTTGACAGCTTCCTGGTGTTTGACGCTATCGAGAGGGACGAGGACGGTAACCCGGTAACTTTATCCTTCCCGCAGGTCGCGCTTACAGCGATCGCTGACGATGCGGAAATCGTGGCATTCTACGATTTTGAGCTTGGTCAGCTCGGCACCGCGCTGACCGCCGACGACAATACTGGCAACCTGATTGTGACGAACGAAGGGTTTCAGATCATCGATGGTGGTTCCACCAATGACTTCAACACGGTCAACAAGGACGACGACGTCATCGTGGTCGGTAACCTCGCGGGCGACGAAGGCAGTAACGTAAACATAGACGTGTCCGGGAACACGGTGTCGTTCACGCTCGACGAGGCGTTCGCACAGTCGCTTTCGGGTACATTCGATCTGAATGTCGATTTCTTCCTCACCGGGGCAAGCGTGGTCGGCGGCACGATCTCTTACGGGGACGGCGTGAACGAGAAGGCGGCGTCTGTGTCAGATACATCCGACGACCTGTTTGATGTTCAGCGCTTTAGCATCGCCATTGATCCGGACAATCTGACGGTGAGCGGCGGCAAGGCAGAGCTCTTTAGCTTTGAGGCGAACGGTGTTGACGGATCTTCGTTCTTTGGCATCGGCTTCAACAACTATGACGACGACTTTAACACCGTCTCACCAGAGTTTGACGGCTACATCAAAGTCGGCGGCGTTGATGAAAGCGCATCGAAGGTTGTCGTGCTGAAGACCAGCGGCGGCTTTGGCGGTCAGGACATCATTGTGGGTCTCGACCCCGATGACGGCGACCAGCTGATCCTTCAGGAGCAGTTCTCGCAGGAATTCTCCGACTTGCGCGGTGAGGGGGTCGAATTCCTCAACGCGGGTGAAACGGTTTCACCTGGAGGGGATACCGGGATCCTGATCCTCGATGGCGCGACAAGCCCTGAGGAAGCGGACTTCCTCGATCGCCTCAACAATGATTTCGACATGACAGGCGTTCTCGATGGCGAAAGCTTCATCGTCTTGGCTGGCGATGGCGAAGAGGTAAATCTCTGGAAAGTCGGTTTCGAAGATGTTGGCGGTGCCGTCGAAGCGGTGTCCACGGACAATTTCGGTGAGTTCCGCGGGTTGAACAGCACAGATTTGAGCAAGTTCTCGGACGACAATCTGTTGCTGGACTTCGGCGAAAACCCTATTTTCTGAGTGAGGTATGGCCGGCGCGTGAGCGCCGGCCAGTTCAACGTGACCGGAATTACAGCACTCTCTCAAACGCGCCATGCAGGCCTCGGTTGGTACCCACCAACCGCGTCCTCCGCCTTGTTTGTAGAGGAACCTTACATTCCGTTGGCCTTGGTCGAGATCGACCGGTTCAGCATCCGCATGCCGATCGTGTTGCACCGCACCGCAGGGCGGGTGCAACCGGTGATCCCCATTGGCGCTTTTGGGGAGCACCCCACCTATTTCACCAATGAGCGCGGTCAGTGGCGGGTGCCCCATGTGCCGGGGGCGCTCCTGCTGGGGCCGTTTTCGTGCAAGCAAGCGGGGAAGCATCAGCTGATCCTTGTGGACACCGCAAAGCTGGGTGCCGTCAAAGACGATTCCGCGCGTCTGCCACTCTTCGAGGAAGGGGCGGGAACTCATCCAGAGACTCAGGCGCATATCGAACGGGTCATGGGCTGGGCGCGGGGTGAGCGGCAGGCCGCACGAGCAGCACAGGCACTCGCTAATGCCGGGTTGCTGGTGCGTTGGAGTGAGAAGGACGAGACTCTCTTTCGGGTCGATGCCGAGGCGCTCGCTGCGGTATCTGAGCCGGTTGCCGCTCAGCTTCATCGCCTTGGGGCATTGCGGCTGGCGCATCTGTGCACCGCCTCGCTGGGCACGGTGAGTGTGGCGCTCAGACAGACGCCTATCCAGAAGGAAGAACCTGCCAATGATTTTCTCGCCGCCCTGCAAGGTGACTGGTGATGACGCGCTCGTTCCTCTGGCTTGCATGTTTTGCGGTGCTCGGTGCCTGCGCTGAAACAGGTGATGTCCAACCCGTCGCCCCGCAAGTCCAACCCGCCGCCAGCACAAGCACGTCTGTCGCGCGGCTTTCGCCCTCTTTGTCCAACACGAGCGTCGGCACTGCGCTGAGAACAGCGATCCTTCAGGGGCCAACCTTGCGCGCGGCGCGCGCCGGTGAGGCAAGAGCGCTTTCAGCGGTGGACGGGGCCCTTGGTCAGCGGCGCCCGGACTTTAGCGTTGGTCTCAGTGCGGACGTGCGTACAACAACGGGATCGCAGTTGAGCCCCGTGTTGAATGTCAGGCAGCTCATCTACGACGGCGGGGCTTCGAGAAATCAGATTTTGGCCGCAGAGGCCCGTTCACGCACGGCGGTAGCACAGACGACGTTGCAGGTGACTGACCGGTCGCTCGAAGCGCTGAGCGCGTGGGAAGAGCTTCATCTAGCACGTCAGCTGGAAGAAATAGCCCGCGAAGCGACGCTTAGGTACAGTGAATTCGAAGCGCGGGTGGCTCGCCGGATCGAAGCTGGGGCAGGGCGAAATGCCGAGGCCCTGCGCGTGGCCTCACGGCGCGATGAGGCCGCTGCCGAACTGGCGCGGGCCTCTGGACGTGTGGAATCGGCGGCGTCCCGTGTTCTCGAGATCTATAACACGATGCCAAGCGTTGGCCCGTTGCCTCGCGCGCCAGCACCCAGTGCGGGGACAAAGCGCAACGCGCTGATCAAGAGTGTGGATGCGGAACTCGCCGCAGCCGAGGCCGATCTTGCAGCCAGCGAAGCGTCGCGTGTCCCGGCGGTTTACCTCGATGTCTTTGGTGACCTTGATGATTTCGACGATCCCGGCGTCGGTACCGGGCTGCGTGTTGATTACGACGTTGGCACCAATGGCCAGCGGGCGGCCGCGATCCAGGCCGCGACGGCCGCGGCGGAACAGCTGCGCGCTGAAAGGGAGCTTTTGCTCGATAGCGTTGTGCGTTCGGCAGCCGATGCGCAGTCGCGGCAGCTTTCCCTGCAACGCGAGCTTGATGCAGCTACGCGTTCTGAGGCGGCCGCACGTGCCGCGCTGGCGGATGCCGAGCAGGGGTTTCGTGGTGGACGTTTTGACATTTTCGACCTGCTCGATCTGGGGCGCGATCTCGATCGGGCGGCCAGTCGCCGGATCGAGGTTGCCGCCGCATTTCGGCTTTCCGGATACGCGCGCCTTGCCGTCTCTGGCGAGTTGCTGGACGTCTTTGGGATCGTGCCTGAGAGGGTGAAGTGATGAAACTTGTCGCGGTTCCAAATGCCGTTGAAACGAGCGCGGCAGAGAGCCAGCCGGTAGCACCGGATGCAGTTCAGCGCTGTGTTGCCCATGCTGCCCTGTTGCAGGGGCGGCCCATCTCGCAGGCCCTGTTCGAAGAAGCGTTGCGCCCTGACGAAGACGATGGTGGCCTGCGGGCGGCGATACGTGCCGCACATGCCGGTGGGTTTGAAACCGGCTTTGGCCCCATGTCATTGGGCGAATTCGACGCCGCCAGCCTGCCAGCGGTGGTTCTGACAGACGAAGGCGCGCTGGTTCTGGAGGCTCGCACCCCGAAAGGCTGGTCGGTGTTTGACCCACGGCTCGATGGCAGCGCCGCCACTGAGATTTCGACCGAAGCGCTGAAATCCGTCTACTCCGGCCACGCCTTGATCCTGCGACCAAGGGCGCAGGAAACGTCGCATACGCCTCAAAGCGGGCATTGGTTCCGGTCGGCGCTGGCGCAGAACCGGTGGACCTATGGCCAGGTTGCGCTGGCGGCGGCTGTGTCGAACCTGCTGGGGCTGACGACGTCGATTTTCATCATGGTCGTCTATGACCGTGTCCTCCCGAACCAGGCGCTAGAGAGCCTCGTTGCGCTGACCATCGGCGTTGGCGTGGCTCTAACCTTTGACTTCCTGATCCGTTCGCTTCGGGCGGGATTCATAGATCGCGCGGGCCAGAAGGCCGACCTTTCCATGGGACGAGCGATCTTTGATCAGGTCATGTCGCTGCGCATGAATGCGCGTTCAGGCTCCACCGGCAGCATGGCCGCGAGCCTGCGCGAGTTCGAGACCATTCGCGACTTCTTCACCTCGGCCTCGCTTGTGGCCTTGGTGGATCTGCCTTTTGTGGCGCTCTTTGTGTTTGTCATCTACGCAATCGGTGGCCCGGTGGCCGTGGTGCCGATGCTAGCGGTTCCTGCCGTTCTACTGGTGACGCTCGCAACGCAGCCTTTCCTGCGCCGCCTTGCAGAGCAGAGCTTTGAGGACGGGCAGTCGAAGCACGCGGTTCTTTATGAGGCACTCAGCGGTCTTGAAACGATCAAGGCAACCCGCGCCGAAACCCACATGAAAACGCGATGGGAACGCGCCGTCGCAGCCCACGCGACCCACAGTGTCCGGTCCCGAGCGATCAGCCAGTTTGCCTTGAATGCTACATCGCTGGTCCAGCAGACCGCCCAGGTTGCCGTTGTCGTCTACGGCGTGGTGCTCATCACCCAAGGATCGCTCTCTATGGGTGCCTTGATCGCCAGCGTGATCCTGACAGGGCGCGCGCTGGGGCCCCTCGGGCAAATCGCACAAACCCTGACGCGGATCACACATACGCGCACCGCCTACCGGGCAATTGACCGGCTCATGCAGGCGGAAACCGAGCGCCCCGCAGGGCGCAGATACCTCGCGCGTGACAATATTCGCGGCGACGTCAGCTTTCACGGCGTGCGCTTTTCCTATCCGAACGCGCAGGGGGAGAGCCTGAGCGGGGTAGATCTCGACATCGGCGCAGGAGAGAAAGTCGCGATCCTCGGCCCCATCGGGTCGGGAAAGAGCACGTTGGCGCGCCTTGTGCTGGGCCTCTATCAGCCGGATGCGGGTAGCGTACGCCTTGATGGCACCGATCTGCGCCAGATTGATCCGGGCGATCTGCGGCGCAACATAGGCGCGGTCCTTCAGGATAGCTGGCTTGTTTCAGGCACCCTTCGCGACAACATCGCCATCGGGATGCCCCGTGCGACCGATGCCGAGGTCCTGGCAGCGGCCAAGCTGGCAGGCGTCGATGATTTCGCAGCCAAGATGCCAGCAGGATACGATTTCGAGATCGGGGAACGCGGCGAGGGACTTTCTGGTGGCCAGCGACAAGCGATTTCTCTCGCGCGTGGTCTGATGGGGCGGCCAGCGGTGTTGGTCATGGACGAACCGACATCCGCGATGGACATGATGACTGAGAAAAAGGTGATAGAGCGATTGGGGGCAGATTTGCAGGATCAGACCCTGATCGTGATCACTCACCGTCCGAGCCTCCTGGAGCTGGTGGACCGCGTGATCGTCATTCAGGACGGAAAGATCACTGCAGACGGGCCGAAAGACACGATTGTGTCCCCCGCACAGAAGGCAGCGTTCTGATGGGGAGCGGCGCAAAATCGGCGCGCGAGTTGGCGCGGGAACATTCGGGAGGCAATCCGCTGCGCGCGTCCCTTCTGCTGCTGACGATCATGGCTTTGCTGGGTGCATCAATCGCGTGGGCCGCGATGACGGAACTGGATGCCGTGACGCGGACCGACGGACGTGTTGTGCCATCCGCCGAGGTCCAGCTGGTGCAGGCGTCCGAACCGGGACTGGTGTCCAAAATACATGTCAGCGAGGGCGATGTCGTGCGCGCCAATGCCCCGTTAGTCACGCTGGATGAGACGCAGATAGAGGGGGAATTGGCCCAGGCCGAGGCCCGGGTTTTGTCCCTCAGGCTGCGTATTGCGCGACTCAAGGCTGAGATCGAGGATACCGAGTTCCTGCCCGAATTCGGCAATGATGCCGAAAGCATCGCCTTGGTGTCGTCGGAGGTCGCGCTCTATGCGGCGCGTCGTGCCGCGCTGCGCGACGAGGTCGGCATTTTGTTGCGGCAACGCCGCCAACGCGAGCAGGCCGTGATCGAGGCGCAGACGCGGCTCGAAACCGCCGAAGAGGCGCTTGCCCTGATCAAGGAAGAACAATCTGTTATCAGCCCCTTAGTCGACGAAGGCGTTGAACCTCGTACGACGCTAATCGGGTTGCTTGGGCGGCTCGCAGAGGCCGAGGGCCGGGTGTCTGAAGCACGCGCAGGGCTCGGCAGCGCCGAGGCGGCGGTGCTCGAAATAGACGACAGGATGGTGTCCGAACGGTCATCTTCTCAAGCTCAGTCCCTTGAGCAGCTGGCACTGGCTGAAAGTGAACTGGCTGAGGTTCTCGTTAGACTACCCGCACTTGAATCGCGCCTTTTGCGGTCGGTGCTGCGGGCGCCCACGCGCGGGGTCGTCAACCGGGTACTTGTGGGCACCATGGGGGCGCTGGCCCCAGCCGGCGAACCGTTGGTCGAACTGGTGCCCATCGAAGACGAGCTTTTGGTAGAAGCCTATCTGCCGCCTGAAGACGTAGCCTTTGTCAGTACGGGACAGGATGTAAAGGTTTCGCTGACCGCCTATGACGCGTCGCGCTACGGGTCGATTGACGGAACTATCCTGCGCGTCGGTGCAGACGCTACGCTGCATCCAGATCGCGAGGAACGGGTCTTTGTCATCGTGATCCGCACGGAAGGCGCGCTTACCGATGCCGATGACCAGCAAGTTGAAGTGCTGCCGGGGATGGTCGCGCAGATCGACATTCTCTCCGGAAAGAGGACAGTTTTAGAGTATCTGTCTCAACCGGTGGTTCGCGTCAAAGAAACCGCGTTGCGCGAGTAGAAGCTCGATAATTGCCATGAACGTTCTTTGAAGTGGGTACCCTCAGTTTCTGTGTGAGGGATAATCGCTGGGCGCCGAACGCGCGGGCCGCGGTGACACAACGCAGCCACCTTTTGGCAGCAGTCAGCTTTGGGCTGCCTGCTGCACGATACCTAAGACAGTTTCGAGCCGAGATTTCCGTTTGAGTTGTCCATATGGCAGTGATGCGCGACAAACACTTCCTAACCGCCTGGGTCAATGAGGCGCATCACCGTTCTGTCCGCCGAACTGGTTTTCAAACCCAACGGGTTACCCCAACCGAACTGCCTCTTTCGCCAACTCCTCGATCCGTGGCCAGTCGCCGTTTGTCACCGCGTCTTTGGGTGCGACCCAGCTGCCACCGACGCAGAGCGTGTTGGGCAGGCCGAGGTAGTCGCCGGCATTGGCGAGGCTTACACCGCCGGTGGGGCAGAAACGGACCTGGGGCAGGGGCGAGGCGAAGGAGCCAAGCGCCTTGGCACCGCCCGAAGCCTCCGCCGGGAAGAATTTCTGAACCGTATAACCGTGGTCTAGGAGGGCCATGATCTCGGTCGCCGTGGCCGCACCGGGCAGGAGCGGAAGCTCGTTGAGGCGGCAGGCGTCGATGATGTCCTGGCTGGAGCCGGGGGAGACGCCGAAAGTGGCGCCCGCCTCCTTGGCCTTTTCCACATCGCGGCCCGTCAGTAACGTGCCTGCGCCGACCATGCCGCCGGGAACCTGCGCCATGGCGCGGATCGCGTCGAGCGCCACGGGCGTGCGCAGCGTGACCTCGAGCGCGGGGAGGCCGCCTGCCACGAGGGCCTGCGCCAGGCCCTCGGCTTTGGACAGGTCGTCAATGACGAGCACAGGCACCACGGGGGCGGCGTTACAGACTTTTTCGGCGGCAGCGGATTGTTGTTCTGGGGTCATGGTGGGCCTTAAACCACGACGCCCGCGCCGGTGGAAGCGCTGCCTGCGGTGTGGCGGAAAACCTCGAAGAGTTCACGGC
>JBCDKE010000009.1:0-55689 GCA_038747015.1 Pseudomonadota bacterium
CGGGAGCGAGGGGCCAGCCCCTCGCGCACCCCGGGGTTATTCTGGAAAGATGAAGGGGAAGAGATATGGATTTCTTTTATCCCTTTGAAGCGACCGGCGAAGTGGGGCGATACGCGCCCATGGGCTATACCGTCGCGTGGCTACCGCAGGGTTTTGCCGACGGATTGCCGGAGCCCGCGTCTCGCCGTCCGCGCGTCGTGGGTGAATTGGCCGGGCTACCGTTCAAGGGCGCACTGCACCCGACATCAGACGGGCGCGCCTATTTCATTTTCAACAAGGCGATGCAGAAAAAGACCGGGTTGGGCGAGGGCGATCCGGTGCGTCTGGCCTTTCGCTATGACGACCCGGACGCGGTGGATGTGCCGCTCGAGCTCACCGAGGCGCTGGCCGAAGATGAGACAGCTAAGGGCGTTTGGGACGCTTTGACAGCCGGGGCAAGGCGCGGATTTTCCCACCGTGTGGCAGGGGCGAAGACCTCAGAGACGCGGCAAAAGCGCGTCCAGGAGGTGCTTTTGGCCCTCGAAGGCCCCAATCCATCGCCTTACGTCAAACGTCGCAAGTAGTTGACAGGTCAGGCCCCTTGGGCCACCGCTAGCACCATGGTCGATATCCGCCCGGTATCTTATGTGATCGCACTGCTCGTGGCGGCCTTGGGCGTCATGATGCTGATCCCTGCGGGCGTGGATTATTTCTATCAGAACGGCCACGCGGGCGTTTTTGTGCAATCGGCTGCGCTTACCTTTCTGACCGGGGCCTTTGTGGCACTGGCGACTCATAACGCGAACCGCGAGGGGCTGACGCTTCAGGAGACGTTCCTGTTGACCACGGGCGTTTGGGTCACGCTGCCTCTCTTTGGAGCGGTGCCATTCGTGATCGGCGCCACGGGGGCCGACGTCACGGACGCTTTCTTTGAATCGATGTCGGGGCTCACAACGACGGGGGCCACGGTGTTTTCGGGCCTTGATGAGCTACCCGAAGGGCTGTTGGTCTGGCGCGCTATCCTGCAGTGGCTGGGGGGCGTCGGTATCATCGTTGTGGCCATGGTGTTCCTGCCAGAGCTGCGCGTTGGTGGGATGCAGATTTTCCGCTCAGAGGGTTTCGACACGATGGGCAAGATCCTCCCGCGTGCCGCGCAGATCTCGCAGCAGATATCTGTTATCTACATCTCGCTCACGGTGCTTTGCGCCGGGGCGTACTTTATCACCGGAATGGGCGTCTTTGACGCCATCCTTCATGCACTGACGACGGTCTCCACCGGCGGATTTTCCACCAAGGACGCCTCTTTTGCTGCCTTCGGCGGCGTCACGCAGTTCGTAGCGATCATCTTCATGATCCTCGCGGCGCTGCCCTTTGTGCGCTTTGTGCAGCTGCTCAATGGGGACCGGGCGCCGCTCTTTCAGGACCGGCAGGTGCGGGGTATGCTGATCGTGCTGGGCACGGTGGTGGTGGCAGTGACGCTCTGGCTCTGGTTTAGCACCGAGATCGTGAGCTTTGCCAGCTTCCGCGCCGCGCTCTTCAACGCAACCTCGCTCATTACCGGTACGGGCTTTGCGAGCGCTGACTACATGCAGTGGGGCCCTTTTGCGGTCGTGGCGCTTTTCTTCATCGGCCTCGTGGGCGGCTGCGCCGGATCGACCTCCTGTTCGGTCAAGATTTTCCGCTACCAGCTACTCTTCGCCTCGGTGACCTCGCAGGTGCGCCAGATCTACAGCCCTTCGGGCGTGTTCACGCCCCGCTATGACGGGCGCGCGGTGAGCCAGGACGTCGTGGACTCGGTGATGTCCTTTTTCGTGGTGTTCATCACCTCGCTGATCCTTCTGGCGGTGCTTCTGTCGATGACCGGGCTCGACGTGATCACCGCCGTATCCGGTGCGGCCGCAGCGCTCGCCAATATCGGGCCGGGGCTCGGGTCCGAGATCGGCCCAGCCGAAAACTACGGGTCGATCAATGATACCGCCAAATGGCTCTTGGCCTTTGGCATGCTGTTGGGGCGGCTCGAGCTGATGGCCGTCCTCGTCCTCTTTACCCGAGCGTTCTGGAGCAACTAATGTCTCAATCCCGCCCCCTCACACGTCCCCTGGGTGCGCAAATCTCGCACATGCTGAAAGCACGCGGCGTGGACGTCATCTTTGGCATTCCCGGCGTCCATAATCAGGAGATGTATCGGGGGATCGAAGAGGCTGGGATCACTCATGTGCTCGCGCGCCACGAACAGGGCGCGGGTTTCATGGCCGATGGTTACGCGCGCGCGACGGGCAGGCCGGGTGTGTGCTATATCATCACCGGGCCGGGGCTGACGAACACGCTGACGCCGCTGGGGCAGGCCTATTCGGACAGCGTGCCGGTGCTGGCGATATCGTCATGCCTCGACGAAACAGCAGCCACACGTGGCCAATTGCACCAGATGCGCGATCAGGCAGGGGCGGCCCGCACTGTCTGCGAATGGTCCGAGACGGCGAACGACGCCGACGCCGCCTATGCGTTGATCGATCGCGCGATCATGGAATGGCATATTGCCCGCAAACGGCCCAAGCACATCACGGTGCCCATCGCCCGGCTCGAAGCCCCTGCAGAGGCATCCTGGCCCAACGGGGCCTCGTTCTACCCGCGCCGCGTTCCCGCAGATCCCGATTGGGTGAATTATGTGGCGGATAACCTGCAAAACGCCAAACGCCCGGTCTGCATCTTTGGGGGTGGGGCTGTTCAGGTAGGCTATCCGGCCCCCGGCGAATCCGAACCTGAAAACCTGCTCAGGCTATTGGACAAAAGCGGTGCCGCCAGTTTCACCACCTATGCCGGGCGCGGCATCGTGCCGGCGAGCGCGCCGTTGCACTTTGGCTCGACCCTGGCACGGCCCAGCAGCAAGGACGTGCTGGCCAAGGCCGACCTCGTCGTGGCTTTTGGCTCTGAGCTGGCAGAGGTTGACCTCTGGCGACGCGATCTCGGCCATGATTGCCTGCTGATCCGCGTCGATATCGACCCGGAGATACTGTCGAGCAAAGCCCATAACGAATGGGCAGTGCTCAGCGATGCAGAGGCCATGGTGGACGCGCTGGCCCAGGCTCTGGAGCCGTCGCAAAGCGACTGGAGCGCTGACGAGGTGGCCGAGACGCGCTTGCGCTGGCGAGCAGAGGTCGAGGCAGAGCGCCCAGGCATCATCGCCGTGGCCGACGCCCTGCGCGAGTGCCTGCCCGAAGGCACGATGATCTATTCGGACATGACCCAGTTCGCCTATTCGTCGAAGGAAGTCTGGGACATGGACCGCCCCGGCCAATGGCACCACCCAACAGGCTTTGGCACGCTGGGCTACGCGCTGCCCGCAGCCATCGGCGGTGCCGTAGCGAGGGAGGGCAAACCCACGCTCGCCATCGCTGGCGACTACGGGTTTCAGTACACGCTGCAAGAGCTCGGCACCGCCGTAGAGCTAGGGCTGCCCTTGCCGATTTTCCTCTGGGACAATGGCAAGCTCAAGGAAATCGAGGACAGCATGGTCGCCGCACAGATCCCGCCCAACGCGGTCGTGGCGCGGAACCCGGACTTTGTGGCGCTGGCCAAGGCCTATGGCGCCTATGGCGCAGCGCCCAAAACGCTCGCGGAATTGCAAGAAGTGACCCGGGCCGCCTTTGAGGCGGATGCGCCGACGCTGATCTACGTGACGCCGGACGTGCTCTAGATCACCAGCACTGCACCAGAACGGACATATCCGTTGCCAGCGCGGCAAGCTCTACCGGGTCGATGCTGGCAGCGGCGTCGGTCTCGGTGATCGTCACGCCCTCTGCGGCCAGCCGGTCGCGGATGGTTTCGGTGTCGACGGCGAAACGCACGTTTTCCGGGAGGATCTGACCATCAATTTGCGGGGCAGGGCGCAAAAGGCCCAAAACTGCTCCTGCACCGTCTAGGACCGGCCCGCCACTATCGCCCGGCTCTGCGCGCAGCTCGAGGCGCTTGACCGTCTGGTCACCCTCCAGCCCGCGAAGGTCTGCCAATGCGCCCAGCGTGAGCGTTGGCGCCCCAAGATCGCCGCCGTAGGAAAACCCGGCCACAGCCACCT
This sequence comes from Pseudomonadota bacterium, assembly GCA_038747015.1. GTDB lineage: Bacteria > Pseudomonadota > Alphaproteobacteria > Rhodobacterales > Rhodobacteraceae > Shimia_B. The sequence continues at coordinate 4,052 of JBCDKE010000009.1, forward strand.
CGTCACGCAGGCGCGGCACGGCGGTTTGAAAACGTGCAATGCCAAGCGGCGCGACGCTCTGCCTTGGACGCAAGAGCGCGAGGCCCAGATCAGCGTCAGTGAAGACGACATCGGCGTCAACGTCATCCCCTATAGAAACTCTTTCGCAGGCACCCAGCGTCTCAGATGCGGTAAGCACCGAACCGCTGCGATCTACGAAAAAACCGGTGGCTGCCGTCTGCGGCTGCCGGATGTCGAGCCCCGCGAGGAGGTCGATGCTTTGGGATTCATCAGGCGGCGACAAGGACGGGTCCAACGTGCCCGGTACCGTCCGAAAGCTGCTCTGCATCTCTGATAATACCCTGGTCTGGCGCTCTTCATCATTGGCGGGCCAAACCAGCAAAAAGCCCTTCATCGCGCCGTCAGCAAGCCGAACGTCCACAGTTGTATGGCGTGTGGCGTCTACGCCGGTGATTGTGAATCGGTTCGGCCCGATTTGGCGCGCGCCATTTGTGGGCACAACATCGAGAGTTTGCAAAACGCTGTAGAGACCCCGGAATCGGTCGCGCCCACCCTCCTGCGAGATCAAAGAGACCTGAATTCCCTGATCGGTCGACGCATCGTAGTGCGCAAACGGGAATTCATATTCCTTGAATGCGATTTGCTCTGTCGGAAGCTTAATGGAAATTCCAGTTTCTATTTCGCTCACGACCTCAAGCCCTAAACCGTCCAAAATGGAATTGTAGCTTTTAACCAGCGCCGCACGTTGGGCGCTGGTTAGAACGCCGGTTGCCTCATAGGCGTTTGCCGTCTGCCAGGATGCCATAGAGGCGCGCGTGCCTCGCCCGAAAAGCCCGTCGATGGTGGCATCATAAAAGCCCTGCGAGGCCAGAGCAGTTTGAATGAGTTGCTTTTCTTCCAGGCTAAGCAGGTTCTCGGAGGCGCGTGCCTGTCGTGGTGTTTCATCAGTTGCTTGGAGCTCGGGCAGCGGTGCAAGAGTCGGCGCGGGCGCAAGGGCCAGGGGTATGGATCTCGCCGATCCAGCGAGATCATTGGCCCCAATTGGCCAGAACTGGCGCAAAAAACGATCCGCCTCTGCCAGAAAGCTGTCGCCAGGGATGGCGCCGCGGGCGCGCAGAATTGCAAGTTGTTGTTCGGCGTCGGGGCGCGCGTAAGGGCCAAGGGCAATACCATACCAGCGCGCCGAAAGTTGGAATCCAGACACATCCGGCAATTGGGTCGCATACACGCGTATCCGCTCTTGCGCTTCCCGTAGGCTGGGCTGCGCTTCTATCTGAATCCAGACCGTCTGCTGGGAAACCGCGGCGCCCGCGAAACATACCCAAATAGCAAAAGCCAAAATTACGCGCTTCATTAGATTTCCTGTCCTTTTAAAGGCCCGAAATAATATTTGGCACTATCTCGCAGAATATTGAGCGGGGGTAGAGGGGAAACCCGACAATTGCGGCCCCCGTGCGATCACAATTGTGCAGTTGTCGCATCCGGGTGACAGCACGGGGCCGCCAGCCCCGTTGACCCCATTCAGAGCCGGGGCTAGGGAAGCGGCGCATCCATGCGAGGGCCCGCCATGCAAGTCAAGACAACCGACACGCCCCGTTCCTTTCAGGAGATCATCCTGAGGCTCCAGAATTACTGGGCATCGCGCGGCTGCGCGGTAATGCAGCCCTACGACATGGAGGTCGGTGCAGGGACGTTCCACCCGGCCACGACGCTGCGCTCCCTCGGCACCAAAAGCTGGGCCGCGGCCTATGTGCAGCCCTCGCGCCGTCCCACGGACGGCCGCTATGGGGAAAACCCGAACCGGCTCCAGCACTACTACCAGTATCAGGTGCTCATTAAACCGTCCCCGCCGGACCTCCAAGAGCTCTATCTCGGCTCGCTCGAGGCCATCGGCATCGACATGGAACTCCACGACATCCGCTTCGTCGAAGACGACTGGGAAAGCCCGACGCTGGGCGCCTGGGGCCTAGGCTGGGAGGTCTGGTGCGACGGAATGGAAGTCAGCCAGTTCACTTATTTCCAGCAGGTGGGCGGCCATGACTGCCACCCGGTATCAGGAGAGCTGACATACGGCCTAGAACGCCTGGCCATGTATGTGCTCGGCATCGACCACGTGATGGAGATGCCCTTCAACGACCCGCAATCGCCGATCCCGTTGAAATACGGCGACGTCTTCCGCCAGACGGAAGAGGAGTATTCGCGCTGGAATTTCGACGTCGCCAATACCGATACGCTACTCCAGCACTTCAAGGATGCTGAGGCCGCCTGTAACGCGATCCTCGACGAGGCCTATGACGACCCCAAGACCGGCAAGCGCATCGTGATGGCGCACCCCGCCTATGATCAGTGCATCAAGGCCAGCCACCTCTTTAACCTGCTCGATGCGCGCGGCGTGATCTCGGTCACCGAACGGCAGAGCTATATCCTGCGGGTCCGCACGCTGGCCAAACGCTGCGCCGATGCCTTTGTCGAGACCGAGGCCGGCGGCTGGGTCGAGGCGGCGGAATAGCGTGCCATGGCGGGTAAGTTGATCACCGTGCTCTTGTGCCTCGTGACGCTCGCCGTGGGCGGCGGGGTCTACTATGCGCAGGTCTACGGCTTCTACGAGGAAGTCGCAGACGAACGCGTGGAAATCACCGGGCTCGTGTCCGGGATCCCCGAAGACATCATCTTTGACGATTTTCAGGCCATCGACGCCGGGTCCTCGCCGATCCGCTACCGCGCCTGCTTCACCACACCCATGAGTCTCGCCATGCTCACCGAGACCTATGAGACCTTTGAGGGGGCCGAACCCCTCACCGCGCCGGGCTGGTTCGACTGCTTCGACGCCCGGGCGCTGGGCGATGAACTCGACGCTGGCACGGCCATCGCATTTGCCGGCACGCGTAACCTCGAATACGGCATCGACCGCGTGGTGGCCGTCACTGAGGACGGCCGCGGCTATGTCTGGCACCAGGTCAATGAATGCGGCGACAAGCTGTATGACGGCACGCCCGCGGGCGACGACTGCCCCGAAAGGAACCAATAGATGGCTGATCTCCTGATCGAGCTCTTTTCCGAGGAAATCCCCGCAGGCATGCAGCCGCGCGCCTCTGCCGATCTGCAGCGGCTGGTGACCGAGGGTCTGACAGGTGCCGGGCTGACCTTCGAAGGGGCCGAGGCCCTCGCCACGCCGCGCCGGCTGGTGCTGTCGGTGACCGGGCTTTTGTCTGAAAGCCCCACCGTCACCGAGGAACGCAAGGGCCCCAAAGTCGGCGCGCCGGACAAGGCGATCGAGGGCTTCCTGCGCGGGGCAGGGGTCTCACGCGGCGATCTCGAAATCCGCGATGACAAAAAGGGGCAGGTTTACTTCGCCCACATCACCAAGGCAGGCCGCCCTGCCGCCGACATCGTGGCCGAAGTACTGGAAAAGACCATCCGCTCCTTCCCCTGGCCGAAATCCATGCGATGGGGTGCGGGCTCCCTGAAATGGGTGCGCCCCCTGCAATCGATCCTCTGCCTGCTCGACGGGGCAGTGGTGCCCGTGACCGTGGACCAGTTCGCGGCGGGGGCAGAGACCGGCGGCCACCGCTTCATGGCGCCCGCACGTTTCACCGTGACGGGCTTTGCCGATTACGAGGCGCAGCTCCGCGCCGCCCACGTGATCCTGCGCCCCGAAGAGCGCGCCCAGATGATCTGGGACGACGCGGTCAAGGCCGCCACGGCAGCCGGGCTCGAAGTGGTCGAAGACCGCGGCCTTCTGGCCGAGGTCGCGGGCCTCGTGGAATGGCCGGTCGTGCTCATGGGCGATATCGGTGAGGATTTCCTGAGCCTGCCGCCCGAGGTCATCCAGACCTCCATGAAGGATCACCAGAAATTCTTCTCCGTCCGCGACGCCAAGACGGGGCGGATCGAGAAATTCATCACCGTGGCGAACCGCGAAACCGCTGATGGCGGCGCGACGATCCTCGCGGGCAACCAAAAGGTGCTGGCCGCGCGTCTGTCCGACGCGAAGTTCTTCTGGGAAAACGACCTGCGCGTGGCGCGGGCGGGCATGGGCGAATGGACCGATAGCCTCAAAAACGTGACCTTCCACGCCAAGCTCGGCACCCAGGCCGAACGCATCGACCGCATCGCCGCCCTTGCGCGCGAACTGGCACCCGTGGTGGCGGCCGATGCTGACCAAGCCGAACAGGCCGCGCGGATCGCCAAGGCCGATCTGGCCTCCGAGATGGTCTACGAGTTCCCGGAGCTGCAAGGGATCATGGGGCGCTACTACGCTTTGGAAGCCGGGTTGCCCGAACCCGTCGCCAACGCCGCCCGCGACCACTACGCGCCCTTGGGGCCGTCGGATGATGTGCCGACTGAACCGGTATCTGTGGCGGTTTCGTTGGCGGAAAAGCTCGATATCCTGACGGGCTTCTGGGCGATTGACGAGAAGCCAACCGGGTCGAAGGACCCCTATGCGCTGAGGCGGGCTGCTCTCGGCGTGTTGCGCATCGTCGAAGAAAACTCACTTCGCGTCCGGCTTTCGGCGGTCTTTGCCGACAACAGCTGGGACGGGGATCTGCTCTCCTTCTTCCATGACCGCCTAAAGGTCTATCTCCGCGACCGGGGCGTCCGCCACGACGTCATCGACGCCTGCCTCGCCATGGCGGGCAATGACGACCTGACGCTGCTGGTCAAACGCGCCACCGCGCTGCAGGAAATCATCGGCTCCCCGGGCGGCGAGAACCTCGTGCAGGGGTTCAAGCGCGCCAACAACCTCCTGTCTCAGGCAGAGGAAAAGGACGGCGTCGAATATTCCTATGGCGCCGACCTGCGCTATGCCGAGGCCCCGGAGGAAGAAGCGCTCTTCAACGCCCTCGAAGAGGCAGAGCCGCGCATCGCCAAGGCCATGGAAGACGAGGACTTCGTCGCCGCCATGCGCGCCATGGCTACGCTGCGTGCGCCAATTGATGCGTTTTTCGAGGCCGTGAAAATCAACGCCGACTCGGAAATCGTGCGCCGCAACCGCCTCAATCTGCTCAGTCAGATCCGCAAAACCATCGGTCAGGTGGCTGATTTAACCAAAATCGAAGGTTAAGCGTCATAAAACTGCCAAACGCGCAGTCACACTTGATCCGAATCGCCTAAAGAGTAATCTGCCGGCGAAAGGATGCCGCAGTGCAGCAAGAAATCGTCGCCACAGATATCGCGCCCATCACGCCCACGGCGCAGATGAAAGCCCGCTTTCACGGCAGGCGTGCCAAGTGCCTTCAGCGCTTGATCCGGCTGGATATGCCCGTGCCGACGACGGTGTCGCTGTGCTTCAAGACGGTGAAGGCCATCGCGGCGGGCACGGCTCCTGACCTCGGAATGATCCTCGCGCCCTTTGACGAGGGCACGCTTTTGTCTGTGCGCCCATCGTCCGAGCACTCTGATTGGGGTGGCCCTGCGGCGGTCCTCAACATCGGGATGAACGACGCGCGCCACGCGACGCTTTCGGATGAAATCGGGGAAGAGGCCGCGACAGTCCTCTATATCCGCTTCATTCAGGCTTACGCGGCCCACGTGGCGCGGCTCGATGAGGATGATTTCCCGGACCCCGAAGGCACCGATGCGGCCGCTCTGAAAACGCTGCTCAACGCATATGAGGATGAGGCGGGGGAACCGTTCCCGCAGGACGTGGGCGTTCAGCTGTCATCGGTGCTCCGCGCCATGGCCCGCGCGTGGGAGGGCACCACCGCGCGCCTCCTGCGTCAGGCACAGGGCGCACCCGCCGATGCCGGGCTGGGCCTCGTCGTGCAGGCAATGTCTCTGAGCGTCGGGCGCGGCGAGAGCGGTTCTGGCGTTATTCAGTTCATCAACGCGGACACCGGCCAGCCGCAGGTCACAGGCCGCTACCTGTCCCAGTCTCAGGGGCGTGAGGCGCTCGACGGGCAGACTTCGCTCTTCCTGACAAAAGATCCGCGCGGTCCATCCTTTGAAGAAACTTCACCGCAGGTTTTTGAGGCACTCATCGCCCACGGTGCCATCGCCCGCCAACGACTGCGCGAAGAAATGCAGATCGAATTCACGCTGGAAAATGGCAAATTGTCGATCCTCGATGCGATCCCGGTGCCGCGATCCTCGCGCGCAGCGGTGAATGTCGTCGTGGCATTGGCCGAGGACGACGTGATCCCCCGCGCCGAGGCGATCAAACGGATCGAGCCGCGCGATCTCTCTGAGCTCCTGCACTCGCAGGTCGCTCCGCTGGCCGACCGCGACCTGATCGCCGAAGGCATTGCCGCCAGCCCCGGTGCCGCCTCGGGCCGCATCGTGTTTTCTTCTGCTGCCGCGCAAGCCAGCGCGTCACGCGGCGAGCCGTGCGTGCTCGTGCGCCGTGAAACCGGCCCCGAAGACATCCGCGGCATGCACGCCGCCGTGGCCGTGCTCACCGAAAAGGGCGGGGCGACGAGCCACGCCGCCGTCATCGGGCGCGGCTTCGGCGTGCCCTGCATCGTCGGTGCCTCCGAGATTTCCGTGAACTCCAAGGATCGTACGCTCTCGACCGAAACGCGCGAGTTGTCCGAAGGCGATATCGTCACCATCGACGGCACCACCGGCCAGATCCTCGCCGGTGCGACGGAGCTAACCAAAGCCGGGCTCGATGACAGCGTCGCCACGCTGCTTAGCTGGGCCGACGACGTCCGCGACATCGGCGTGCGCGCCAACGCCGATACGCCAGAAGAGGCCGAACGTTCTGCAGGCTTTAACGCAGACGGTATCGGCCTTTGCCGTACAGAACACATGTTCTTTGATGCCGACCGTCTCACGGTCATGCGCGAGATGATCTTTGCCGACAGCGCCGAGGACCGCGCCGCCGTGATCGAACGGCTGCTGCCCATGCAACGGGCAGATTTCAGCAAGCTATTTCGCATCATGAAGGGCCAACCGGTGTGCGTCCGCCTGCTGGATGCACCCGTGCACGAATTCCTTCCTTCGGATCGAGGAGGGCAGCGAGATCTTGCAGTGGCTTTGGGCCTGCCCGTGAACCAGGTTGAGGAGCGCACTCAGGCTCTGTCCGAATTCAACCCGATGCTGGGGCTCAGGGGCGTGCGTCTCGGGATCACGGTGCCAGAGATCTATGACATGCAGGTACGTGCGATCCTCGAGGCTGCGTTGGCCGTGGGCGATGTGGTCCCCGAAATCATGATCCCGCTGGTGACGGCGCGCCGCGAGGTAGAGCTCGTGCGCAAGCGTATTGAGGCGGTTGCCGCCGCGGTACGCACTGAACGGGGGCGGGACGTAGAGTATTCTCTTGGCGTCATGGTCGAAACCCCGCGCGCGGCCTTGCGCGCAGGTGACATTGCCCCGCATACGTCCTTCCTGAGCTTCGGCACCAACGACTTGACGCAGATGACCTACGGCCTCTCCCGCGACGATGCGGGCCGCTTTATGTCCCCCTACGTGCAACAGGGCGTCTACCCCGAGGACCCTTTCCACACCCTCGACGTAGACGGTGTGGGAGAGCTGCTGAAACTGGGTGCAGAGCGCGGCCGTTCCGCCAGGCCGGAAGTCGTCTTATCCATGTGCGGCGAACATGGCGGTGATCCTGAGGCGATCCGGATGTGTCGCGACGTGGGATTCGACTATATCTCCTGTTCTCCATTCCGGGTCCCCGGAGCGCGACTCGCAGCCGCACAAATTGCGCTGGCAGACCTTTAAAGCCGGAACAATCACCACATATTGGTCCTGACGCTGCCTTAATATGAACATATTGAGGTATCCGCCGCCCGACTCGACAAAGCAAAACCAACGGGTTAGACGGCACCGCTAATGTGAAAGTTTAAAATGAGTTAACGTTACTAGGGGGGGCACCCATGCGTGTCTTGACTGTATTGGCCTTTGTTCTGGGCCTGACCAGCGCTGCTGCTGCACAAAATTCCTTGCCACTTAGTGGTGCCGTTGCCTTCGAGGCGCAAAGCTTGGCGAAATTGGATGCCAAAGCGACGGCTCGTCTGCTAAACCCACGTTCTGCGTCCGATGGCCCAGAAGTGCGTTTTGATAAACAGTGGCTGGCGGGCCAGCCCTATATCGAGGGCGGGGCGGAGTGGCGTTGCCTGAGCGAAGCACTGTATTTTGAGGCGCGAGGTGAAACCCTCAAAGGACAGTTCGCCGTCGCAGAAGTGATCCTGAACCGTGTAGAAAGTGCCTCTTTCCCGAACACTATCTGCAATGTCATCACGCAAGGCACCGGTAAACGCTACCAGTGCCAGTTCACCTATACCTGTGACGGATACGCAGAGGTCATCCGCGAACCGCGCGCATGGGAGATGGTCGGCAAAGTTGCCCGGCTTTCCATGGCGGGTGCGAGCGGAAATCTCACCGGTGGCGCAAAGTACTACCATACGACCGCCGTAGCGCCCCGTTGGGCACGCACCTTCGAACACACCACGACCATCGGCGTTCATCGTTTCTACCGTCCTAGCTGACGCTCTCCGCGGCGCTTTGTCGTTTCGGTCCCGCACTATGCCGGGGCCGAACGCTTGCGAGTGTGGAAGCTAACTAGTATCGCGCGCAAAAGGCTCATTCGACGCCTTGAGGAGCGCTGCCATGACCCCAGAGACACAGCTCGCGTTCGGTCACCCTGAGGACCGCGCCCGCGCCGACGCCCCCGATCGCGACCGCATTTCCGTACGCGACCTCGTGCTCGACACAGAAATCGGTGCTTTTCAGGCAGAACGCGGCGTGACCCAGCGCATCCGCTTCAACGTCGTCGTCGAAATCGCGCCATTGCCCGCTGATCTCGCTGACGACGTAGACCGCATCCTGTCCTATGACCGCATCAGCGAGGCGATCGAGGCCGCTCTCTCAGAGGAACGTCTGAACCTCCTGGAAACACTGGCCGAACGCGTCGCCGAACGAATCCTTGTCGAAGATCAGGCCGAGCGCGTTTTCGTACGCATCGAAAAGCTAGACCGCGGCCCGGGAACCCTCGGCGTTGAAATCGTGCGCTTTGCCGCCAAAGACGCGCCAGCGGTCGAAGAAGACGCGCCGCAGCCGGTGGTCCTGGCGCTCGGCAATGACGCCATGGCCTCGCCCGACCTGCCGCGCTGGCTCGACGAGCTTGCGGCGGGGGAGGCCCCGCTGATCATCGCGGTAGAGGGTGGCGAAACTCCGGTCCCGGTGTCCAAGGCCACTATGGCGCAGCGACGTATTGATCTCTTAGCCGTCGAACAAAACGCCTGGGTCCTCGCCGGCCGCGACGCGCGCTGCGTCGTCGTCGATACGCGAACCGAACTCGACTGGGGTATGCGCAACGGTCAGATCAGCGTCTGGGCGCCGTCTAAAATGGTGCTCGATGCCGTCGACGGCCCTGAAAGCGGCCCCCGCGACATGGGCGGCGTCATCGCCTGGTTCGCAGAGCAGATGAACGCGCTCGAAATCGTGTCCGCGGGCCTCGATATTGCGTCGTCAAACACCCCCGTGCGGGCATTCACGGCGCTGGAAGACGCGTTGTGAAACGCTACTACCGCCCGCTGCTGCATCCCGGCACGCCGCCCGCCGGGTCCCGACGGCTAGGCGGCGGTTGGCTCTGGTTCACCCATGCCGAAGAACGCACCCGTGACGCCACCCGCCTCATCGCCTGGCAGGCGCTCCCTTCGGAGGTGCTGACGAACCTCACCGCGCCACGAGCGGGCATAGCGGGCCTCACCCTCGATGCCCCCCGGCTCATGGGGATCGTCAACACTACGCCAGACAGTTTTTCGGACGGCGGTCGCTATGACAGCACGGATACTGCCATCGCCCACGGCCAGCGCCTCACCTTTGAAGGGGCCGATATCCTCGATATTGGCGGTGAAAGCACCCGACCCGGCGCGGACTACGTGGAAATCGACGAAGAAATCGCCCGCACCGCACCAGCCATCGCCGGGCTGACGGGGGGCGCACCGATATCCATCGACACCCGCAAGGCGGCGGTGGGCAAGGCCGCGCTTGAGGCCGGGGCAGGGATGCTCAACGATGTCTCGGGCCTCTTGCACGACCCCGATATGGCCACGCTGGCTGCCTCAACGGGCGCGCCCATCTGCATCATGCATGCCCAGGGCGATCCCAAAACCATGCAGGCCAACCCGACCTATGATGACGTGCTGCTCGATGTCTACGACGCGCTCGAGGCGCAGCTGAACGCCGCGCTCGCGGCTGACATTCCAAAGGCAAATGTCGTGCTCGATCCTGGCATCGGCTTTGGCAAGACACTGGACCACAATCTCGCGCTCCTGCGCAGCCTCGCCATGCTGCACTCGCTGGGCTGCCCGATCCTGCTCGGGGCCTCGCGCAAACGTTTCATCGGCACGCTTTCCGGCGTGGACGAGGCCGATCAGCGGATGCCCGGTTCCGTCGCCGTGGCGCTCGCGGGTGTCGCACAAGGCGCGCAGATCCTGCGCATTCACGACGTGGCCGAAACCCGGCAGGCGCTCACCCTCTGGCAGGCGTCAACCGGCTCCTAGAAAAAGGGCGACCCGGTGGGCCGCCCCTTGCGATCCTTCAGGCGATACCGCGCCTTTAGTTCTTTTCCTTGTCGACCAACTTGCCGGCGGAAATCCACGGCATCATGCCGCGCAGCTTGGCACCGGTTGCTTCGATCATGTGCTCGTCATTGGCACGGCGCGACGCTTTGATCGTGGGCTGGCCCACCGCGTTTTCGAGCATGAAGTCACGCACGAATTTGCCCTGCTGGATGTCGCTCAGGACTTCCTTCATGCGGGCTTTGGTTTCGTCGTATTTCAGGATCCGCGGGCCGGTGACGTACTGGCCGTATTCGGCCGTGTTCGAGATCGAGTAGTCCATGTTGGCGATGCCGCCTTCATAGATCAGGTCAACGATCAGCTTCACTTCGTGCAGGCACTCGAAATAGGCCATCTCGGGCGCGTAGCCGGCTTCGACCAGGGTCTCGAACCCGCAGCGGATCAGCTCGACAAGACCACCGCAGAGTACAGCCTGTTCGCCGAAGAGGTCGGTTTCGCACTCTTCGCGGAAGTTGGTCTCGATGATGCCCGACCGGCCGCCGCCGATGGCGGAACAGTAGGAGAGGCCGATTTCCAGCGCTTTGCCGGAGGCGTCGTTGTCCACGGCCACGAGGCAGGGCACGCCGCCGCCTTTGACGTATTCGCCGCGCACGGTGTGACCGGGGCCTTTCGGGGCCATCATGATCACGTCGACATCGGCAGGTGCCTCGATCAGACCAAAATGCACGTTCAGGCCGTGGGCAAAGGCAATCGCCGCGCCGGGGCGGATGTTGGGCTTCACATGCTCGTTCCAGGTTGCCGCCTGAAGCTCGTCGGGCATGGTGAACATGATCAGGTCAGCCCAGGCCGCCGCTTCGGCAATGCTCATGACCTGCAGGCCCTCTGCCTCTGCCTTCTTGGCCGAAGGCGACCCTTCGCGCAGGGCAACAGCCAGGTGCTTGGCGCCACTGTCGCGCAGGTTCAGCACATGGGCGTGGCCTTGGGAGCCATAGCCCAGCATCGCCACTTTCATGTCTTTGATCAGGTTAACGTCGCAGTCGCGGTCGTAGTAAACGCGCATCAGATCTCTCCCAGAGTTTCAATCTGGTGCCTTCTACGGCATTGATGCGCAGAACCCACCCCTTCATCTTTCCAAAAATACTCAAATTGCGAAATTTCCATTCGCGAATTATTCTGATATGGTGAAATCCATGCTCGACGACCTCGACCGCCGCATCCTGCGCTACCTGCAAGACGACCCCGAACAGCCGCTCTCGGCGCTGGCCGACGCCGCGCGCGTGCCTCAAGGCACGGCGAACCGGCGGCTGGACAAGCTGCGCGCCGAAAAGGTCATCCGCGCCACGGGGGCGATCATCGATTGGCGCGCGCTGGGTTACGAGGTCGAGGTCTCGCTCAGGATCACCCTCGACAAAACCGATCCCCGCGCCTTTGACGCCTTCATCGAAGAGGCCCGTAAAGTCCCCGAAGTAGTCGAACTTCAGACCTTTCTCGGCCGCGTCGACGTCCGCCTCTCAATCATCGCCCGCGACATGGCGCATTATCAGGTGCTCTACCGGACCCGTATTCTCACCCTTCCGCATATCGCCGATATCGAGGCGCTGATGCAGGTGGCCGAGGTCGTCAGTCGCAAGAGTCTGCCGATATGAGCTGGGATGCCATTGATGTGGCGCTCCTGCGCGCGGTGTCGCGGGATGCAACGCTGGGGACGGCTGATCTGGGCCGCGTGGTGGGGCTGTCGCAACCCGCCACATGGCGACGCCTGCAAAAACTGCGTCAGGCCGGCGTCATCCGTGGCGCGCGGCTCGATCTCGATCAGGGCGCGCTGGGGTTTGGCGTCACTGTCTTCCTCGGCATCAAGCTCGCCACGCGGGGCCGCGTGAGCCTCGAGGATTTCGAACGCGCCATCGCCGCGATCCCCGAGGTGCAGCGCGTGGACCATGTGCTGGGCCTCTACGACTACCGCGTCCGGGTCACCGCACGCGATATCGCCGATTTCGAAAGGGTACTGCGCCGCCGCATCATGACGCTCCCCGGGGTAGGGGACATCGAATCCAATGTCCTGCTCAGCGAAGAAGTCCGCGAAGGTCCGTTGGCCAGCATCAGCGACCTGCCGTAGCAGATCGGAACCCTGACCCCCGCAGGGACGGCCCTTAAGGCGAAGTATGCAAAAGTAGACTTTGCCTCAGGCCAAAACCCTCGCTACCACAAGCGAAACTCTTACGCGGAGGCGCATCAATGGCACTGCTCGACACTGTTGACCCGGACGGGCTCGAAGAATTTTCGGTGGTCTTCACGGACCGCTCGCTCAACCACATGAGTGCGGCCTTTGGTGAGGTCATGCGCGACCTCTCCAGCTGGCTCAAGGAAGTCTACGGCGCCTCTGGCATGGCCCTCATCCCCGGCGGCGGTACCTACGCGATGGAGGCAGTAGCTCGGCAGTTCGGCCAGGATGCGAGCGCGCTCGTCGTCCGCAACGGCTGGTTCTCCTACCGCTGGTCGCAGATCTTCGAAAGCGGTGCTTTCACGGCGTCGAGCGATGTCATGAAGGCGCGCCGCACCGGCAATGGCAGCCAGGAACCCTTCCGGCCCGCCCCGATCGAGGAAGTCGTGGCCAAAATCCACGAACTGAAACCCGACATCGTCTTCGCGCCCCATGTGGAAACCTCCGCCGGGGTCATCCTGCCCGATGACTATATCGCGGCACTGGCCGCAGCGGCCCACGAGGTCGGCGCGCTAATGGTGCTCGACTGCATCGCGTCGGGCTGCATCTGGGTCGACATGGCCGCGACCGGCGTCGATGTTCTGATCTCCGCCCCGCAAAAGGGATGGTCCTCGACACCCTCTGCCGGGGTGGTCATGCTCAGCGACCGCGCGATCGAGCGGGTGAAAGCCACGCAATCGAACAGCTTTGCCATCGATCTGGGCAAGTGGCTGTCGATCATGGAAACCTATGAGGCGGGCAAGCATGCCTACCACGCTACGATGCCCACCGACGGCATCGTTCATTTCCGCGACGCGGTGCGCGAGACGCGCGAGTTCGGGTTCGACAACGCCAAGGCTGCGCAGTGGGAACTGGGCAACGCCGTGCGCGCGATGCTCGCCGAAAAAGGCATCAAATCCGTGGCCGCAGATGGTTTTCAGGCCCCCGGCGTCGTGGTGAGCTATACCGCTGACCCCGATATCCACACTGGCGCGAGCTTTGCTGCCGAGGGTATGCAGATCGCGGCGGGCGTGCCGCTGCAATGCGACGAACCCGTAGATTTCCAAACCTTCCGGATCGGCCTATTCGGCCTCGACAAACTGCGCGATGTCGACGCCACGCTGGGCCGCCTTCGCGCGGTCACCGACAAGGTCCTATGAGGACGTCCGCCCCAGCCCGAGCTTCATGAGCGAGGTCCGCAGGGGGGACACATCATGGGCCATTCTGATCCCCAGCGCGCGCGCGTCGCGCACCGTGCTGGGGCTTGCCATGGAGGCGCGGTTGAGCGCGCTGACGCCCAGAACCCGCGTGCGCACATCGCCATAGCGCGCCTTGGCATAGGCGCTGATCATGGCCTCGTCGCCCAGGTGCTCCGGGTCCGCCGTGGCTAGATCGAGAAGCGTGCTGAGATCGGTGAGGCTCATATTCAGGCCCTGCGCCCCGATGGGGGGCACCACATGGGCGGCCTCTGCCACCAGCGCCGTCCTCGGCCCGTCAAACCGGTCCGCCAACTGGCTGATGATCGGCCACGAGGTGCGGCGCGAAACGAGTTTCAGCACGCCGTAGAGCCCCGCCGAGCGCGCCGTCGCCGCTGCCTCGAACTCCGCGTCGTCAAGGGCCAGCAAAGCCTGCGCATTGGCCTCGGTCTCCATCCAGACCACGGCCGAACAGGGCATGCCGTCGTGATCGGGCAGAGGCACCAGCGTGAAGGGCCCGCCGGTGCGATGCACCTCGGTCGATACATTGTCGTGGGGTGCCTCGTGACAGACCGCAAAGGTCAGCGCGCGCTGATTGAAATCCATGCGCCGCGCGCCGATCTTGAGCGCCTTTCGCGTGGGGCTGTCGCGCCCGTCGGCGGCGATAACCATCCGCACCTTGAGCCGCGTGCCGTCGCTCAGCGTCGCCAGCGCTTCCTTGGTACGGGCCACCAATGACTTTGTGCCTGTCCCGGAGCGGAAACTGACATTGGGCAATTCCGCAATCCGCTCCACCAGCGCCTTGCGGATCAGCCAGTTTGGCAGGTTGTACCCAAAGGGGCCCTCGGTGATATCAGAGGAATTGAAATCCCGGCTGACCCGCGCCACCGGGTCCTCACCGCCCGCATCCACGATCCGCATCGTCGCTAGCGCCGTCGCCTGCGGGGCTAGGATTGGCCAGACGCCAGCACGGTTGAGGAAATCTTGCGCCGGTTGCAGAAACGCCGTGGTGCGCAGGTCGGCGCCATCGGACAAGGCGTCCGTTACTGGCGGCATTGGATCCGTGCACACAACCTCGAAGCCCGCCGCCCCAAAGGCTGCGGCCGCTGTCAGGCCTGCGACGCCACCACCGGAAATGAGAATGTCTGCGGACACACTTTCCATGGAAAAGGAACCTAACGCTGCAATGCCCTAGGACAACTCACTAGAGGCGATTTGCACCAAAAACTGGGTCAGATCGGCAGTTTTATGGTGAATATGCGACGCATCGGCCACCTCGGTATGTACGAGAACCGTTCTCATTCCCAACGCGTGAGGCACTGTCAGATTGCGGCTGTCGTCTTCGAACATTGTTGCGCGCGTTGGGGTCAGACCGGCAGAGGCAAAAACCATGTCAAAGGCGGCTTTCTCCGGCTTTGGCCGGAAGGCTGCGTCTTCTATGCCATAGAGTTCTTCAAACACATGGCCCAGGCCTCGTGCCTCGAGAACCCGGCGCGCATAGGGTTTGTCGCCATTTGTGTAGATCAGTTTGCGGCCAGGGAGCGCCTCAATCGCGCTTGCAAGGTCCGGTGCTGCAGAAAGAACAGAAAAATCGATATCGTGGACATCGTTGAGAAAGTGCCAGGGATCGATCTTGTGATGGGCCATCAGCCCGGCCAGCGTCGTCCCATACTTGTGCCAATAATCGGCCCGCATGGCGTCCGCCTCCGCCATCGGCACATTGAATTCCCGTCGAATGTAATGCCGCATTTTTTCCGAAATCTGATCGAAAAGACGCACGTCAGGCGAATAGAGGGTATTGTCCAGGTCAAATACCCAAGTATCGATTGCGTCGAATGCCACTGCGGTCGCTGATCTGTCCATAACGCGCAGCTAGCGCGCGCGAGCGGTGGCGGCAACACGTTAGGCTTGATTGACAGTGACCTGCTCGATTAGTGTGACATAGCTCTTTAGGGAGGCTCGGAGGATGGAGGCCAAGACCCCGTTGCGTGACGCCTACAGTCTAATTCTCGATGCCATCGATGTGGGCATCTACCGGCCCGGTGACCGGCTTGTTGAAAGCGAGCTGGCCGATCGTTTCGGTGTTTCGCGAACCCCGATCCGCGAGGCGCTCCAGCGGCTGGAAACGCAATCCATGCTTACGCGCGATGGTCGGTCGCTCATCGTGTCGTCGCTCGACCACAATGAACTGGCCGAACTCTATGTCGTGCGCAGCGAACTGGAGGGCCTCGCCGCTGAACTCGCAGCGCAACATGCCACGCCCGAGGAAATCCGCGTTCTGCAAAGTATGGTGGATTCCGATCGTGATCTTCTCGACAACCCGGCGGAACTCGTCCAGACGAACCGGCGTTTTCATAAACGCATCCATCTCGCGTCCCACAACCGCTATCTCGTTCAGCAGTTGGATCTTGTGCACCGCTTCATGGCCTTGATGGCGACCACGTCACTGGCAGTAGAAGGGCGTGGCGCAATTGCGTTGGACGAACATCAGGCGGTCGTCGATGCGATCCGGGACCGTGACGGGCCGCGCGCCAACGCTGCGCTCAAACAGCATTTAAGTGAAGCCTATGTGACCCGTCTTCAAAACGAGGCGGCGGAGTAGCTGGCAACAGCGCGCGGTCCACGTTTTCGCGGCACGACTGGAAAGCGGCCTCGGATGTGGGGCCTTCGGCACTTAGATCAATGCCGTGGTCGGTCTTGTCCCAGTAAAATGGGCTACCGAAGAGTTCGTAGAACCCCTTGTAGGAGGCGAGCGCGCCCAAGGGGAAATACAAGTGTAGAGTCGGTGCCCACGCGTAGAGACCCTTGTGTTTACTTCGTGCAAGGCCCAGCCAGACAACCAAAATTGCCAGTACTTCTGACGTGAAAAAGAGCGTCGCCATAAAGATCAACGCACCGCTACCCAATGTGCCATCCATTGGGTGTGCCAAGCCGAACAGCATCAGCCAAAAGGACCACAGGATCGGCGCAAGCAGGAATTGTGAGAGTGTCCCGGCAAAAAGCAGTTGGACGCCCAAAAAGCCCCATGGTCCGAGGTCGCGTAACAGAGCCCTGGGGTTGCGCATGTGAACGGCATAAGTTGCAGCGTACCCCTTGAGCCATCTTGATCGCTGCTTGATCCACGGCCAAGCACGGCAATTCGCCTCCTCATAGGTCACGGTGTCGCAAAGCTCAGTGCGGTAGCCTCGGCGCGCGAGCCTTAGGCCCAGGTCCGCATCCTCGGTGACGTTGTGGGCGTCCCAGCCCCCTAGCTCGTCGAGGGCAGCCCGCCTGAAGAACAGTGTGGTGCCGCCCAATGGCACCGGCAGCCGAAGTCTGGCCAAACCCGGAAGGATTACCCGGAACCAGGCCGCATACTCCATTGTAAAGCACCGTGAGAGCCAGTTGGTTCTGGGGTTGTAGTAGTCGAGCCGACCCTGAAGGCAGGCGACTTCGGGGGCTGCCTGCGCAAAATGCGCGGCCACTTTCAGCAACTGGTCGGCCTCAGGGGCGTCCTCGGCGTCATAGACCCCAACAATCGTGCCGCGACAGTGATCCAAGGCGTAGTTCAGCGCCTTTGGTTTCGTCTTTAGTTGACCCGGTGGTACGGCGATCTGGCGTATCCACTGGGGCAATTCAATGTCGCCGAGCGTTTCCTTGGTCGTCAGGTCGTCTCCTTCGGTGACAAGGATCACGTCCAGCCGTTCCCGTGGATATTCAAGCCTCTGCAAGCGGGTCACGAGGTGCTCGGCGATCTTTGTTTCCTTGTAGAGCGGCACAAGGATCGAAATACGGGGCATCTGTCTGATGGCGAGCCCCTGATACGTGGGTGCATCCACGGTTTCGTTTTTATCTAAAAGGGTTGCGATGGCGGCGGTGGCCTTCAATCCCGTGCTCGCGAAGAGGGTCAAAAGTGCCCAGCCCAGGAAGGTTGAAAACGAACTTACAGGAGCCATGCAGAACACAAGGATGAGGCACGCGATGGCGATTACCCCAATTGCGGGCCAGCCACGCAGGCGCAAGCTGCGGCAGCTATGGATGCTTTCGACGCGATGTTCCGCTTGGCGCGCTAAAACCTGATGCCTGAGGCGCGTAATCGCTGAACCGATGCCGGCGAGCGGCGCGATGGCAAGCTGTGGATTGCTGAAGTGTCGCCTGAGCTGCGGCAGCGCACTTCGGAACTCGTGCTGCGACGGGGCGACGACGAGGGTGGCAGCGCCCAATCTCTTCCATGGGACGACGCGGCTCTTGATTGCGGCATCTGGACCAAAGGCGTCCACCAGCCGCCCATCCGGTGGGTAGAGCTCGAGATCTGCTAGCTGCACACCGTGGACGGTGGCCAGTGCTCTGGCAACTTCTTGGTCGCTCGTTAAACGGCGCGAGATGAGGATATCTTGGACGGGTAGGGCGGCACGCTGAGCGGCGCGTATGGCCATCGCGCCTGCCTCGGCAGAAATGATTTCACGGGCGACAAGCTCGTCGACTAACTCCCAGGGACGACCTGGGACGTTGGCGACGTGCGCGATCTTCTGCGCGTTAGTGCCCGACACGCGGGCGATTTTTCGTGCACTAAGTACCGAAGGCGCCATGTCACATACCTGTTTACCCGGTAGTAACCATGACGCGTCGCAGGTTAATGCAACGTTAATTGCGCTGCGCAATCCTCAGTTTGTGGCCAGGCTTCAGTCGGCCATAGCAGCGGCGAAGCGCTCAAACAGGTAGAAACTGTCTTGCGGGCCGGGACTTGCCTCGGGGTGATACTGCACGGAATAGACCGGGCGGTCTGTCATGCGCAGGCCGCAGTTTGATCCGTCAAACAGGCTGACATGGGTTTCCATCACGCCGTCCGGCAATGTCTGGCTATCCACCGTGAACCCGTGGTTCATGGAGGTGATCTCGACCTTGCCGGTCTCAATGTCCTTGACCGGGTGGTTCGCGCCGTGATGGCCGTGGTTCATCTTTACCGTCTTGGCACCCAGCGCGAGCGCGAGCATCTGGTGGCCGAGGCAGATGCCAAAGATCGGCATGTCGGATTTCTCCATAACCTGCTGGATCATCGGTACCGCGTATTCGCCGGTGGCCGCGGGGTCACCGGGGCCGTTCGACAGGAAGAGGCCATCCGGATTGTGGCTCAGCACGTCTTCTGCCGTGGCCGTGGCGGGCAGCACGGTGACATCGCAGCCCACCGAAGCGAGGCAGCGCAGGATGTTGCGCTTGGCACCGTAATCCACGGCGACGACTTTGAATTTCGGGTCTTCCTGGCGCGTGTAGCCCTCCGGCCACGCCCACCGCATCTCGTCCCAGCGGTAGGACTGGGCGCAGGTGACGTCCTTGGCGAGATCGAGCCCTTCTAGCCCCGGGAAAGCGCGCGCGGATTTCACCAGTGCTTCGATGTCGAAATTGCCTTCGGGATCGTGGGCGATCGCCGCATGGGGCGCGCCCTGATGCCGGATCGCACGGGTCAGGCGCCGCGTATCGACGCCTCCGATCCCGATGCGGCCCCGCTTTGCCAGCCAGTCGCGTAGATCGCTTTGGGAACGCCAGTTTGACGGGTCCGTCGGGTCCCACTTCACAACCATCCCCGCCGCCACCGGATCGCCGGTCTCGTCATCGTCCTCGTTGACGCCCGTGTTGCCGATATGGGGGAAGGTGAAGGTCACGATCTGGCCCGCATAGGACGGGTCGGTCATGATCTCCTGATAGCCGGTCATGGCGGTGTTGAAACAGAGTTCGGCCTCGGTCTGGCCTGTCGCGCCAAAGCCCTTGCCGTAGAAAATCGTGCCATCCGCGAGCACCAGGCAGGCTGTGGGTTTGTCGGTGTCTGTCATGGCGATATCCCCTCACTCGCGGCCCGCTGGCAAATTGTCGGTGGACTAGAGAAGCCAGCCACAAGGGTCAAGGGCGCATAGGCGTTGTTTTCAGGCTTTTGGCAGCTTATGTGGCGGCTTCCACCTTGTTAACCCGGAGGGCCCGCCATGGACCTGCGCACGCGCATCACATCCGCCGTCAAAGACGCGATGAAAGCCAAAGAGATGGAGCGTCTCGCCACGCTGCGTCTGATCAATGCTGCCCTGAAAGACCGCGACATCGCGGCCCGTGCGGACGGTGCCGAAGTGGGCGAGGGGGACATCCTCGCCATGCTCGGCAAGATGGTCAAGCAGCGCCAGGAAAGCGCCAAAGCCTATGACGACGGAGACCGGGCGGAGCTCGCAGCCAAAGAGCGTGCAGAGATCGCCGTGATCGAGGATTTCCTGCCCAAGCAGCTCGATGAGGCCGAGACCGCCGCGGCCGTGGCTGCGGCCATCGAGAGCACCGGCGCTGAGTCATTGCGCGACATGGGCAAGGTCATGGGCGAGCTAAAGGCGAAGTACACCGGCCAGATGGATTTCGGCAAAGTCGGTCCCATGGTCAAAGGGAAACTGGGCTAAGGCCTACACCCCTGCGACGGGGTGGAATCAAGCGCGTCGCGCGACGCCCCTTCGACGGGCCGCCCCCGGTCCGTCGAAAACCACCACCTGCGCGACAGGTTGAATGGTAGGCAAAGCTACCACCGTAAAGTGGCTTGAACCGGATTCGGAACGACGCACCGCGGACCGCCGAATGGGCACCCCAGGTGCTACGCCGCGCTCTTCATTCGCGCCAGCCTGACCTGCAGATCGTCAAACAGCGTCTCGCGTTCTTCCTCGCTCAGGAAGGCGCCGATCTCCACCTCGCGGCCATTTCCCTTCAGCGTCACGTAATGCGGCACGTAGCGGTTGGTCTCGTGCATCTGCACGCTGACCCAGTGCGTATTGCAGCTCCAGTCCTGAGCCGGGCCGCGCGGGTTCTCCCGGTGTAAACGGGTCTCATAGCCGTCTATGACCAGCGTCTCGTTTAGCTCCCCGTCGCGGTAGTTGCGGTTGATCAGCAGCCAAAGCAGCGTGATCGTCAGTAAAACGAAGGGCAGCATCCACCACAGAGCCACGGTTCCCAGAACCGACAGCAGTGGGATCGACCACAGCGTGATCGTGACTGCCATGAAGCAGACGAACCCCTTGCGCGACATGGACCGGTGCGGCCAGAGCGATAGCTCAACAGCCTTGGGTGCAGTCTCGGTCCACTGATAGGGCAAGGGCAGCTCCTCAAAAGAAAACGGGCGCCGAAGAACCGGCGCCCGCGTCTGTTAGTGATGCGCGGGGCCTTTGTCCCACTCCTCCTGCTTGGGCAGGATTTCGAAAGTGTGCTCGGGCGGCGGCGAGGGCAGTGTCCACTCCAGCGTGTCCGCCCACTCGTTCCACGGGTTGGCATCGGTCATCCGACGTCCGGCAAAGACCGTGTAGGCCATCACCCCGATGAAGAAGAGGAAGGACGCAAAGCTCAGGAACGCGCCCATGGAGGACCACCAATTCCAGTAGGCGAATGCCTCAGGATAGTCGATGTACCGGCGCGGCATGCCCTGACGACCCAGGAAGTGCTGCGGGAAGAAGGTCAGGTTGGTGCCGATGAAGAACATCCAGAAATGCAGGTGGCCTGCCCATTCCGGATACATCCGCCCGGCCATTTTCGGGACGTAGAAATAGCAGCCTGCAAAGATCGCAAAGGCGGCCCCGATGGCCATCACGTAGTGGAAGTGCGCCACCACGTAGTAGGTGTCGTGATAGGCCCGGTCCACGCCTGCCTGGCTGAGAACGATGCCCGTGACACCGCCGACGGTGAACATAAAGACAAAGCCGATGGCCCAGACCATGGGCGTCTTGAACTCGATAGAGCCGCCCCACATGGTCGCGATCCACGAGAAAATCTTCACACCAGTCGGCACCGCAATGACCATGGTCGCCAGCATGAAGTAACTCTGCTGGGTCAGGCTCATGCCCACCGTGTACATGTGGTGCGCCCACACGACAAAGCCGAGAACACCGATGGCGATCAGCGCCCAGACCATGGGCAGATAGCCAAATACGGGTTTGCGGGAGAAGGTGGCGATCACGTGGGAGATGATGCCAAAGCCCGGCAGGATCACGATGTAAACTTCGGGGTGACCAAAGAACCACAGGATGTGCTGGTAAAGGATCGGGTCCCCACCGCCAGCCGGGTCAAAGAAGGTCGTGCCGAAATTGCGGTCCGTCAGCAGCATGGTGATGGCGCCCGCCAGCACCGGCAGCGCCAGCAAGATCAGCCACGCAGTCACAAAGATCGACCAGGCAAACAGCGGCACCTTGAACATCGTCATGCCCGGCGCGCGCATGTTCAGGAAGGTCGTGATCATGTTGATCGCACCCAGGATCGACGAGGCACCCGACAGGTGTACGGCGAAAATCGCGAGGTCCATGGACATGCCGCCTTCGTTCACCGATAGCGGTGGATAGAGCACCCAGCCGACGCCCGAGCCCAGCTGATCGTTGCCGCCCGGCGCGAATACCGAGGCCACTGCCAGCGACGTCCCGGCAAAGTACATCCAGAAGCTCAGATTGTTCAGACGCGGGAACGCCATGTCCGGCGCGCCGATCTGCAAGGGCATGAAATAATTGCCAAATCCGCCGAACAGGGCAGGGATGACAACAAAGAACATCATCAACACGCCGTGGGCGGTGATAAGCACGTTCCAAAGGTGCCCGTTAGGAGTACAATCGCCCACCGCCGCCGCCGTCAGCCGCGCGCCTTCCATGCACATGTACTGCACGCCCGGCTCCATGAGCTCGAGGCGCATGTAGACCGTGAAGGCGACAGAGATGAAGCCAGTGAGACCCCCTACGAGCAGGTAGAGGATGCCGATGTCTTTGTGGTTGGTGGACATGAACCACCGCGTGAAAAACCCGCGGTTGTCTTCGTGTCCGTCGTCGTTGTGGCCGTGGACGGCTGCGTCTGCCATGGGTGCTCCCTGGGGCTGTACGTTGCGGACTGATGAAGTGACTCGCACCTCACCCGTCAAATCCTTGCAACGGTTCTAAAAAGGTCTGACGCGGGGCGCAACGCGGCGATGCGCCTCAAGCGGCGACAGATGCGCACACCGATGTTGGCGAGATTTCAAAAATCACCCAGCCAGAACCCGTATGGAATCCGTATGGAAGTTGTACAGAAACCGTATGGCTCTGAATCTGTTTTGGAATGTTGCGCCTTGGCTCCAGCGTGAGGACGCTCGGGTCACAAACGAGGGGTGCTCGGTTAACCGCGTGGCGAGCTATGCCTGCCCACAGCACCCCGCCCGGCGATGGCCCTCAGAGCTCCCAGCGAAACCCGGTCGCTTCTTCGGAGACATCCCAGAGCCGCTCCATGACCCGCTTGTCATGGCCGTGGGGATGCAAAGTGCCCTTGCCAACGGGCCCCACGAATTCCATCCGGCCGGTCGGGCCGTAGAGCACCCGTTGTTCGAGCCCGTCTTCGATGGCGCACATCACCTCGGGCCATGATCCCTGTTCTGCCGATTGGGTGATCGGCAGGCGCGCCATGAACCAGAACATGATCCGTGTTTTACGGTCGGCGCTGGTCTCGACCAGCGACGTGCGCGATGCGCCCGGGTGGCAGACATAGACCTCGACATCGGTTCGGCCTGCCGCTGCCAGTCGATCCTGCAATTCGTAGGCAAACATCATCTGCGCCAGCTTGCTCTGACAATAGGTGCGGTTCTGGTGATAATTCTTGTCCCAGTTCATATCGTCGAACTGGATGGTCTTGATCCCCATGTTATAGCCGAGACTGCCAACGACGACGATACGTCCTCGGGAGGCTTTGATCCGCGCGAAGAGTAGCCCACAGAGCAGAAAATGCCCGTAGTGGTTGGTGCCCAGCATGCTTTCATGGCCGTCTTCGGTCAGCCGCTGTTCGGGCACCTGCGCGATCGCGGCGTTGCAGATCAGTGCGTCGATCTGCGGAACTTCCTTCAGAACTTCCACCGCCGCCTCGCGGACGCTCGCGAGCGAGGCGAGATCGAGGCGAATGAAGCTCACATCTGCTGCGTTGCCAAATTCCGTTTTGAGGTCAGCGATCGCGGCCTGAGATTTTTCGACCGAGCGATTTAGCATGACGACCGTTGCGCCCTTGTTCAGCAGCGTCCGTGCCGCCTGGAACCCGGCACCGGCATTGGCGCCGGTGATGACAAAGGTCTGTCCCTTCAAATTGCCTAGGCGTTCAGGTGTCCAGCCTTTGGGGCCAAAAGTGGTATCAGCCATTGTCGTATCTCCTCGGGGTGCAGGCGTGCGGGTCGTGCCGTTTCAAGTTCGCTTTTCATGCACTTAAGTCGCAGGATGAACTTTAAGGAGCTGAATTAGTCTCAAAAAATTGCCTGATTGTATCAGGATGTTGAATTATGCGCATTCTGCGCGCTAAAAATCTGCCATGAGCAAAGACGACATACTGCGCCTGATCGCTGATCGAACCACCACAGAAGGCCTGACGCCCTCGGGCCTGCCGGGGGTGAGCCTCTTTCGCGTGACCGAGCCCGTGCCCTGCATTCCGGCGGTGTATGAACCCTGCATCGTGGCCATCGTCAGCGGCGAGAAAGAGACGGTGCTCGACGGCAAGCGATACGTCTACGATGCCAGCCAGTACCTGTGCTGTCCGGTATCCATGCCGGTCAATGCCGGGACGCCCACCGCCTCGCCCGAGGCCCCGCTCTTTGGGGTGCTGGTTTCCCTCGACCCGCGGGTCATGACCACGATAGCGATGGAGATGGAGAATGCCGGTGGGGCCGCGGCGCGGTCCAATGCCGAACCTCGCGCTCAAGGGATCAGGCTGGCCCGCTGGGCCCCCGATTTCACCGACGCCTTGCTGAGGTTGCTGCAGCTGACGGGCGACGAGACCGACATCGCGATTCTGGGTGAAGCGCGGTTGCGTGAACTCTACTACGCGGTGCTCAAGGGCGAGGCCGGGGGCTTTGCCCGCCAGGCCTTCAGCCCAGCAAACGCCATTTCGCGCTCCATCGCTCATGTTTCCGCAAATCTGGAAGCTGACATTTCAATCGATGATCTGGCCAACCGGGCAGGCATGAGCCGCGCCGCGTTCCACCGGAAATTCAAGGAAGCCACGACCATGGCCCCGATCCAGTTCGTGAAATCCATGCGCCTGAACAGTGCGGCCATGAACATCGCCGGGGGCATGACGGTGAACGAGGCGGCCTTTGGCGTCGGCTACGCAAGCGCGTCGCAGTTCAGCCGTGAATTCAAGCGCATGTACGGCCAATCTCCCAAGCAATGGGGCAGCGCGCAGCAGCGGGCAACGGAGATAGCGTAACGGTCGACGCGCGCCTGTCGCGCCATTCGCGGCTCAGGCATCCTGGGTGCCGCGCAAGGACCCCGTGATATGCCGCGCCAATGCTTCCACCCGTTCGGGACGCTTGCCCGCTGCCGGGAAACATAGGTGAATTGGGAGAGTCGGCAGACCGTGGTCCGGCAACCCGGTAACCAACCTGCCGTCGGCCAGCTCGCTTTCTACCAGATATCTGGGCAAAAGCGCGATCCCGGCGCCTTCGCGCACCAGCCCGGCGGCGTCTTCGATGGAATCCACCGTGATGCGCGGTTCCTGCGGGAGATAGGTCTGCACCTGACCGCGCTTGTTGAAGGTCCAATGATAGAGCCGCCCGGTGCCGGGAATGCGAAACCCGATGGCGGGCCATGTATGCAGGTCGGACACCTCTTTTGGCAGGCCGTGGATGTCGACAAGGCTCCGGGGCAGGGCGAGCACCAGCTCGATCTCTGCCAGCTTGCGCGCGATCAGAGAGCTATCGGGAAGCTCGCCAAGGCGGATCGCAAAATCGAGCCCCTGCTGAACAATGTCCGAGATGTCGTCAGACAGCGTCACATCCACTCGGATCTCGGGTTGCACGGCGCTAAAGGCAGGCAGGGCGGGCAGGATGAAGTGCTGACCAAAGGCGCGGCTGACCGAAAAGCGCACGCTGCCCTTCTGTTTGCCGGGTGCCGAGGCCGTTTCCAGCAAGGCGGAGCGTAACTCGGTCAAGGGAAACGCGGCACGCTCGAGCAGGACCGCCCCTTCCTGTGTCAGCGATACGCGGCGCGTCGTACGCTGGAAAAGGGCGGTGCCCACGGCGCCTTCCAGTTGCCCGATGATCCGGCTGACGGCCGCGCGTGGCAGATCGAGCTGCCGCCCCGCCGCCGAGAAACTGCCCAGCCGGGCGACGCGCTCGAAGCAGACGAGGCTGCGGAGCTCCATTTTGTCGATTGTCTCAAATTTCATGACAGTATGGAGGCATATTGATCTCTATCGCGCAACGATATTTTTTCCCATCTAGGGGTCAGACACAGATACTCCGCGGTGAAAGCCGCGCATGGAATGGAAAGGACCGGTCATGAAAATCGCTGTTATGGGAACAGGCATGGTAGGGCAGGCGTTGGCCACGAAACTGGCGGCGCTGGGCCACGATGTCATGATGGGCGCGCGGGAGAGCGGCAATGAAAAGGCCGCCACCTGGGCCGAGGCAAATGGCGGCCACGCAGGCAGCTTTGCC
Organism: Pseudomonadota bacterium; assembly: GCA_038747015.1. GTDB lineage: Bacteria > Pseudomonadota > Alphaproteobacteria > Rhodobacterales > Rhodobacteraceae > Shimia_B. Next base: position 30,335 of record JBCDKE010000009.1, read on the forward strand.
GAGGCAGCAGCATTCGGCGAGATCGCCGTCTTCGCAACCCTTGGCTCTGCAACGCTGGAGGCCGCTGCGGCGGCTGGGGCAGAGAACCTCGCCGGCAAGCTCGTCATCGACGTCACGAACCCCCTCGACATGTCCAAGGGCTTCCCGCCTTCGCTGCTGAGCGACCTCTCCAACGACACCTCCCTGGGCGAGGCCATGCAGGCCGCGCTGCCCGAGGCGCGGGTGGTCAAAACGCTCAACACCATGAACTGCGAGCTGATGGTCGATCCCACGCGCGTGCCCGGTGATCACGACGTCTTTCTGTGCGGCAATGATGCCGGGGCCAAGGCCGACACGGTGGCATTGCTCAAATCCTTCGGCTGGGCCGCTCCCATCGACCTGGGCGGGATCGACGCCTCACGCGGCCTCGAGGGGCTGATGCTCTTCTGGCTTCGGATGTACGGCGCGGTGGGCCACGCCAATTTCAACTACCGCATCGTAGCGGCTCAGGGCTGACCCTAGAACACCTTGGCAAAGTTCTGTTTCAGCGCGATGTCGAGGTCAGCCATGGTGACCGGCAGCCCCAAATCGACGAGGCTGGTCACCCCGTGGCCCTGAATCCCGCAGGGCACGATGCCGTCATAGTGGGAAAGGTCTGGCTCGACATTGATCGAAATCCCGTGAAAGCTCACCCAGCGGCGCATACGCAGCCCGATGGCGGCGATTTTGTCCTCGCGGGGTGTGCCGTCGGGCAGCGGGGGCTTGTCAGGGCGTTCGATCCAGATGCCCACGCGGCCCTCGCGGACCTGTCCTGACAGATTGAACTCCGCCAGCGTCAGCAGAACCCAGCGCTCCAGCTGTTTCACAAAGGCGCGGATGTCGCGCCCCCGCTCGCCCACGTCGAGCATGGTATAGACCGTGCGCTGGCCCGGTCCGTGATAGGTGTATTCGCCCCCGCGCGAGACCTTGTGCACCGGAAACCGGTCGGGCCAGAGCAGGTCTTGCTCCTGCGCCGAGGTGCCCGCGGTGTAGAGGGCGGGATGCTCCAGCAGCCAGATCGCCTCATCGGCATCGCCCGCACGGATCGCGGCCACGCGGTCCTCCATGAACTGGAGCGACGCGTCGTAATCCGTCAGCCCGTCTGTCGTGATCCATTGCACCATCCCCGCGCCCTAACAGGTTGGCCGCAGGGGGGGAAGCGCGGCTCACTCTGACGCGACGGGAAGCGCGTAGCTCGCCCCGGTATAGATCAGATCGCGGTCGGTGCCGGGATTGGTTTCCCCGAAGGCGGTCACCGGGGCGGGTAAGTCACGGACCGCGCGCTGCGCCGCCACTTGCCAGAGCGTCTCGCCGAGCGGGCCGAGATACGGCTCGCGCATAGAATCTTGCCTTGGTTCCGGAGCATGCGCGGGCCGCGCATTTTCGAGGGTGACACGCAGCGCATCGCAAAATGTCCTGCACAGGGCCAAAGGCACCCGCCAATCAAAGGTGCTGCGTGCGAGTCCAAAGATAAAAAATCCTCTTGTGGAGAACAGAACCCTCGGCTAAACGCCGCGCACCAGTGAAAATGCGGTCGTGGCGGAACTGGTAGACGCGCAGCGTTGAGGTCGCTGTGGGGTAACTCCCGTGGAGGTTCGAGTCCTCTCGACCGCACCATTTGGGCCTGCAGTTTGCGGCTCAACTAGGTGGCTACCAACATTCCATAATCCTATGTATGTCTATTTCGCATCTGCGAACCCGCGGTCGTGGTTCGACTGGCAATCTTGCGGCGATGTTTGCGCCGAACAAACATCCAGTCCCGAGTAGAGAAGCAGTCTCCGATGCTCTTGGTTCAGGTGGACCGGACTTTTCTGCTGAGATAGAGGTGGCGTAGCTACCAGCTGGAGTACGTCAAGACATCGATGCTAAAATCTGGTTACCGTGATGATATCGACGGCTTGCGTATGGTTGCTGTCCTGCCGGTTGTGTTTAGTCATGCCGATGTGCCTGGGTTCGATGGCGGCTATGTCGGGGTCGATATCTTTTTCGTAATCTCAGGCTTTTTGATTACTGGAATTCTGGTACGCGAGATCGAAGCCGATGAGTTTTCGATAATACGTTTCTATGAGCGCCGTGCCCGACGCATTCTACCCGCGCTCTTTGTCGTTTTGGCTGCATGCCTGATCGGCGGCTGGTGGCTATTGTCTCCGGAACGGTATGACGCACTGGGCAAATCGGTTGTCGCCACTTTGGCCTTCGTGTCGAACATGTGGTTTTGGTATGGGGCAGGTGACTACTTTAGCCCCGCAGTCGAGCTTGAGCCGCTGTTGCACACTTGGTCTTTGGCGGTCGAGGAACAGTTTTACATCCTGTTCCCCTTGGTTTTGTGGGTTGTCGCGGCGCTAGGAAGAACACTTTGGGTGCCGATCATCGCAGGTTTGGTTGCTCTCTCGTTTGCTTTATCGGTTTGGATGACAAACGCTGAACCGTCAGCGAACTTCTACTTTGTTGTGACGCGCGCATGGGAATTGGGTTTCGGCAGCCTGTTGGCTCTGGGCGCGTTCAAGGTTTCGCGGTCCGCATTCCTGAATGAAGCGTCAGGGATACTGGGACTTTTTCTGATCCTTGGTAGCATCTTTCTATTGGAGGAAACGACGCCCTTTCCAGGACTAACGGCAGCACCCGCTGTTCTGGGTGCAACGCTGATCATCTATGCCGGAATGGGACGCAAAGCACTGGTTTGTCGGTTGCTGACCTGGCGCCCGTTCGTCTGGATCGGGCTCATTTCTTATTCCCTGTATCTTTGGCATTGGCCCGTGTTGATTGCAGCACGCACTATGCAGAACACCGTGCACCTGTCCCCGGGATCGGCAGTGGCATGCATTCTTTTGTCGATTGCCCTGGCTTGGATCAGCTGGCGATTTGTCGAGCGCCCGTTCAGGGTTGCCCACGGGTCTCGCGCGTTTACGCGATTGCGGATATTCCAATGGGCCGGTGTGGGCGCTTTGACGTTGGCATTGGCAGGAGCGGTCGTATCCTTTCAAGATGGCTTTGTGGGTCAATTTCCTAAGGACCGCGTCGACATCTACAAGACAGCCTCTCAGCGAGCTCCTTTAGAGGTTAAATGCATGAACAGGCCTGCGAACGACCCTTGCCTGTTGGGCGTCCAGACGGACGTTGCATCGATCGCAATCTGGGGGGACTCGCACGCCGGCGCTGCCTTGGCGGGGTTTGACGAGTGGCTTCTCGCAGCCGAAGAATCTGCGATCGTTTATGCAAAGTCGGCATGCCCGCCTCTCTTCGGTGTTTATCGTGCGGATCAACGGGTTTGGCATCAATGCGACCAATACAACTCCGAGGTATTGGCACATTTGATGGATGCGAGCGCAATCGACACTGTAGTGCTGTTTTCACGCTGGTCCTTGATGACAGAAGGCGTGCGTCCCGAAAATGAGTTAGGGCCTCCTGCGCTTCTAGCAGCCACCGGTGAGCCTTCTCAGGGCATTGCAGATAATGCTCGGCTCGTAGAACGTGGCCTTGACGAACTAGTGCGAGGCCTCAGCTCTAGAGATGTTGATGTCCTGATCATTGCGGGAACGCCTGAAATCGGCTTGAACGTGCCCGAACTGGTGCTGAGATACGGTGAAGAGGTTCCGGATCATTTGATAGTAACAAAAGAAACAACTGATCAGCGCAATCTTCGCGCAGACGAGATTATTGGCACGGTTGCGGCGCGTTACGGCGGGGAAATTCTAGAGCCCAGACCGCTTATCTGCGAAGTAAATTGCCTTCTTCAGGTCGACGGCCAACCCCTCTATCGCGATGACGACCATCTGAGCGCCTACGGTGCCCGTTGGTTAATTCCGCAACTGATGTCCGCCTACCGCTGATTTGAATTCAATCGGGCAGGTTTTTCGAATGTGACCCGGAGGTTCTTAATCTCAAAAGGACGGAAGGACAGTGCCGCAGTGTTGTGCGAAACTTCCACGGCGCAGAATTCTTTATTTTCCATAAGGTCCACCAGGTCAGCATGAATGACTTTTGGAGCAAATTTCAACTTCACCGTGCTGCGCTTGTTCGCGTGTTCGAACATCCGGAGAATGATCCCGGACCCATCCTCGGCGGCTTTCACGGTCTCCAGGGTCACGGAGCCGCCTTCCAGTTCCACAAATGAGAAGGGTGCGGGGAGAGGGCTGGCCTCTGCTGACGGCCTGTCGATGCCGCCCACCATGGCAATGGGTGCATTGAACGCCTCGGCGGCACGCACGACGGCGCTGAGGTCCTGTTCGCCGTCGTGCAGCATCAGCGCGTAGCGGAATTGGTGCACGCCTAAATCGGCGTCGGGGTCGGGCACAACGGGCCCCTTGAGAAACGTCAGTCGGATCGTCTGCTCGACCGCATCATAGCCATACTTGGAATCCGTCAGCAGCGCCGCGCCAAAGTCCGGCTCGCTCATATCGACCCAGCGATGCATAGAGGTTTCAAACCGCGCTTTGTCCCAGCTGGTGTTGCGGTGGGTCGGCCGTCTGACGTGGCCAAACTGGATCTCTGCGCGGGTTTCCACGCTGTTCAGATCAAAAGGGAACTCCGTTTTGAGCAGGCTCTGACGCTCTTGCCAATCGACCTCGGTGTCAAAGACGATCTGGCGGGCGCCGCGCTCCAACGACACGATCTGTGTGATGCGTGACTGCGCGTAAAGGCGTTCGATCCGAAGGGCGGCGCGGTGCGGGCCGTGCTCCAGTACGTCTATTTTGACGGGGATGCTGACCTGCCAGCTTTGCTCTTCGAAATAGGCGTCGATATCCCAGGCGTCGTAATTCTTGGGCTTGTCCTCGTAGACTACAAGACGGTTCGCGCGGGCACCGGGCTTCAGCAGTTCGCGACCCGCGGATTTGTCCAAAACCGATAAAATCTCGCCCGCGTCATCAAACTCGACCCGCAGGAGAGCGTTCTCCAGGTGTGTCTCCGACACGCTCAGGTCCGTCGCGGACGGCGCCGGCGCCGCGACGGCGCGGGCCTGGGTCCAGCCGAGGCACGGCAAGTCGGCGAGCGGTGCCGCCAACCGGATAGAACCGTCGGCGCGGTGAACCCGCTGGGTCGCCACGGTGCCCGAGTGCGTTTCAATACCGATGTCAGAAGCGGCGTCTCCGGACAGCTCAACCAGTTCGCCCGCGCGATCCTGCGCCGTTGCATTGATAAACCAGAACCGACCCGGTGTCGGAGGGCAAAGAGCGTTCTGGGACATCCGCAGGGGGCCTTGCGCGTTCTCAATCAGGCCAAAGAAGCCCTCGTAATCCGCCCTCGTATCCGCGTTAACCTCAGCGATTGATGTCCCTGGCAGAATGTCATGAAACTGATTGATCAGTACCGTGTCCCATAGATCCCGGATCGAATCGCCCGGGTAGTCAGCACCCGCCATCAGATGCGCCATGGTGGCGGTGAACTCCAGCTGAAGCATGGCGAACTCCGCGCGCCGGTTGTTTCGCTTGTTATTCGCGACTGAGGTCAGCGTCCCGCGATGGTATTGCAGGTAGAGCTCGCCAGTCCACGTGGGAAAAGCCGCTTCCCGCGCCTCCATCCGCTCTCCCAAACGCGCCAAAAAGGGTCTTAGCCCTTCGAGACGCAGATTGGGCGCGCCGGGGATGCCCCGTTCCATACGCAGACCGCGCTGCACCATGTCCCGTGTCGGCCCCCCGCCACCGTCGCCATGGCCGAAACACATCATGACATTGTCGTTGATCGCCTTTGGCTCGTAGCGTTTCCACGTGCCCAGAATGTCGCTGACGGAAAACGCGGAATTGTAGACCGTCCGGTGATCGGTGGTCTCAAATGATTGCGTGGTGATCAGTTGGGACTTGATCCGCGACCCGTCGATCCCGCGCCAGAAGAAACTGTCATAGGGATGTCGGTCTGTGTCGTTCCAGGAGAGCTTGGAGGTGATAAAGAATTCGATGCCAGACTGGACGAGGATCTGCGGCAGCGCGGCGGAATAGCCGAAGGTGTCGGGTAACCAGACACAGGTGGGTTCGATGCCGAATTCGTCGATCTGAAACGCGCGGCCCCGCATGATCTGGCGGATGAGGGACTCGCCCGACGCGATATTCACATCCGGCTCGACCCACATCGCGCCGTCGATCTCGAATTGGCCGATCCGGACCTTCTCTTTCAGGCGTTCCCAGAGCTCCGGGTAGTCTTGTTTGAGGAAGTGAAACAGGACCGATTGGTTGTACATGAAGACGAAATCGGGAAACTCGTCCATGAGGTTGAGGACGGTGGCAAAACTCCTCGCCGTTTTGTCCCGGACATGTTTGACACGCCAGAGCCACGCCACATCGAGATGAGTATGGCCAAAGGCCGAAATCACCGGCTGATCCGGCTGGGGAGCGTCGAGGTAGATGCCATCGGCGATGCTCAGCGCCTCTTCGAGAGATGCCTCAAAGGCCGCTTCCTGCCCGGCCCGGCGATCCGTGGCGTAGAGCGCGCGTTCGATGCGATCGAGCAGCGCGTGACGCCTCCCATCGGCCTGAGGCAGGCGGATGGCAACTTCAAAGGCTGTGGTCAGATCGTGATAGAGGCCCTCCGCTCGATCGTCGCGGAGCCATAGCCCGGACTGAAACCCCACCATTGGGCGTTCATCAAAGGTAAAGGCATTGATCTGAACGCGGTGGGTTTCTCCCGCCACCGCACTCGGCGATAGCACGAGTTCGGTGTGATTGCCGTCCAACGCCTGTGCGATCTTGCCATCGAGATAGGCCAGGCATTGCGGGTCGGTTGACCCCTGCATGCTGCGCCAGTTTGTGTCCATGTCGAGCACAAGCGTCTTGCCCTGGGCGGCCTCGGGAACGGATATCTCACTGACGAGCCACGTGTGTCTTTGCGTGGTGCCCCAAACAGTGCGGTCGGTGAGCAAGGGCCAGCCGCGCCAGTCTGCGGGCAGGGGCAGGGCGCCAGTGCTGTCGGCCTCTTGCACACACCAGTCGATTGTCGCCTCGACCGGGGTGCGGATCTTGGATCTCAGATCCACCAGCAGGCGCGCGAGCTTGCCTTCACGCTCGATATCGTCGCGCCCGAGGCCGAGTTGCTGCGCGAGCGGGTTCTCGTATCTGGGCGTCGGTTGATAGGTGACCTTGACCATGGGGGCTAGCCTAACCCATGGAGGGCGCTTGCCCAGACAGGAATTCCAGGAACAAGTGCCAATCGTAAGGCAAAAGCGCGTGCCCGCCCGCTCGCAAATGATAGCCCAAGTGACCATTGGCGACGCGTGCGCCGGGCCGCCAGATGGCCTCGGGCTGAGGCCAAGCGCCTGCGTCTATGTCCGGCCAGACCGACGATGCCACCACCAGCGCCGCGTAGCTGCCCAATGGATCGGCCCAAAGGTCGTCTTCGGCTGCGGCCAGATAGACGGAACCTGGGCAGGACAGGGCGATCAGGGCGTGCTGGTCGGTGGTGAGGCCCCTTGCCTCCCAACCGGGGCGCAGCCAATGGGGGAACCTGTCATGCAGCTCTACCAGCGTCTCACCCACCCCGTGGCAGGCCGGTGCCGCCCCGGCGGCCCCGGAACTGCTCGCAAACACGGTCAAGATGCGCGCGTCTTCTGCTGACGCCCACAAGGCCGCCTTGCCGAGCCTCGAATGCCCGGCCACCGTGATCCGTCCGCTGTCGATGTCGTCCAGTGTCTCGGCGACATCGACCATTCGCTGGATCGCCCAGGCCCAGAGCGAGATCGCCCCTGTCTCCCCCTCGATGAGCGGCATCAGCCCCGCTTTTTTGCAGGCCTCCGCTTGGTCGGGAACCCAGGACCCATAGCAACTGACCATCACCGCATAGCCTTGCGCGGTCAGCAGGCTGACAGGCCAGTTCGGCGCGCTGGTGCCGCGTAGCGTGTCGCGCAGCACCCCGTCGGGCGATCCGAATTCGGGTCGCGCCACGATGACCGCATCGGGATCGAGCGGAAATTCGTCGTCAAAGAGCAGCCCGGCGGGGCCCACAAAATCCAACCCGCAGATCAGTGGGAAAGGCCCGTCTCCCTGAGGCAGCCAGAGCGCTGTATCCACTTCGAAAACACCTGCCGGCAGGCCCATGGAAAGCGTCAGGCGCTGGGCACCAGATGTCGGCAGAGGCTTGCATTCATACCTCAGCGTATCCGGCGGCGCAGGGATGTCCCCGTAGAGCTCTGCTGCCAACCGCCGCCTGTAGTCTGGAGCAATCTCCGCAAAGCTCTCGCCAACCTCGCAAAGGGGAGGGAGGGGCACCGGCCCGGCATATGCCTCTGGGGCGCCGACCGGGGCCCCCGATGTCACGGCAGCCAGCCGGAATAGAGCGCGTGCTCCTCGGTCAATGGCAACGAAACCGCCGCCCCGGATCGGGAAGAGGCGTAGACGGCGGTGACAAACTCCAAAGAGCTCCGCCCGTCATCCAGCGTGACCTCGCGCCCGCCCTTGCCATCGAGCGCGTCGGCCATGGCGCTGAACATGCCTGCAAACCCGTCCTTGGGATCTTGAACAGTGGCGAGCACGGCATCGATATCGGCCTGCTCGGTGGGGGAACGAGCCACGAAGGACCACGCGCCCGTCGCCGGCGCGTAAGGCGAGTGATCGGATTCAACGGTGAAACCTTCGAACATCAGCCTGAGCCTGCTGAGGTTTCCGGCACAGCCCAGCGTCACAGACGAGGTGATCACCGCGCCATTGGCCATCCGCAGGGACAGCGCCGCGCAATCCTCGACCTCGATGTCGTTCACGCGGGTCGCCGTCTCGGCATAGATGCGTTCGACAGGCCCGAGGAAGCAGGACAGCAGGTCGTGAATGTGGATCGCATGCCCCAGGATCGCGCCGCCCTGTTCACCGGCCCAGGTTCCCCGCCAATCGACGGCGTAATAGGCCGCGTCCCGGTCCCAATGGGTCTCCAGCGTGCCGGTATAGCACGTGCCCGCCAGCCCCGCCTCGATCAACGCCAGAAGCTGCGCCGAGCCCAGCCCGTAGCGGTACTGAAACACCGGAAAGAGCGGGCTGCCGGTCTCGGCGACCTTCGCCTTGAGAGCGTCCGCCTCCGCCAGCGAGCTGACCAGAGGTTTCTCGCAAACCACGATTTTACCGGCGTCGAGCGCCTCAATGCAGGCCTGAAAATGCAGATGCGGTGGCAGGCAGATGTCGACGATGTCGATCTCCGGGTCTGCCAGCACATCGGCCATGTTGGCCACATAGGTGGCACCGTAGGTATCGGCCAAAGGCCCCGCGCGCTCCTCGGTCAGATCGCAAATCGCGGCGATCTTGAACTTGTCGGGGTTCGCGGCATAGCCCACCGCGTGCGCGGCACCGATGCCCGCGCCGACTATGGCGACCTTACGCATCGGCACTCTCCGCCTTCATCTGCGCCTCAATGGCGATCTGCATGGTCAGGAAAGTATGATCCTGCGGGCAGGCCGTTTCGGTCCGATCCTGCACATCTGCGATCAGTCGCGGGAAATAGGGGAGCTCTTCGTCTGAACAATCAAAGAGCGTGTTCTCCGATTGGTTCACCAGATAGAGGTTATTGGTTCGATGGGGCAGGCCAATGTCGGTGTATTTGCGGCACTCGATCGTGCCCTCGGTCCCGAGAATAAAGAGGCGGCCATCGCCCCATGTGGGCAACCCGTCCGGCGTGAACCAGTCGAGGCGCAGATAGCCGTGCCCCTTGTCACCGATCAGCGTCATCTCACCGAAATCCTGAAACCCGGGTTCGCTCGGCATCGTCGTGTTCTCCACCAGTGCGTGGCCCACGGTGACCTGCGTCGAGCCGGTGAAATGCAGAAACTGATCGACCTGATGCGAACCGATATCGCACAGAATGCCACCATAGCGTTCGCGCTGGAAGTACCAGGGCGGGCGGGTCTTCAGGTTCTGTTTGTGCGGGGCCAGCGTCACCACCTGGATGACCCGCCCGATTGCCCCCGCCTCGACCAACTCGCTCGCTTTGGTCGTCGCGGGCACCTCGAAGCGTTCCGAGAAATTGACCGACCAGATGCGCCCGGTGCGCTTTTGAACTTCGCGGATGCGTTCCAGCTGTTCCAGGGTTGTGCAGCCGGGCTTGTCCACCATGACGTCCTTGCCGGCCTCCATGGCCTCGATCGCCAGATCTGCCCGGTCCGCCGGAACCGCCGAGATCAGCACCATCGACACGTCCGGATCGTCAAGGATGGCGCGCCGGTCCTCGAGTTTCTCCAGCGACGGGAAGACCTCGTTGAACTTGGCCTCGGTCACCGCCGGGCCGTCGGTCCAGTAGGACGCGCAGGAACATCCGCGCGCCAGCATTTGCGATAGCATCCCAAAAATATGGCCGTGGTCGATGCCTATGACACCTAGTTTCAGTGGCATTTCAGCCCTCTCTGACTTCTGTTCTTTGTCCTGACGCGGCCGAGGCCTCGAGCGCCGCAATGAGCCCGTGAACCATCAGCGCGTCGCGCCCGGTGACAAGGGGCGCGCGCCCTGTGCTCACCGCCTGCGCGAAATCCTCGATCACATAGCGGTGCCAGTCCGATGTAAACGCCATGGGGTCCGCCCCCGCGCCCGAGGCAGCCTTGGCACCGATGGTCTCAGACCTGCCGTCCTGGCGGGTGATCTGCACCTCGCCCGCTTCAAGACGCGCGGAGCCGTCCTTGAAGTGAAAGGTGATCGTTTCACCGCTGCCGGGAAAGCTCGCCGTGCTGGCAAAAAGCTGACCCACCGCACCGTTCGCGAATTCGAGGCCCGCGCAGACGAAATCCTCAGCCTCCATGTCGTGGAACCGCGTTTTCGCGGACATGGCGGTCACAGCGGCCACTGGCCCTGTGATTGAGAGCGCGAGATCGAGGGTATGGATCGCCTGGCTGATCATCACCCCGCCGCCATCGCGGTCATAAGTGCCGCGGCCGGGTTCGTCGTAATAGGCCTGCGGGCGCCACCAGGGCACGTTGATTTCCACGGCGTAAAGATCGCCCAGCTCGGGCAGTCTTTGCAGCAGATCAGCAACTACCGGGCGCGCGCGATGCTGGAGCATGATCCCCAGCGGCACCCCCGCCTTTTCGCATGTCTCAACCAGCGCCGTGGCCGCGCCCAGCGTCCGTTCCACCGGCTTTTCCATCAGGATCGGTTTGCCCGCCGCCGCGAGCACTTCGACGATCTCGGCGCGCGCGTTAGGCGGTGTCGTCAGGATCGCGAAATCGACCTCAGGGTCCTCGGCAATCGCCTCAATGCTCTCGGCAGAGGTCGCGCCCAGTGAGGGCCATTCCTTCAGAAACGCGTCCCGGCCCTCGGCGCTGCGCGCGTATACACTGGCAAGCCCGACATCGGACGAGTTGGCAATGGCGTCTCCATAGGTCTTGGAGACCATGCCCAGTCCGATCAGCGCTGCCTTCATTGTCGCTCCATCGCAATTGCGGCTTCGTCTTCGCCAAACACGTGGAAATCACTGCTGTCAAAGGCAACGCCGATCGTCTGGCCCCGTTCCAGCGGGACCTGCCGGGCGATCTGAACGGTGAGGCTCTCGCCACTGGGGCAGGCCGCATAGACAAAGGTCACCGCGCCCAGCTGTTCGAAATTCTTGACGGTGACCTGCATGTCGCCCGTACCGTCGAGGTTCACCTCGATGGACTCAGGCCGCACGCCCAGCGTGACCGACTGATCCCCGGCACGGGCAATCGGGATATCGCGCTCGAGTCCCGCATCCAGCGTCAGCGTCTTGCCGGACAGCTTCCCGTTCAGGAAATTCATCTGCGGCGCGCCGATAAAGCCCGCCACGAACTTGTTTGCAGGGTTGTTGTAGAGATCGAGAGGCTTGCCCACCTGCTCGACGTTTCCGCCCCTCAGCACCACGATCCGGTCGGCCATGGTCATGGCCTCGATCTGGTCATGGGTGACGTAGATCATCGTGTTGCCGAGCTCGGCATGGAGGTTCGAGATTTCTACGCGCATCTGCAGGCGCAACTCGGCGTCGAGGTTCGAGAGCGGCTCGTCAAAAAGGAAGATCAGCGGTTCGCGCACGATGGCGCGGCCGATGGCGACGCGCTGGCGCTGACCCCCGGACAACTGTCCCGGACGGCGGTCCAGCAGCTGATCGATTTGCAAAAGGTTCGCCGCCTCGTCGACCCGCCGTGTGATCTCGGCGCGGTCCATGCGGAAGTTCTCCAGCCCAAAGGACAGGTTCTGGCGCACCGACATATGCGGGTAGAGCGCGTAGGACTGGAACACCATCGACAGGCCCCGCTCAGAGGCCGGAACGGCGTTCACCCGCTTGCCTTGGAGCATGATGTCGCCCGAGGTCGGATCGTCGAGACCGGCAATCAGGCGCAACAGGGTGGACTTGCCGCAGCCGGACGGGCCCACAAAGACGACGAACTCGCCTTCTTCGATGGCCAAGTCGATGCCATGGATAACCTCGAGGTTGCCCCAAGACTTGCGGATTTCTCGGAGTTCAAGTGCGTGTTCGGTCATTTTAGCCCCGTCGTGGCGATGCCGGTCGTGATGAAACGCTGCAGCCAAACAAAGACGAGCGTAATTGGAATGAGAGACACGACCGTCATACTCAGGATGTAGTGGAAATTGACGTCGAACTCGCCCGAGAACGTCGTCAGGCCGAGCTGTAGCGTGTGTTTGCTGGGGTCAGAGATCAGCACGATCAGCGGCCACAGGAAATCGTTCCAGCGCCAGATGACTGACAGGATCGCGAGCACCGAAAGCGCAGGTAGCGACAGCGGGATGACAATGCGCCAGAAAATGCGCCACTCGCTCGCCGCGTCCATGCGGGCGGCCTCGAGTAGCTCATCGGGGATCGTCAGCATGTACTGGCGCAGCAGGAACACGCCCGTGGGCGTGGCCGCCGCCGGAATGATGACCCCCCATAGCGAGCCAAAGATGCCAAAGGACCAGACCACGAAGAAGAGCGACACAAGGATGATAGACGACGGGATCAGCAGCGTCGCGATGATCAGTATCGTAAAGGTCAGCCGCCCCCGGAACTTGTACTTCGACAGGGCAAAGGCGGCCATCGCATTGATCAGCAGCGTGATCAGCGTCGCCATCACGGTGACGAAGACCGAGTTGAACAGGTAAGTCCCGAAGTTGAAATTCTCCTGCCCGTTCCGTTTCAGGAGGGGGTCGAGGTAGTTCTCGGTGGCGACGCGCACCTCCTCGTTCGGGGCGAGCTGGGTGCGGGGCACCGAAACCACCGCCTCTGGGTCATCGATCGGCGCCACATCGGTCATCCGGCGCGTGGGCCCGGCCTTAAAGACCTGGGTGACGGTGCCGTCTTCGGCCTGAAGGTCCCAAATTGTCTTTTGCCCGACACCGGGGATTTCCATCTCAACCTGCGACATCGGCAAGAGGCGGGTGTCAAAGGAATCCACCGCGCGCTCGGGCTTGATCGAGGACACGAAAGTCCAGAGCACCGGCACGAGCACGAGCAACACGCCCAACAGGAGATAGCCATAGGCGAGGAAATCCGAGACGCCAAAGCGATCTGCCTTGTCCTGGCTCCCGGCGGTGCGTGTTAGGAATGCTGTCACACGGGTCATAGTTCTGACTGCCTCCGGGTGAGCCACAGCTGGAAGAAGGTGAACGCCGCGATGACAACGGCCATCAGCACCGATCCGGCGGCTGCTTCGCCATAGTCCGGGCTCGTGTTCAGGAAGGCCACTTCGTAGATGTTTTGCACAATCATGAAGGTCTCGCGCCCCGGACCGCCACCGGTCAGCAGATAGACCTCGTCAAAGATCTGGAAGCTGCGGATGAGGCTCAGGATCAGCACCACTGTCAGAGTAGGCATGACCAGCGGCAGGGTAATGCGGCGGAATGCGCGGAAAGGCTTCGTCGCATCCATCTTGGCAGCCTCATAGAGGTCCGATGGGATCGCCTGCAGCCCTGCGAGCAGGATCAGCATGTAAAAGCCCATGTGGCTCCAGCAAAAGACGAAGACCAGCCAGAAGAACGGCCACCCCGTATTCGGTGTCACCAGCCAGTTGATCGGGCGGTAGCGGCCAAAATCGAACACGGCGTCGAACTGGATCGACAGCAATAGCAGCGCCGCCACAATGCCGGCGCCGATGACCGCCGCGCGCGCGAATGTCTGGCCCGACGAGACGACCCAGACGAGCGCCAGCGACAGAGCGATCCCCAACCAACCGCTGCCGGGAAGGCCCAGCAAACTCAGCGGATTGGCCCAGGCGAAAAGCAGGCAGAAGAGAACGGCAAACACCCCGGTCCACGCGACCGAAGGTTCATCTGATGACCGCAGCGCCCGTTCGCTGACAATCAGTAGCACCACAGCAAAAACGACGGTGGCAACCATGTCGAAACCCGACATTCCCGCCAGCGCGGTCATCGCGTTGCTGGCTCCACCAACCACCTCATTGAGCGCGCCTTTGCGGTGCAGCACCCAGTTCCAGATATTGGCGATAACGACCGGCGACAGCATGACCGGGTAAAAGAACATCGCGCGCCAGAAACCGCGCCCCTTGATGTTCATGTTTACGACGAGGGCCGTAATCAGCGCCGCGCCGCACAGGATCGGCACCTGGATCGCCACGAACCACAGCGTGTTGAACATGCCGGTCCAGAAATTGTACCCGGAGTTCGAGCAGGTCTTGGGCGTCAGGATCGTTTCGCAGTTAAAGATCTCGGCGTATTTCTCGAAACCGACCCATGGGCGGTTGAACAGTGTGATCGAGGGGCCGTCCGTCAACGAGACATAGAAATTCAGCAGCATCGGGGTGAAGGTGAAGAACCCGAAGATCAGCATGTTGGGAAGCAACAGCGCGTAAGGTACACCCCCACGCCCGAACCATGCTTGGGAGATTTCTACAGGAAATCCAAGGAGATCCATAAAGAACTGCGGGATCTGGTAGAGCCGGTAGCTCCGGTTGGCCAAAAGCCAGATCGTGCCGCCGCCAACCCACAGCAGTGCGATCACGAGCATAAAGGCAGCAGCTAGGGACATAGTCTTTTATCGCACCATTAGATTAGGGGCACCGATGATACGGTGCCCCCTAGGTCGCTAGAAGTTACTGAGAAACTTCTTCTTCAATCTTCTCGATGGCTTCATCGAGCGTCAGTTCGCCATTCATCGCCGCAGCAAGGTACTGCGTCGTGGAGTTGAAGATCTTGAAGTTATTGGCGCTGCCCTGAAGCTGGTAGGCCTGTGGGGTTTGCTGTGCCGCAACACCGGCCATGGCTGCGAAGGACACGAGGCCGTCGCTCACTGACTCCGATGCGCCTGCACTTGCGTAATCCAGACCGGATTCCTGCAGTTTCGCATGGGCCGGGATCGCGAAGGTGCGTGTGTAGAATTCTGCTGCAACGTCGTCAGAACCCATCCAGGCCACGAACTTCGCTGCTGCTTCTTCTTTCTCGGCATCGCCGGATTTGAAGGCCACGAGGCCCGCACCACCCGGCATCACGCCGCAGCCCGCCGGGCCGCAAGGCACCGGAACAACCGACCATTCAAAGTCGTCGGCCACGTTGGTCTGAACGTTACCCAGGTTCCACGAACCGGACATGTAGAACGGCACGTCCTGGTTAAAGAACATCTCGTTGCCGTTGGCATACTTGCCGCCGGAAACAGCAGGCCACACATCCGCAGGCATCAGGCCCGAGGCGTGCCAGTCCAGCATCAGCTGGGCGAAGGCCTTGTAGCCATCGTCGATGACAAGGTTACCGCCATCGTCAAAATAGGCCGCGCCGTAGGACATCGCCGGACCCGCCATGCGGTGACCCGAGCGGTCCATGACCATGCCAGCGTAGGAACCGGCGCCGTCCATTACGGCCTGCGTTGCTTCGGCCCAGTCTTCCCAGGTCGCGCCGGGCTCCGGGATGTCCACGCCGGCCTCGTCGAACATGGTGACGTTCACATAAGGACCAGTCACGGTCATTTCGCTGTGGAAGCCAAAGATGCCGTCCGGCGCGCCGGCACGGTACCAAGGCAGAACTGCCCCGTAATTTGCTTCCCACGCGTCTGCGTCCACATAGGGCGTCAGGTCCACGTAATAAGGGTTCAGGCCGCCAGTGTCGGTGATGAAGGCGAGGTCTGGGCCGGAGCCAGCTTCGAGCTGGATCGGCAGCTGCTCGCGGATAACGTTGTAACCCACGGCGTTGATCGTGATCGACACATCAGGGTTCTCTGCTTGGAACCGTTCGGCCATCTCTGCGATGATCGCGGCCTTGCCGTCGATGTCAGAGATCATCAGGTCCAGATCGGCCGCGTGAGCCGCCGTCGACGCAAGCATTGCCGTTGTAGATGCGGCCACCAGATAGCGCGCACGCAGACCCATTACCATTGATTTAGGCATTAAGTTTCCTCCCATTGGAATCGCTTTTTTTTGGCTTCATTAAGGGAATAGTGGGCGATGGATTAAAGACCGTCAACGGGCGAGTTGCTGGAGAAAGTTCGGCGGAACTAATGACTTGCCCATCGATCCTGCACTGACTTCTCAGCGCGCCGCCGCCCGGCAACGCATTGTCAGCATATCAAATTTTGCTTGCCTGTGGAGCTAACGAGCCTGTTTGGGATTGGCCTCGAGCGCGAGGAAACCGCCATGCCCGACGGTAAACGTGCCGCCCTCTGCGAGAGCGACCTCCAGACGCGGCACCTCTTGCCCGTCCGGTAACAGGCTTCTCGCCGATGGAGGCTGGCGAACAGCCAATTCTTCATGGCCTTCCAGTGTCAAATCAGTCGCATCTATCCGTTCCAATTGCAGGGTCGCTACGCGCGGCGCGCAATCGCGCGCCGCGTCGCGGGTAAAACGCTCTAGTCGGAAATTCTCGACCCGTGTCCGGAAATCGATCAATGGCTGAGGTGACTGGTCGGAGGCCTTGTAGACGTTGAAATCGGCGGCGCGAATGTTCCGGATCAGACCCACGCCACCAGGCCGGTCTTCTTCCCGGAAAAGCTTCACCCGGCAATCACGGCAGGCGTCCATGTTGATGGCACTGCAAACGCATCCGCCTTCGACGTCGCTGATCTCGATATCTTCAATGGGATTGTCCACGCTCAGAAGACGCACGAAGGAATGGCATGAAGAAGCACGCAGGTTTTCGATGCGGATCCGACGGATAGGCGCACAAAAAGCGCCATTGAGGTTCTGCGCCCGCTGCAAGGCATCATCGGCGAGGAGGGCGACCATATCGTCGTTTGGCGTCCGCGACCCGTGGCCCCGGATGCGCCGGATGATGCCATCGCTGCAATTGCCCGAGACGTGAACGCCGTCCTGATTGGGGCGCAAATTCTTGATCTCGAAATCGATATCCTCGACCAGAAAATGCTGTACCCCGCCAAAGCGGATGAAATAGCTCTCGGCGTCGATCAGGGTCATGGCGCGCATCGTCAGATCGACCACATTGGTGAAATTCACCATGACACCGGAATAGCTTTCTGGTGCGTCGGGGCCCCGAGGATTGGCCAGATTATTGCCGTGCCAAATGCCGCCTTCGACACGGATGCCCCGGTTGCCCGCCTCGAAATCCTTGTTGGTCAGCAGGAAATCATCTTTGCTTGCGCCCGCGCCATCGCCGAACTGAAAAATCGCACCGGGATGCGCGTGCAGATGCGTATTTGACCCGATCCTGAGGCCCTTGTTCAGGACGTAGTGCCCGGACGGAACAACGACGCGCGGTGCGCCGGAATCCAAAGCTGCCTGAATTGCAGGGGAGGCGTCCGATTGACCATCCCCGAGAGCGCCGAAATCGGATACAGACACGCCGTAGGTCTCAGACATCTTTTAGCCCCCGTTGATAATCGTGCGACGTCAATCCAACGCGCTCCCCCGCGCGCCGTCAAGCAAGTCATGGGACACGTCGAAGTCGAATAGTTCGGCACGACCGACGGAATGGGGCTTGTCGACGCGGGGCGATCTTAGTCAAATGGTGTGTGGTCCGTATCCGGACGCTGGGAGCCTTTTCGACCTAAATGCCTCGCCTCGACGAAAACCGCCTTTTGCCTGTCGACCCAAGCTCAAGAAATCTGGCCCGCGGGCTTTTGGAGAGCATCCAAGACCTCCCCATCATCAGCCCCCATGGCCATGTGGACCCGAGTTGGATCGCCAGCGACGCGCCCTTTGGTAACGCGGCCGAGCTTTTTGTGACGCCGGACCACTACGTGCTTCGGATGCTCTATTCACAGGGCATCTCGCTCGATCAATTGGGCGTACCGCGCAAGGACGGCACCCCGGTAGAGGTCGATCCGCGCGAGGTCTGGCGCGTCTTTGCCAGCCACTACCACCTGTTTCGCGGGACGCCGTCCAAGCTCTGGATCGACTACTCGCTCGAACATGTCTTTGGCTTGGCCGACTATCTCCACGCCGATACCGCGGACGCATTTTTCGACCATATCGGCTCCTGCCTCGCGGCCCCGGAATTCCGTCCCCGCGCGCTCTTTGAGCGGTTCAATATCGAGGTGCTGGCCACCACGGAGAGCCCCCTCGACACGCTCGAACACCACGCCACTGTGGCCGCCTCGAACATGCGCGGACGCATGGTAACGACCTACCGGCCGGACAACGTGGTGGACCCAGCCGTGCCCGGTTTCGACGCCAATCTAAAGGCCTTCGCGGAAATCACGGGCCAAAACACGCTGAGCTGGCAGGGCTATCTCGAGGCGCACCGCATCCGCCGGCGCGCCTTCATTGCCCATGGTGCGACGGCCTCGGACCATGGGCACCCCACCGCGCGAACGCTAAACCTGCCTGACAGTGAGGCCGAGGCGCTCTTCAACCGCAT
Organism: Pseudomonadota bacterium; assembly: GCA_038747015.1. Classification (GTDB taxonomy): domain Bacteria; phylum Pseudomonadota; class Alphaproteobacteria; order Rhodobacterales; family Rhodobacteraceae; genus Shimia_B. Next base: position 49,012 of record JBCDKE010000009.1, read on the forward strand.
CGCCTCTGGCAAGGGCAGCGCGGAGGATGCCGAGAATTTCCGCGCCCATATGCTCTGTGAAATGGCCAAGATGAGCCTCGACGACGGGCTGGTCATGCAGCTCCATTGCGGGTCCCGACGGAACCATTCGCCCCAGGTCTTTGACAACTTCGGTGCCGACAAGGGCTTCGATATTCCTGGGCCGATCGATTATGTCGACGCGTTCGCGCCGCTCCTCGATCTTGTGGGACATAACCCGGATTTCGCACTCATCGTCTTCACCTTAGATGAGACCACCTGGGGCCGCGAGCTCGCGCCGCTGGCCGGTGTCTATCCGGCGCTCAAGCTCGGCCCAGCATGGTGGTTCTTCGACAGCGCTGACGGCATGATGCGTTTCCGGGAAATGACGACCGAGACAGCGGGCTTTTACAATACCGTTGGCTTCAACGACGACACCCGCGCGTTTACCTCGATCCCGGCCCGCCACGACGTGGCGCGTCGCGTCGATTGCGCGTATCTCGCGAACCTCGTGGGGCAGGGGCGACTGACGGAACCCGAGGCGTTCGATCTGGCCTTTGAGCTAACCAATGGGTTGGTCAAGAAAGCCTACCGACTATGACCGCCACTGACGCCCCCCGCATCGTCCATCTGGGCCTGGGCGCATTCTTTCGCGCCCACACGGCGGCCTATATCAGCGACGCGGCAGCGGGCTACGGCGTCATCGGCGTCTCCATGACTTCGGACCGCGTTCGGGGTCTGCTGGCCCCACGGGGGAATAGGTACACCGCCGTCGAGACATCGGCTGATGGGCTGAAACCTCGCGACATCGACATCCTGACGGATGTGCTGGTCGCACCTCGCGACCCAGAGGCGGTGCTCGACGCCATGGCGCATGCCAGCACCCAAATCGTCAGTCTCACCATCACGGAAAAAGGCTATTGCCGCTCCGCAAACGGCCATGGCATCGACCTGGATAACGCCGATGTGCGCCACGACATCGAATACCCGCTGCCACGAACCGCCCCGGGATTCATCGTGCACGCGCTCGGCAGGCGGCGACAGGCCGGGCTGCGCCCATTCACTGTGATGTCGCTCGACAACCTGCCCGGAAATGGGCAGGTGCTGCAGGGCGTCACCCGCGATCTCGCCGCAAAGATCGACCCGACGCTTGCCGACTGGATCGATCAGCACTGCCTTTTTCCGTCCACCATGGTTGACCGGATCGTGCCCGCCACGACGCCCGAAATGATCGCGCGCCTCAAAGATGACGCGGGCATCGACGACCCCGGCGCGGTCTTTCATGAACCGTTCCGGCAATGGGTGATCGAGGACAGCTTTGTCGACGGCAAGCGTCCGGATTTCGCGGCGGCTGGGGCCATCATGGTGCACGACGTCGAACCTTTCGAGCGTATGAAGCTGCGGATGCTCAATGGGACCCATTCGGCGCTAGCCTATGTCGGACGCATCTGCGGGTTTGAGACCGTTTCCCAGGCGGTGAGCGACCCCAAAATGCGCAGCTTCATCGAGGCGCTTTGGGCAGACGAGATCATCCCGACGGTTCAGCCCCCGGAGGGCGTCAATCTGGCCACCTACGCCGCCGATCTCCTCGCGCGGTACAAGAACCCCGAAATTCACCACGGTCTGGAACAGATCGCGTCGGATGGTAGCCAAAAGCTCCCCCAGAGGATCCTCGATCCGCTCTTTGAAAACTCCCAAAATGGGCGACCCTATCGGCGGCTGCTGATGGTTTTGGGGGCCTGGATGGCCTTCCTCCATGCAAAGCAAAGCACCGAGGCGATCAGCGACCCCCTCGCCGCAGAGCTCGGCGCAGCCGTGTCCGCATCCAACGATGCCGAGGCGCTCGTCACAAACCTTCTGAACCTCCGCGCGGTTTTCGGAAATTACAGCGTGGCAGATATTGCGCCCGAGCTTACTCAGATCGTCGACACCTTCCTGAGCGCAACGCCCCCCTAGATCAAAGGACACCTGGCATGAAAGAAACATGGCGCTGGTACGGGCCTGAACTCGATCAGATTACGCTGGGCGAAATCCGGCAGACTGGCGCGCGCGGGATCGTCAATGCGCTCCACGAAATCCCCTATGGCGAGGTCTGGTCCAATGACGCTATCGCCGCGCGTTGCGACCTGATCGCGGCAGCGGGCCTCACCTGGGACGTCTGCGAGAGCCTACCGCTCCACGAGGACATCAAACGCGGCACCGGCGATCTGAACAGCCTCTTCGCCAACTACCGCCAGTCCATGGCCAATCTCGCCGCAAACGGCGTGAAAACGATCTGCTACAACTTCATGCCGGTGCTCGACTGGACGCGTACGGACCTGAAATCGCCCGTCGCCGGGGGCGGGACATGCCTGCGATTTGATGCCACGCGCATGGCGGCCTTCGAAATCCACATGCTGGGCCGCGATGGTGCCGAGGACGACTACCCGCCCGAGGTTGTCGCCCGCGCCCAGGACTGGTTCGGCGCCTCCACCCAGGACGACCGCGACACGCTGCTCGCCTCGATCATGGCCGGGCTTCCCGGTGCCTTTGACCGCTACGACATTTCCGGACTGCGCGTGGCACTGGATCGCTATGCGGGCATCGGCGCGGGCGAGCTGCGCGCCAACTACAAGCGTTTCCTTGACGAGGTCGTTCCGGCCGCGGCCGACCTGGGTGTGGCGCTCTGCGTCCACCCGGATGACCCACCGCGTGATATTCTGGGGCTGCCGAGGATTGTCTCCGACGCCGATGATATCGATTGGGTGATGTCGGCCCATGACGCGCCCGCAAATGGGCTGACGCTCTGTTCCGGGTCGCTGGGGGCCAATACGGCAAATGACGTGCCGGGGATCGCCGTGCGCCATGCCGACCGGATCCACTTCGTTCACCTGCGCAATGTGCGGAAATTCCCGGATGGCTCCTTCGAAGAGGCCGCGCATCTCGAGGGCGATACTGACATGGTCGCGCTCTGCAAGGTGCTCCGCGACGAAGAAGCCCGACGCGAGAACGAAGGCCGCGCCGATTGCGTGATCCCGTTCCGCCCCGACCACGGCCACGAATTACTGGACGACGAGGGCAGGGGGACCTTCCCCGGATACCCGCTGATCGGACGCCTGCGCGGGCTCGCCGAAATCCGCGGCGTCCTCCACGCACTGGGCTAAAACCATGACGCGAACGACCGATCTCCGCTCAGGCTGGCTCTTTCGAGAGGGCTTTGACAGGGTATGGACCCAGCAGCCGCCTGAGGGCGCACCGGTGGTCTTACCCCACAACGCCGTGGACATGCCCATCGATTACTTCGACGAGCGCGCGTACCAGCGGCCCTTCACCTATCAGCGCAGCGTCCCTTGGGAGCCGCGCTTTGAGGGCAAAGAGGTCCTTCTCAGGTTCGAGGGGGCGATGGCGGACGCCCATGTCTACCTCAACGGGACGCTCGCAGCGCATCACCCTGACGGCTACACACCCTTCGAGGTCAGGTTGACCGATCATTTTCAGGAGGGGGCCGTACAGGTCACCGTCCACCTCGACGGCTCTGAGAACCCCGACATCCCACCCTTTGGCGGGCGTATCGACTATCTGACCTATGCGGGCCTCTATCGCGAGGCCTCCCTCAAGGTGGTGGACCCGGTCTCCATAGCCGCCCTCAAGATCGAGCCGCAGGATGTCCTGTCCCCCACCAAGTCGCTGTTGGTGAAATGCTGGGCCTCAGCCCCCGACGACAGCCAGGATTTCCAGTGGACCCTGAGGCTCAAAGACGCCTCCGGCGCCGTCATTGCGAGCGCCACCGCGACCGCGGACACCAAAGAAACCGAGATACGCCTCGAGAACCTCGAAGGTATCGCGCTCTGGCAGCCGGGCGATCCTGTCCTCTACCACGTTGAGGCCACGCTCAGCTGCGGGGACAACGAGGACCGTGTCACCGAACGCTTCGGCTGGCGAACGGCAGAATTCACGCCGACGGGCTTCAGGCTCAACGGCGCCCCGCTCAAACTCATCGGCCTGAACCGCCACCAGTCCTATCCCTACGCGGGCTACGCCTTTGGCCGCGACGCCCAGGCGCGCGATGCCGAGATCGTCAAGCACGAGCTCGGCTGCAACATCGTGCGCACCTCGCACTATCCGCAATCCAAGGCCTTCCTCGAACGCTGTGACGAGATCGGCCTCCTCGTGCTGGAGGAAATCCCCGGCTGGCAGTATCTCGGCGGACCGCTCTGGCAGGATCGTGCCGTCGACAACGTGCGCGCCATGATCGAACGGGACTGGAATCACCCGTCGATCATCCTCTGGGGGGTCAGGATCAACGAATCCGTCGATGACGACGCCTTTTACACGCGCACAAACGCGCTCACCCATCAGCTCGACACCACGCGCCAGACCGGCGGCATTCGCAAACACGTGCTCAGCACGCTTCTCGAGGATGTGTACACGTTCAACGACTTCATTCTGGGCGAACATCTGCGCCCCGGCACCAATACCGACAGGCAGGCCCTGCGTGACCCGCAAACGGTTACCGGCCTACCCGAGGACGTTCCCTACATGGTGACCGAATACAACGGCCACATGTTCCCCACCAAGGTCACCGATGGGGAGCTGCGTCAGGTCGAACATGTGAAACGCCACCTCGACGTGCTGAACGCGACCTTTGGCGTCGACCGCATCAGCGGCTGCATCGGCTGGTGCATGTTCGACTACAACACCCATGCCGATTTCGGCTCCGGCGACAGGATCTGCCACCACGGCGTCATGACCATGTTCCGCGAACCCAAATTCGCCGCCGCCGCGTATGCGAGCCAGCGCCCCTATGCCGACGGCGTGGTCTTTGAGCCGGTCACCTACTGGGCGCGCGGCGAGCGCAATATCGGCGGCGTGTTCCCCCTGACCGTGCTGACCAATGTCGAAGAGGTCCGCCTCCGAATCCCCGGTCAGGACGCGCTCTCATTCTTCCCGGATCGCAAGGACTACCCGCATCTCCCCAACCCGCCCGTTGTAATCGGCAAGGACGCCTTCGGAGAGGAAATCCTCGGCAAATGGGGCGGGGAATGGCCGAGCGTCGAACTGGAGGGGCTGGTCGGCGGCGAGGTGGTCACCCGCCGCGCCTTTGCCCGCGACCCGGTTGCGACCGAGCTCGCGGTGATCCCCGATGCGGATAGCTTTGCCGCCGACCACCAGGAATTGCGCATCGTCGTCCGGGCGTTGGATCAGGAGGGCAATAAGCTCCACCTCATCGACGCCTCGGTAGAGATCACGGTCAAGGGGCCCGCCACCGTGATCGGCCCCGCGCGACGCACGCTGCGGGGTGGGGCGACGGGGTGCTGGATACGATCAAACGGCACTCCCGGCGAGATCGCTGTGACGGTCCGAAGCGACAGGTTCCCAGAGTCCACAGTCCATATCACCAGCGCGGCGCCCAGCAATTCAGTAGGCAGTGAGCCGATGGGTCTTGGTGCTTAGCGCCTGGGACGGCTAGGGCGGCTGGGTGGCCTACTGATCGGGGGACGCGGTGGTTTAGGCCGCGTAACGGGCGGCTTGGGGCGCGACGGTGGTTTTACATCTGGGCGATCAGGCAGGTCTATATCAGGTCGGTCCGGCCGGTCCGGCCTATCGGGCCGTTCAATGTCGATCTCGCCATCGATATCGATGTCGACATCGCGGTCCCCGTAGTAGTCGTGCCACAAGATCGAGTCGTAATATGGATCCCCATATCGCACGCCGACATAGGCGCTGTCACAGGCGCTCAGTAGAACGGCGGCAACCGTAAAGCCTAATACGGTGGTTGCAGGTTTAGTGAGTTTACGGGTCATGACCTAATCCTGCTCTTTCACTCGGCTCTAAAAGAGCCAAAGACTTCGTTGAGGACCGAGGCGTAGTTGAGGTCCGTGTCAGTGGCGAGCACCGCCACACCGATCGCCACGCGCGCGCCGGGCAGCTGGATCATCGTCGCGGTGATCTCGACGTTGCGGCCCTGACGCCGCCCTGTGGCAGTGATGACCTCGGCCTGGAGACCTGAAATACTTATGGATCGGTTACCCGTCACCTCGGGCTGCCGCGCGAGCTGGTTGGAAATATTGGCCAGATAGGCGCGACCCTGCGCGAAGTTGGTCACACCGGGCGGCGATATAAATCCCAACCATGCGGCGTCATCATCTTCGGGCTGCATCCCGATCAGCCTGCTGACCGGACGCAATTCGTCGATGGCCGGGTCCGAGATTTCGCGTGGCCCCCCGGTACGCACCGACCAGAAATCCGGCACGTCAAAGGAGAATAGAGGCGTACCGTTCTCCATATATGAAAGCGGCGTCTGAGCGGATGCAGACGTTGTAAATGCAGCCAATAGCACCGCGATTAAATGAAGTTTTTTCAAAACTTTCCGCCCCCGACTCAGCTTTTATGCCAATTGAGGCTCGCGTGAAGGCCCAAAAAGGTCAAGCTTTCTGAGGACTTCGCAAAAGATCAGAGTGGTAAATTCGCTCTCCGAGATAGCGGGCTGACAAAAAAATCATGCCTATGTGGGATCCAGTTTACGACAATAAAACGCCGCCATCGCGTCCTGCCGCAGGCAAAAGTATTTTTCTATTGCCCGATCTTAGAAACGGCGCTGGTATTTTATTGGTGGGGCCTGGATTTCGAAAACTCAGTGGCAAATACGCTCATGGGAGGTTTCGGTGGTGGGCGACCCTGGAATCGAACCAGGCGTGCGTC
>JBCDKE010000010.1:0-55546 GCA_038747015.1 Pseudomonadota bacterium
ATCAAGATACCATTTCCGTCAGCGTGACCTATCGCGAAAAGATTGCGCTGCCGCCTGATGCGATTTTGGAAGTTGAACTGTTGGATGTGTCCCTGATGGATGTCCCGGCGACGGTGCTGACGCGCATGAGGTTCAAGCAGGACAGTGTACCGTTTGAGCTGGAACTGCCATATGATCCGATCCTCATACAGGAGGGGCTGAGCTATGTTGTTGCGGCGCGCATTCTGTCGAATGGCCAGGTGTCTTTCAGAACCACATCGGCCTACCCGGTGCTGACGCGTGATGCCGGCGAGAGCGCCGATCTGGTGTTACAGGCAATGCCTCCTGTTACGGACGCGCAGACGGGAACTGAACAGATCGCGGGCGTCGATTGGGTGCTGACGGAAATAGGCGGCACGACCTTGGAGGGTGAAGCTCTGCCGACGATCAGTTTCCTTGAGGACGGGTCCTTTTCCATTTTCGGGGGGTGCAACCAGTTCGTCGGGCAGGCCGAGATTGGTGACGGTACGATCACATTCCCCGAAAACTTTGCAGGAACGCTCCGCGCCTGTGGCGAGGAAATACAAAAGCTGGAAAGAGACGTCGTGGCCGCAATCAGCGCGAGCAGCAAGTTCGTGAAGAATGTCGACAGGCTGATTTTTCAGCGTGAAGATGGTTCCGTGACCGTGAGAATGCGGGAACGGATTTAATGGTGTGTCGCGCCTCGTGGCGTGTTGTTCCAAAAAACAGAGCAGTCTTTGAAGGAGATTGAGCAATGCACATAGTCATTGGGATACTTATGATCATCGCGGGTATTTTTGCCCTGATGAACCCCCTGGCCGCGACGCTGACGGTAGAGCAGCTGTTGGGGTGGTTATTCCTGATCGGCGGGATCTTTCAGGTGTTCGGGGTGTTCCGTGAGGAGACCTGGGGTCAGAAAATCTGGGCAATCCTGCTGGCCGCGATCAATATTTTTATCGGCATCAACCTGCTCGGTAAGCCGCTGGCAGGTGTTCTGGCGCTGACCTATCTCGTGGCGATCATGTTCGCGGCGAGCGGTGTGGTCAAAGTCATCATGTCGTTCAAGCTGCGCGGCACGGGCCTGTTCTGGGCGATGCTTTTGTCGGGCGTGGTCTCCGTGGTCCTCGCCGTCATGATCCTCTCGAATTTCCCGCAGTCGGCAGCGACTCTGCTGGGCATCCTGCTGGCCATCGAACTGATTTCGAGCGGTGTGTCGCTGATGGTCCTGGGCTTTTCCGCGAAAGAAGAAGCGGAGGCGGCCTAGCGCCGCCCGCTCAAGGCGCGCCTAGCGGCTTCGCTTGGCGCGCCAGCTGACATAGCGGCCCATGACCCGTTCCACGAGCGACGGAGAGGCATCGGCGTGCAGGTCGAGTTGCGCGCCGCCTGCGCGGTACATCTCGGCAAAGATGTCGAGCACGCGCTTTTTGACCATGCCCCGGAACGGCACGTGGGCCATCATTCCGTAGGTCGCCGCGCTGCCTGATTTGGCTAATTTCGGATCGGCGCGGACGGCGGCGACGGCTTCTTTGAGATCTTCGAGATACTTAGGCACCACGGCGAGGTGCTGGGCAGTGACCATGGCGTGAATGCCGTCCGGTTTTTGCGTGCGGTTGATGCTCCACCCTGCTTTTTCCATCTGGCCGGCCACGGCGAAGATATCGATCTTTTTGTTGTTGGACCGGTAGGCGATGAGCGGGCCTTTGGGGTCACCTATGACGGCGAGGCCGTCGATGGCCACGACGCCTGCGCGGATCTGATTGACAGCTTCGGTCGTTTGCCGTGCCAGCTCGCGGTAGCCCGAGACGCCGATTTTCTGGAGCGTGGCCCAGGCCGCCGCGTAGGCGCCGCCGGGGCGGGTGCCGAGCAGCGCGGGGGAGGCAAAGATGCCGCCGGGCCATTCCTCGTAGACAAACATCTGGTGTTTGAGCGTTTCCAGATCGCGGTAGATGATCGTGGAGGCGCCTTTGGCCGCGTAGCCGTATTTGTGCACATCCGCCGAGATCGAGGTCACCCCCGGTACGCGGAAGTCCCAGGGCGGCAGATCGACCCCGTTCATTTCCATGAAGGGCAGGATGAAGCCACCGACGCAGGCGTCGACATGCATGGGCACCTTTTTGGAGCGCGCGATCTTGCCCATTTTCTCGATCGGATCGATGAGCCCGAACGGATATTCAGGGGCAGAACCCAGCACCATCACCGTGTTGGAATCGATCAGGCCCGATAGCTTTTTCGGGTTTGGGCGGTGGTCTTTGCCCAGGGGCAGGAGCTTTACCTCCACCCCGAAATACTCGGACGCCTTGAACCACGCCACATGGGCGGTTTCGGGCAGGATCATGTTGGGGCGCGTAACCTTGCGGTTTTTGCGCGCCATGTCGCGGTAGGTTTTCACCGCCATCAGGCAGCTCTCTGTGCCGCCCGCCGTCATCACCCCGCACGCGTCGCCGCCGCCATTCAGAAGCCCGGCGACCATGGAGATCACCTCGGTCTCCATCTTTTTCACGCTTTGGAACACGGCCGGGTTCAACCCGTTGGCGGAAGAGAATTTGCCGTAGGCCTCTGACAGGAACGCGTCGTGGTCATTGTCGAGGTGGTAGACGAGGCTCCAGAGGCGGCCCTCTTTGTAATTCGGGTCGGTGGCCGCGAAGGCGTCGAGATCGGCGAGGACGTCCTCTGGCGCGCGCCCTTCGGCGGGAAAGCTCTGTTGGGGCATGGTATCTCCTGCCTAGTTCATGACGCCAAGATCAGCGCCAGGGTGATGCCCAGGTAATTGCCGATGGCAAACCCGAGGATACCGACAGACATGCCGGACATCAAAAGGGCTGGGTTGCGCAGGCGTTCGACGATCATCGGCACGAAGGCCGGCGACAAGAGCGCGGCGACGGATGTGACCAGAAAGGTCTCTGTGTCGACGCCGGTCACGCGGCAGATCGCGGCGTGAAGCAGCACTGTGCCAATGGTCGCGAGGATGACGAAAGCAACGATGGTGAGGTCCACGTCGAGGAGGGTCGTCAGATCGAGTGATGCCGCCACGCAGAAGGTGAAGACATAGATCAGGAACATGCCCAAAGGCTCCGCCAGCCGGTTCTGGCGGATCGCGCGGATCAGGGAGCCCAGGAGGCCAAAGGTGGTCAGCAGCACGATCACCGTCACCTCGAACTGGGCAAATCCGATCATCGGCGCGATGAGGAGCGCGAGGCCCACGCAGGCTGCGGCGGGGATCAGTGCCAGCGCGATGGCGGCCGGAAGCCTGCGGTCCGGCGCGGTATCGGTGTCGGGGAGGCTCTCTAAACGAGCGGCGTCATCGAAGGGTTTCAGCACGCGGCCAAAGATCCCGCGTCCCAGTGTCAGCATAAAGAGCAGGTAGGCTGCGCCGACGGCGGTATCCACGGTCGCAAAGACGGCAAAGCGATCCTCGGGGATGCTGAGCGCCACCTTCATGGCGGCGAGGTTAGCGACGCCGCCTGTGTACATGCCCACGGTCATGGCCGAGAGTTCCTCGGCGGCGGGGGTCCCGCGGCTGTCGAGCCAGAAGAAGAGCAGCGTTGCGACGGTTACCACCGCGATGACGGCACCCAGCATGGACAAAAGCGCGGTGCCCGCGATGCGGCGCCAGGCGCGGATGTCGATGGAAAAGAGCAGCATCGGCAAAGCGAGTACGAGGCTCACCTCGGTGAGCGTGGTGCGGGGAGCGTAGGCGGCGTCGGGCAGCAAGCCCGAAACCCCGACGATCAGCCCGATGGCGTAACACAGGATGATGCTGCCCAGCTTGGCCGCCAAGGGGATATGGCGGGTCGCCAGCAGGATCAGCAGCGGAACCCCCGCAAAGAACGCGAAATAAAGAATGCTGGCCACGACGTTTGCACCGCCTCAGGAAAACCTACGACACCATCCGTATCGGGGCAGGACCTGTAAACCTTGGGAGGCACGGAATCCCTGACCCGGGACGCAAGGTCATCTAGCGGTATGGGATTTTATTTGAATTGAATGCTCTTGCACGTGCGTCGAATTCGCTCCTCCCAAGTGCAAATTTTTGTATTTGGATTCCGCGTAGATTAGCAATCGACACGGAAGGGCGATCCTTAGAGTATGGGCTGACAGCTCATTTTTCTGGGGACGCAATTGACCTTACTCATCGTATTTGTCGTACTCGCTATTGGCGTCTCATTTCTTTGTTCAATTTTGGAAGCTGTGCTTCTTTCGGTAACGCCGTCCTTCATTGAGTCCTCGAGCGAAAGCCGCCCGAAACTGGCTACAAAACTCAGGGAGCTGCGCGCTGACATTGAAAGACCACTCGCGGCGATCCTGTCGCTGAATACGATTGCCCACACAGTTGGTGCGACCGGCGCGGGCGCGCAAGCGGCCATCGTCTTTGATGACGCTGGCGTTGGGATTTTTTCGGCGGCGCTAACGCTGGGCATCCTGATCCTATCTGAAATCATCCCCAAGACTCTGGGCGCCACATACTGGCGTGGGCTTGTCCCATTTGCTGTCCGCGTTTTGCCGTGGTTGATCGTGGCGCAATTGCCATTGGTGTGGATGAGTCAGGCGATCACAAAAGTCATTACAAGGGGCGAACCGGAGGCCGAGGTATCACGCGAGGAAATTACCGCGCTGACGTCCGCAGGCCAGCGTTTGGGGATCGTCGAAGAGGACGAAACCCGCGTGGTGACGAACCTGTTCCGACTTTCGGAAATCCCCGCGCGAGAGGTGATGACACCACGCACCGTCCTAGAGCATGTGCGCGGTGATACCACCATCGGGGAGATCGTGGAGGGCCAAGATACGTTTCCCTTCTCGCGTTTGCTGGTCACTGGCGAGACCATCGACGAGGTGACCGGATTTGTGCTCACGCGTGATGTCCTGCTGGAGGCGTTGCGAGGCCGAGGCGATCAGGCGGTTTCGTCGCTGTCGCGCGACATTCTGCGTGTTGCAGAAACCGAGGATCTAGATGCGCTTCAGGAAGACCTTTTGTCCAAAGACGCGCAGATCGCGCTGGTTGTCGATGAATACGGTGGGACCGCAGGACTGATCACGCTGGAAGACGTGTTGGAGACCCTTCTCGGCACCGAGATCGTTGATGAACATGACGAGGTTGAAGACCTCCAGGAAGAGGCGCGGAAGCGGGCGCAGGAGAACCTTGGGTAACGCGGCGAGCGAAACCAGAGCCGGCGCTTGCTCAAGGATACGAGCATGAGCAAAACCGCGGCGCCTTCCGAAAGCGGTCCAATGCTGTTGCCGTGGACTTTGGTGGCAATCCTCTTCGCGGGGCTGTGCGCGGCTTCTGGTTTGGCGGCAGTATTCTTTGGCCTGCCCTATATCGGTGGCGCTGTAACCGGCGTCATACTTGGATTTTTTGGGTCGCTGTTCGGTGGTCGCTACAAGACGGGCAGTGCCGCTTTGTCCGTGATCCTTGCGACCGTGGTGTCCAGCTTTATTCCGCCCTGGTACAGCTTTTATGCTCTGGCTCCTGCGTTTGCGCTTCTCGCTGGGTTCGAACTGGCGCGCTATGGGAGCCGGGTCAGCGTTTTCGCGATCATGTCATGGATCATACTCAATAGTCCGACAACGGCCGCCGCAGAGCTGGGGCCGCTGCTCTTGGTTTTTTCTGCGTCCTTGGCGGGGGGCCTCGTTCTGGCGATCATCCTAAAGGTCGAAGGTCATGTTCCGCCGTCGGATGTCCAAACCGGCTTTGCCATCACCCATGGTTTTGCCTTGGCGATCGGGCTTGTGCTCGCGCAGTTGATCGCGAGCCAGTTCGACAACACGCATTCCCATTGGATCGCGCTTCTTTTTGCGGCAAGGGCGCTCGACCCTCCAGGCAAACAGGTCGCTCAGGCTCGCAGCCGCGCGCTAGCCATGGTCCTTGGCGCAGCTGTCGCGTCTGTGTTGGTCTTGATGCCCGTCGAGTCCACGTGGATCAAACTATTCGCCGTCGCCTTTTTTGTGGTCGGGCTGAGATACTTGCCGTCGAAAGGTGCGGTTTCGCCGGCCATGTTGTCGGCGGGGGTTATTCTCGCGACTTCGCCAACCGCTGAAACCGCGGTGTTCCGTGCCGAGGCGGCGGTACTGGCCTGTGCGCTGGTTGTTCTGGTTTTCTTTCTTGCCCGATCCGTGAGAAGGACGTTTCTTGGCCGGCCCCGCACCTGAGGTGCCTCCCTCCAACGTCCCTTTTTCTTTGCGGCGATGTCTCTGGATGGCTCAATAAAGTGGCTAAAGTTCCGTTAACCCGTGCTTAGATTTTTGCGCGTATCCCCTTATTTGAGCATCGCTCACGCGGTGCCAGGGACTGCGCAAATGCATACACCCTTGGTGAGTGTTCCAAGCTACCCATTCTGGGGCACCTGGTTTGTACTAGTCTCGCAGAGCGGGGCGGTTAAAGGGGGACTAAGGTTTGCAAACAGACAAGGTTGAGAGGCCAACACTGGGGCCTTACGAAGAACTTTTCGCAGGTGTTGGTGGCGCCTTCTATGTGAAGCACGGAAAACGTATTTTCGATGTAGCTATTTCGCTGATGTTGCTGCCCATCGTAGGCGCCGTGGCACTTGGATTAGCGATCCTAAACCCGATCTTTAGCCCCGGAGGCCTGTTCTATGTCCAGCAACGGATGGGGCACAGATGCCTGCCATTTCGCGCGATCAAGTTCCGCACAATGACTGCGAATGGGACGATTACGCGCGGCGCGGACGCTCCGCTGGAAACTGAGCGCATCACCAAGCTTGGCGCTTTGTTGCGTAAGACCCGGGTCGATGAACTCCCGCAGATAATCAACGTGCTGCGGGGAGAGATGAGCCTGATTGGACCGAGGCCGGATTACATTACGCATGCGCGTCACTACCTCCGCGTAGTTCCGGGTTATCGCAAACGCCATGACGTGCTGCCTGGCATTAGTGGATTGGCGCAGACGGAAATAGGGTACGTTTCGTCCATTGAGGAAACCCGCGACAAGGTCGCTGCTGACTTGCGCTATATTCGCGAGCTTGATTTCAAGATGGATTTTTACGTTTTTAAGCGGACCTTGCAGACCGTGCTCAGCTATCGCGGTCAATGATGCGTTCAGATAGAAAAGGCTGAGCAAGGCGATATCCATCCGCTGGCTATTTTGGCGACAGACGCACCTCATGCGGTGCCGTGCAGGCATCAGATAGGTGTTGAACTGTGGGAGGAGTGTGGCCGATAACCGCGTCGTTATGATTGTGAATTTTCAGAACGATAGAAGCGATGGGGTAGCCCACCTCGTCCCACGGCGGTTCGGCGATGCGCGCGGTTTTTTTGCGGAGACATGGAACGCGCGTACCTTTGCCGATCTCGGCATCGATGCGGCGTTCGTTCAGGATAACCATTCCCTCAGTGCTGAAGTCGGCACCGTGCGTGGACTGCATTTTCAGGCACCTCCTCATGGTCAGGGCAAGCTTGTACGCTGCGGGCGCGGGGCTCTTTTTGACGTGGCAGTCGACATTCGCCGCGGTTCTCCGAGTTATGGAGAGTGGGTCGGTTTCGAACTTACGGCGGAAAACGGTCACATGCTTTGGATACCCGAGGGTTTTGCCCATGGGTTTATCACCCGCACCCCTGACACCGAGATCGTCTATAAGTGCACAGACTTCTATGCTCCCGAGGCCGATGGTTGCGTCCGCTGGGACAGTTGCGGCATCGATTGGAAGTTCGACGGTATGCCAATCCTGAGTGAAAAGGATGCGGCGGCAGTGACCTTCAAAGACTTTGACAGCCCATTTCAATGGTCGGCGTGAGGATGCATTCGTGATTTGGGCACCGTTTGACGCGTTCAACCGAGGTCCGCTTGCTACCGCGCGCAGGGGCTCCGGCGGTCGGGGTCAAAACTCAGCGGTTCGCCCGCCAGAATACTGGTCCGTTCGCCAGCCCTTCCAGGAAAGCCACGCATGAAGATTTTGATCACAGGAGGGGCTGGTTTTATCGGGTCGGCGGTTGTGCGCTTAGCGGTGCGAACGGGGCACGAAGTCGTCAATGTGGACGCGCTCACTTATGCGGCTTGTCTTGATAACGTTGCACCAGTAGCGAACCAAAGGGGCTACACTTTTGTGCAGGCCGATATCAGAGATCGCGAAGCCTTGGACGCGATCTTCGCCGAGCATGCGCCAGAAGCGGTCATGCATTTGGCAGCGGAGTCCCATGTAGACCGTTCCATTGATGGGCCTGCTGATTTCATCGACACGAACATCACCGGCACGTTCAACATGCTGGAGGCAGCTCGCAAGCATTGGGAGGCCGAAGGGCGTCCGGAAGGCTTCCGTTTTCACCATATCTCTACTGATGAGGTATTTGGATCTTTGGGGGCTGAGGGGCAGTTCACCGAAGAAACGCCTTATGATCCACGGTCTCCATACTCTGCTTCCAAGGCCGCATCGGACCATCTCGTCCGCGCGTGGTTTGAGACCTACGGCCTGCCCGTAGTAATGACGAACTGCTCTAATAACTATGGGCCCTACCACTTTCCTGAAAAGCTCATTCCAGTGGTCATCTTGAACGCGCTCGCAGGGAAGCCGCTGCCGATCTACGGCGATGGCTCAAACGTGCGCGACTGGCTTTATGTGGAGGACCACGCCGACGCGCTTTTGCTGGTTCTCGAGAAAGGCCGGTTGGGTCGGAGTTACAACATCGGCGGTGAGAACGAAAAATCGAACCTAGAGCTGGTTCAAACGCTTTGCGCGATCCTCGACGAAAAGGCCCCCAAATCCGATGGGTCCTACAAGGATCAGATTACCTTTGTGCCCGATCGCCCCGGCCATGACGCGCGCTATGCCATCGACCCCACGCGTATTCGCGAAGAGCTGGGCTGGCGTCCGTCGGTGACGGTGGAAGAGGGGCTCTCGCGCACAGTGGATTGGTATCTGGCCAATGAAGCCTGGTGGCGTCCTTTGCAGCAGCGTTCCGGTGTGGGCGAACGGCTTGGGTTATCCTTGTCAATTGAGACGCCGCAGGTCGATTGATCTAAAGGTCTGACCAAATTCCTGCGTGGGTAGTTTAGGTGCCAGCCACCGCGTCCAGATTTGTTGAGGCAAAGACATAGTTGGTCTGAGACGGGCTATTTGCAGCGCGCATGTAAACCGTGAGGGATCCATTGCGAGGAACGGTGTAGCCACCAAGGTCGACGTCGATCGGAACGAACCCTTCCCCGTTCATCGCAAACCCGTCTACCCCCCACAGGAGGTCGCGTGTCAGGTCCGCGGTGCTGCTCAAGCTGCCATCGGGCAGGCCGTATTGAACGAAGATCCTGATATCGATCGAGGTGAGGTCGGATGAACTTGCGCGCAATTGGCCGGTCCAGCGATTTAGAACCGTGCCGCCAGATAAAGGTAGTCCCAAGTCGGACCATAAGAGCGCTGGTTCAGCTCCAGTGCCCGCGTTTTCCGCGTGGTCACCGCTGGAAATTCCGTAGGCGCCGTTGAATCCGGCCCAGTCGGCTGTCGTGGTACAGGTCCATTGTCCGACAACGGGCATCAGCGAAGGTACCGACGCCCCGGACGGGAAACTCACGGCGCCAGTGGCGGCCTCAACAGATAGAGCATCGCTCCAGGCGGAACCGTCTGGGCTCACTTTTATTGCGAAGTTATCGTTGCCGGTCGTTCCCATTTCAGCGCGACCAGAAAAACCGGTTTGAAAGAGCAGGCTTGCGGTATCCGTATCAGCGGCTTTGTTGAGTTTAAGCTGGTGGCCCGCGCCTGCATTGTTGAGGAGCGTCGCCTCGGCATTGACGCTGAGGCGGTTGACGCTGTTTGCTGTTGCATTGATCCCAAGTTGATCAACGTTTTGGGGAAGAGCCGCTTGAGCCAATGCCCAAACGCTCCCGGTCCAGATTTTGATCTCACCTGTTAAGGCATCTGTCGCCAACCAACCCTGTAGGGGTGCGTAGAAGATCCAGGCGCCAGCGACATACGCGGCGATTGTTCCGTCAGGCTGACCGGCCCAGGCATCGGTCGCACCTGCGCCCAGCGCATACGCGGTGCCGTCGGTCGGCGTTACGGGCGGGGATACTTGCTCGAAACCCCGGACCGTGAGTTGAACCAGCACATCGAGTTTGCTGAGGGCCTCGTTATGTGTGACGTGCTTTTGCGCCTGTGCGGCGGCGATGTAGGGCAAGGAAAGGATCGGTGTTTGAAGGTCAGACATCTCAGGCTCCGCTTGGGCACTGACCTGGTGCCCGGCGAGACCAGAGCAGGATGAGAAAGTGCCGGATGAAACTGGCGGCAGGTTTTCAATCAAGTTTGTTAATGGTGCTTTAGTGCAGCGCACGCTGCGCCCTGTCTGCAGGCCGAGCATAGCGGGATTTATTGGCGCATTCATTGCGCCTGTCATTCGCGTAGAAGGTTCTTATACTTGTCTGCGTGAACGATTTGGCTGGGAGGGCCAACGCATTGACGATTCTCGTCTTTGGTAAAACCGGCCAGGTTTCTCGTGAGTTACAAAAGCAGGTTCCAAACGCCATGTTTCTGGGCCGTGAAGAAGCTGATCTGGAGGACCCCGAAGCCTGCGCCGCGGCACTCTCAACCGCGGCCTCAAAGCATGGGGTCCGGGGCGTAATCAACGCCGCCGCCTACACAGCTGTGGATCGTGCGGAGTCCGAGCCTGAAATCGCACAAACGATAAATGGGGATGCGCCGGGCGCCATGGCCCGCGCGGCGGCGGCTGCTGGAGTGCCATTTGTCCATATCTCTACCGACTATGTGTTCGACGGCTCCGGTGAGGTCCCTTGGGCACCAGTCGATCTGACGGGTCCGTTGGGCGCCTATGGTCACAGTAAGCTCGCGGGCGAGGAAGCGGTCCACGCAGCGCACGGCACCTATGCGATCCTAAGGACATCCTGGGTGGTTTCTGCTCACGGGTCGAATTTCGTAAAAACGATGCTCAGGCTTGGAAGCGAGCGGGAATCTCTGTCAATCGTTGCAGATCAGGTGGGTGGGCCCACCGGTGCATCAGAAATTGCCGCTGCCTGTCTGGCGATCGTTGTTCAGTTGGCTGAAGAACCGGAGAAGTCGGGTACTTACCACTTTTCAGGCTATCCCGATGTAAGCTGGGCGGATTTTGCCCGGGAAATCTTCGCGCAATCCGGTACAGATTGCCAGGTTGCCGACATACCGGCGCGCGACTATCCAACGCCTGCGCCACGTCCACACAACTCGCGATTGGATTGCAGCGCAACCAAGGCATGTTTTGGTATTGCCCGACCCGATTGGCGTAAAAGCCTCGCAGAAATTCTAGAGGACCTGTCCACACAATGACTAAACGCAAAGGCATTATCCTGGCCGGTGGGTCGGGAACGCGGCTCTATCCGATAACGGTCGGCGTCTCTAAGCAGTTGATGCCTGTTTATGACAAACCGATGATCTACTACCCTTTGTCCGTGTTGATGCTCGCAGGCATTCGCGAGATTGCCGTTATTACGACACCGCAAGACCAGTCCCAGTTTCAAAGGGTCTTGGGTGACGGAAGTGATTGGGGTCTCAGTCTGACCTATATTACGCAACCGTCGCCGGACGGGCTTGCGCAAGCATATCTCCTCGCAGAAGCGTTTTTGGGTGGTTCACCGTCTGCCATGGTGCTGGGCGACAACATATTTTACGGTCATGGTTTGCCTAAGCTGATGGAAGAAGCCGATGCGAAGCCTGTGGGCGGCACCGTCTTTGGCTACCACGTTGCCGATCCGGAACGCTATGGCGTCGTAGGATTTAAGAATGACGGCGCGGTGCGTGAAATCATTGAGAAACCCAAGATCCCGCCGTCGAACTATGCTGTAACAGGGCTCTACTTTCTTGATGGAACGGCATCGGAGAAAGCTCGCCAAGTCCGGCCTTCGGACAGGGGGGAGCTGGAGATAACGACGCTTTTGGAGAAGTATCTGGAAGCTGGTGAGCTTACCGTCCAACGCATGGGTCGCGGGTACGCATGGCTGGACACCGGGACCCATGGGTCTTTGTTGGATGCGGGTGACTTTGTTCGTACTATTCAAAAGCGGCAGGGTCTTCAGGTCGGTAGTCCGGACGAAATCGCATTTGAGCAGGGGTGGATTGATGCTGCAGCGCTGCAAAAGCGCGCGGAGGTCTATAAAAACAACGAGTACGGCACCTATTTGCGGGGGCTAATGAAGTAAATTGCTGCGCGGGTAGCGGCCCGCATTTAGTGCTTGGCTCGCCTGCGAGTGTTGAGATCCAGGCAACCTATTTGGTCAGGACCTTCTAGCGATCGAAGCGGTTGGCTCTTATGTCTCGCTACTGACACGCAGCGCTAAGCGGCTAGAGCGCCCCCGTAGAGGCACACAGTATTGTTGCCGCTTTTCCGATGATCCCCGGTCGAACCAAATCGCTGGCCAACAGATGGTTCGCGCGGGCGATACCTGCATGAGGTGCGCTGCAGTAAGCCTCGACAATTTGGCGCGCCTCCGGTGTGAGGGGCGCTTGTTTCAAACCTACGGCGAGACTGTCCCTCCAACGGCGATATCCGCCATTGGTCAAAAGCCCTGCGCGCCTTTGAATGCCGCGCCACGTCGCGACCTCACCCAGCATGTTCCTTCTGTGTTGCCGATATCTGACAGTGTGCGATCTGTCCTGTACGAGTGTTCCGCCACATCCGAGAACCAGTAGGACCTGCCACCAGTCGAATGTCGGCATGTCAGCAGGCATTGCGACTGCTTTTGCCAGTTGCACGGCCGCCGCGTTGAACAGGAGCGTAGGTGCGTTTGTGGGACAGCGCGCCAGTGCGCTGGCAAATTTCGCCGGGAGAGTCGGCCGGCCGGATCGTGGCCTCGTTTGCCCCAGATCGCGCCCTTGGTCGTCGATAAGTGTCATTCCAGAAGAGTGCATTGCTGCGCTTCCGATGGACTGAAACGGTGCCAAAGCTGCAACACCCTTGGCTAGGCGGCCTTCGTTCCAAACGTCGTCCTGATCACACAGCGCGACATAGGGCGCAGCCTGAACTTCTGCTTGTGAAATTAGCCAGTGATACGCGCGTGCGACACCTACTGGATCGGCTTGAGCCGCAATCTTGCTTTCCGAAACTTGCTGGCGCGCGAGTGTCACACGCTTGCCGCGGCGTCGCGCAACCTCGGCAAATTCCGTGAGGATATCCCAACTATTGTCCGTGGACCCGTCATCGTGTGCCCAGAGGCTCCAATCCTCGTGGCTTTGTGCCAAGAGGCTTTCAAGCTGCTCTGAAAGATGCGCCGCACCGTTGTAGGTGCCCAGAATGATGGCGACGTGAAATTTGCCCTTCGCGCATGGGCTGGGTGCATTCAATTTGTGTGTTGGATCAGGCGTCAAAGCCTGGCGCAGTGTCTTCATGCGAGATGCTTAACGGTATCATAGTTAATTTTGTCCTGAATGGAGGGAGATTCACCGGCTGGAGCCCTCCCTTTATGATTCGTACGATTGCCCGAACCTTTATTCGCGTTTTCCGGCGTTACAGTACCCGTCATCTTGTTCTGTCTTCAGACGGCCCGGCGCTGATCGGACCTGGGGCGGAGTTCCTGGGCCAGGTGGAGAAAATTAGCCTGTCGCGTGGACAACTCACTGTTAGTGGCCACGCGGAAGTCCCGGGTTTGCGGCTAGAGGGTGGCGGTAGTTCCACGATAGTTCATCTGGATACGGCAGGTGGTGCATCAGGCTTCCAATTGTCGATCCCGATTGCAAACGCGCAGTTGGTGTTGCTGCGCCATGAGCGGGAGGAACAGGTGGTGCCTATCCCCCCGTTTTCGCGGATGAAATGGCGATGGGCGCAAGTCGGTCTGCTCCCGAGATTTGTCCTGACCTTGATGTGGCTTTCGCCCGATATCTTGGCATGGTCCTTGCGGCGAGACATGGCCGCGCATGGGCGTATTAAGCGCGGTTTGAAACTCACAGATTCCAGTGACCAGAAATCCAGGCTTTTTGCTCGTGAGGCCATTTGTTCGGAAGGTCCTGCACACATTGGCTGGAACGGAGCGGCGCCGGCGATCATTATGCCAATCCATAACGCCGCGGATAAGACCGCCGAAGCCCTCAGACGTCTAGCCGCTCACACGCATCTGCCAGGTTGCGAAGTCCGCGTAATGTTGGTTGAAGACGGCTCCACGCAAAGCGGGTTGCGTGACATGGTTAGAGCGTGGATCGAGACGGCACCGGCCACGTTACCTGTTACGTTGATCGAACACCCCACTGCGCGCGGATTTATTGGTGCAGTCAACCACGCCTTTGAGTATCTCGTTGCAGACGGATTTTCAGGACCCGTCGTTCTGTTGAACTCAGACGCGTTCGTGCCAAGGGAATGGTTGCCCCGTCTATTGGCACCTTTGAGCGATCAAACTGTCGCCTCTGTCACACCGATGTCGAATGCCGCTGAGATTGCGAGCGCACCCCTTTTGTGTCGAGATATTGAGCTTGGGGCAGGTGTCGCTGACCAAATCGACCAAATCGCAGCAACTCTCTCCCGAGAACCGGTTACTGCTCCCACCGGAGTGGGATTTTGCATGGCTATGGGGGCGGTATGGTGGCAACGAAACCCACGCTTCGATTCCGCATTCGGCGCGGGATATGGCGAAGAAGTTGATTGGTGTCAGCGCGCCGCGAAACGCGGCGGCAAGAGCGTTATCGTCCCCAATCTCTACATCGAGCATTGTTCGGGCTCTTCATTCGGTGCATCTCGCAAGGCCGATCTGCTGATCAAGAATAGCGAACTGATCAATGCCAGATACCCCGACTATGACATGCTAGTGCAGGAGTTTATTGCGGCCGATCCACTTGCTTCTCAGCGTTTTGCATTGGCCCTCGCTTGGGCCAGTGCGGCTGCACGTCCATCTGATCTACCGGTCTATGTCGCCCATTCCTTAGGCGGCGGCGCCGAACGTTGGTTGCAAGATCGTATTGAGGCGGATTGCGCTGAGTTCGGTTCAGCGGTTGTGCTGCGAGTAGGGGGGCCAGTTAGGTTTGAAGCAAGTCTCCACACCGTAGACGGCGTTGCGCGCATTGGCGTAAGCGCAGCAGAGGATTTGTTAAGTCTATTTCGGTGCATTCCAAGTTATCGGCTGGTTTACTCCTGCGCTGTCGGTGACCCGGAACCGATTAGAATTCCTACGCTTCTGGTTGCTCTTGCAGCGGACCAAAAGCTCGATGTTTTGATCCATGACTACTTCCCAATCGATGCAGATTACACGCTGTCTGGCGCGCCAGGTGAGACCGGCGCGATCTTTCGGAGTCTGCCCAGTGAGCCGGATTCCGTGGTTGCCTTTGGACCGAAAGGCGAACCCCAAACACGAAGCATGTGGCGCAACGCCTGGCTGTCGCTTTTGGAGCGCGCGGACCGGATTATCTGCTTTTCTGATGCATCTGCCGAGCTTCTTAAAGCAGCCTATCCCGGGGTTGCGACATCTGTATTCGTGCGTCCCCATAGACTGCTGCACACTGTCGCTTTGGTGCGTCCCGCGCGCCGCAGGGGCCCGCCGGTGATTGCGGCGCTTGGAAATATAGCCCCGCACAAAGGCGCAGGGGTGCTTGAGGCATTGTCTTTGCATTTACGGCACCACCCTCGGCAGGGAAGGCTCGTTCTTCTCGGTGCGTTGGATCCATCCTACGAACTTGCCCCGCCCGCCCGCATCCATGGGGCCTATCATCCAGGAGAAATTGCTTCGCTGGCCGCGCGTTATGGGGTGGATTGCTGGCTTGTTCCGTCGACCTGGCCGGAAACATTTTCATATACGACCCATGAGGCGCTCGCGACAGGGCTGCCTGTTTTGGGTTTCGATCTGGGGGCACAAGGGGAAGCCTTGCGTCGATCGGCGGATGCCGGTGCCGCGGCTGCTGCACTTCCCCTAGATCTGGCACACGATCCAGCGGCCATCGCCGCCCACGCGGCGCAACTCGCCCAAAAGTTTGAGTTCCCGTCCAGTGGTGAGTTTGCAGCTACCGCCAGCCAACGGATTGCGTCTTGATAGGCGTTGTCGACACTGCGAAGGCCATGACTGGCCAAGGTCCGGAACTCTTCCGGGATCTGGGGCGCCCGGGCAAACACGAAGTCGAATTGGCAAGCCTTTTCGACGGAAGGTGTCGATTTGAAGGCTCTCAGCCAGTGCTTTCGACGCCGCTGCTTTTGATCGCATTCACGAACCGATCTGGATCTTCCTACTTTGGAGAACTCCTTTCCCGTTCGGGCTCCTTTGGAGGCGGCGGCGAGTTTTTGAATGCCGAAGTGGTGGCAGAGATGCGTCGGGAAACTGGGGCGCGCAGCCTTCCTGAGCATCTTGAAGCCCTGGCGCGACGTAGCTGCGAAGCGGGCAAGGTTTTTGCGGTCAAGGCATCGTGGAGCCAGCTGGCCATGATTGCGCGCTGGCGATTGGGTGAAATGTTCCCTGGTCTTCGTGTGATCCATGTGTACCGGGACGATGTCGTTGCGCAAGCCGTGTCGTTTTCGATCGCTTTGCAGACGGGACGTTGGAACGCGCGGCAAGCAGCCCGCGCCGCGCCAAAGGCAGAGCCGCTCTATCGCGAAAGGGAGTTAGTGAGCATTCTCGAAGCGCAGGCAGCAGACAATGCACGGATCCGTGCTGTGACGGCTGCAATGCGATGGCCGCGTATGCTCGTTGCCTATGAAGCGCTCACCGTGGACCCCGCCCATCATGTGCAGCAAAGCCAGCGCTTTTGTGGGATAGATCCGCTGCCATTCGTGTCGGGACCGACGGATCACAAACGTCAGGCAAATGCTCTCAATAATGAATTTACAGATCGGCTAAAGGAAGCGCTGGCAGTTCATACACTGGGCCACGGAACGCGAGCTAACGCGTGAGCAGCGAACGCGCATCCCGCTTAAGCATTGCGAGGCCGATCACAAAAGCCATCGTGGCAATCCCGGCAACATATGTGATGCTCGCGTAGTCGGCTGTGTAGCCAGCATAGAATCCGCGGCGCATTATGCCAATTACGTGGACGATTGGGTTCCACCAAAGCCAATCGCGAAAAGGCTGTGGCACGGTGTCGAATAGAAAAAACACGCAGGAGATAACGAACATCGGTTTCATGAGAATACTCCAGACTTGTTGCCAAGCGGGAAATCGCATCACGAGGTAGCAGTTCAGAACGCCAATACCTGTCGCCAGCGCGGCTGCGAGCCCCAGTGCCAGGGCGATTTGCGCGACATCTACGATAGCACGGTTTTCTATGAGCAATATGATGCCAGAGAAGACGATTACTGCTGTCAGCAGTTCTACCATAAGGTTCAAGATGAGCCGCGCCACCAGCGCATCGGCAAGTGTTACTGCAGGGTAAGCGAGCAACTGTCGTGAGAAGTTCAATGCCTGGGTGAGCTTTTGGCTTAATCCATTAAACATGGAAAACGGGACCATGCCAGTTGCGTAAAAGAGCGCAAAAGACAGCCCCAACGCCGGTGTCTGAAACGCAGCTGAAAAAACCGCGGAAAGTAGTGCAATCCCGGCAACCGGCTCTGCGAGCGCCCATATATATCCTCCCGGAGTGCGTCCATAAGACGAGCTCATTTCACGCAGAATGAGAGCCACAATAGCGCGTGCAGGTCTCAACGTTTTGGTCACGCTCTGGGGTGGGGTCGTCGGGGGCGTCGCTAGCTTCATGAAACAGGTTTGCCCCATCGTCGCTTAAGACGGCCTTAAACCTGTTTCGGTATCCACGATCTGAGCCTGGATTAACCCCGTTTCAGGAAGCCTTTGATGCCCCCAATCGCCCAGAGTACGGCACGGATCGTTGAACACTCAGCTGCTTTCGATAGGCCTACGCGGCCCCAACCGCCGCCGCCGCGCGTTGAGGGCCGATTTGCGCAAGATCTCGCGCAGCAAGCGCAAGACATGGATGGTGCCATGTCTGTTGCAACTCGCGCGAAGCCGCGTGCCCGCCATATCGCAACGATTGTAAGCTTTCTGCTGCTGGTCGTGGCCCCGTTTTTGCTTGCGGGATGGTACTTGTGGGCGCGGGCTGCTGATCAATATTCGTCCACCTTGGCCTTTTCTGTCCGGCAGGAGGAATCGTCTAGCGCGGTTGAGATCTTGGCAGGAATTTCGGCGCTTTCCGGATCCAGTTCGACGGATACCGATGTCCTTTATGATTATCTCGGGTCGCAGAAGTTGGTTGAGGAAGTCGATGCGGCGGTCGACTTGCGGGCCATGTGGTCAAGACCTGGTGCCCAGTGGCAGGGGGATCCAATTTTTGCTTTGCGGCCGGACAGCGCGATCGAGGATGTGGTTGCCCACTGGCATCGCTTTGTGCGCGTTGAATATGGCGCAGGTTCCGGGATTTTGGAGATAAGAGTTCTGGCCTTTGATCCGGCAGATGCGGTGCATATTGCGCAAGCCATATATGCTGCCGCACAGGACACGGTTAACGAGTTGAGCGCGATCGCGAGAGATGACGCTCTGAAGTACGCACGCCTTGATTTGGCCGAGGCTGAAAACAGGTTGGCGGATGCGCGGGCTGAGATGACCGCATTCCGCAATGATAACAGGATAATAGACCCGAGCGTCGATTTGGAGGGGCAAGCGGGTCTCTTGGCGACGTTGGAGACAGAGCTTGCCCAGGCGATGATCGAGCTGGATCTCATGCGCGGCAACGCCCGCTTTGGCGAATTTCGCGTCGCGGAAGCGGTCCGAAAAGTCGAGGTAATTGAAGCCCGTGTTGCAGCAGAACGGGCGCAACTGAGCGAGGAAGGCGGTGCACTCACGGCCAGTCTGGTTGGCAAATACGAGCGCCTTTCAGTTGAACTAGAGTTTGCACAAAACTCGTATGTCATAGCGCGTGCCGCGATGGACAGCGCGCGCGCTGAAGCTCGACGTCAGACGCGCTATCTAGCTGCGCACATCCTCCCAACTCGCGCCGAAACGTCACGATACCCCGAAAGGGGTGCGATGCTGGCGCTGACGGGGTTGTTTCTTTTGTTGGGCTGGGCCGCCCTAGTTCTGACGTCTTATTCTCTTAGAGATCGAAATTGATCTGCTTTGAAAATGTGCACAAAACTTATGGTCAAGGCAGGGCGAAGAACTGCGTTGCCGACGGGATCAGTGGGATGTTTCCCAGTGGGGTATCTGTTGGTCTTCTAGGGCGGAACGGCGCAGGAAAATCAACATTGCTCGCCATGATCGCAGGGCTTGAAAAGACAGATTTTGGGCGCGTCACAACGACGGGTTCAGTCTCGTGGCCCGTAGGGTTTGCTGGTTCATTCCATCCGGATCTGACAGGGTCCCAGAACGTCCGCTTTATTGCCCGTGTTTATGGCGTCGATACCGATGCGCTCGTAGACTTTGTCAAAGAGTTTTCTCAACTAGGAACGCATCTCAAGCAACCATTGCGGAGCTATTCATCGGGTATGCGAGCGAGGCTCGCTTTTGGTGCCTCGATGGGCATCTCGTTTGACACCTATCTCGTCGATGAAGTCACAAGCGTCGGTGATGCGGCCTTTCGATCCCGTTCAGCCGAGGTTTTTCGGGATCGAATGTCACACTCAGGGGCTGTGGTGGTAAGCCACTCGCTCGACCAAATCCGCAATCTTTGCCAGGCTACGGCGGTCTTGGACAAAGGCCGATTGCGATACTTCGAGAGTGTCGAAGAAGGGATTGCGTGCCACCGCAGGCTATTGGAACTAGACTGAGAGATTTGTTCAAAACCTCGGAAAACTTCATAGAAACGCCCTAATCTATCCAGCCTCTTTTAAGATGCTCTGCCGATAACCGTAGTTGGGTTTTGGTGAGTGCGGGGCGTGAGCCTCGGGTAGAGGGTGGGGGCACGCCTTTGGGGGTGACAATCCATGAAGGAGTGACGCGTTGGGTCGACCCCCCAGCGAACGTGGGCGGCGATCCAACGCCCGTGCTGATCTCTGGTGGGCGGCTCCTGATCACGGCGGCAGGGCTGATCACGGTTTCATCTGACCGACAGTTGGTTCAGCGCGATGCCGCCGATCTGAGCATCGACGAACTCGGTCGCGCAGTGAGTTTCGTGAGCCCGGCCAACCCCGTCCTTACCGAGATTTCGCTTGACGGAGACACCTACGTATTTGTGTCAGGGACCGGCGGGGCAGCGCGCGGGCAGCAAATTACCCCATCAGGCACATTGGGAGCTTGGATTGATCTCAGTGTTGGTTCGGCGCCGCTGGCCGTGGACGCTATGGCGGGCGCGAATGGAGACATTCTCGCCAGTTCTTCCATGACATCGGCAGGGGTGACGCTATGGAACCGTGCACCAGACGGCACTGTTACCGAACTGACGACGCTCGCCATGGGTGCCGGCACCGCCGGCGATATAAAATCGCTTACCTTTATCGAAAATGGCGCGGTAGGCGGCGTGCTCGTTGCGCTATCGCAGTTCGGCGGCGAACTCGTGAGTTGGACCATAGACGCCGATGGAGACGTTAGTTCACAACAGACCCTAAACGCCGAAGACGGGTTGGCCATTTCAATCGGTTCGATCCTCAGAAATGTCGACGTAGACGGTCGAAATTACGTGATCTTGGGAGCCCAAGGTACGAGTTCTTTGACCCTGGTCGAAGTGACGGGGACGTCGCTGATTGCCGTCGACCAAATATATGACACGCTCGATACCCGCTTCCAAAGCGTCACCGTTCTAGAGGTTATCAAGGTAGGAGATCGGGTTTACGTTGTCGCCGGTGGCGGGGATGACGGACTTACCGTGTTGGCTTTGGTGCCAACTCCGGACGGGAGTCTGCGATTTCACAAAGTCGCGCAGATTGCAGATAGTGTGACCGGGGCGCTAAGCGATCCGACGAGCCTCGGTCTCAGCGACAATGGGAACGGGACGGTACTGGCCTTTGTCGCATCGGAAGAAAGCGGGATCACAGAGGTCGAGATAAACCTAGGTTCTGTTGGCGGAACCTTCAGGTCCAGTTCAAGCGGAGGAGCCTTACTGGGCACGTCTGGTGACGACTACCTGATCGGTAGCGTCGGAAACGACACAATCACCGGGTATGATGGCGATGACGTCATCCATGATGGTGCCGGTGAAGATACCCTTTTTGGCGGTGCCGGTGCTGACACTTTCGTGCTGTCACCTGATGGTGTTCAAGATGTTATCGCTGACTTTGACTTAGGCGAGGACCGGCTCGACCTATCCGCGTTTTCGTTTCTATATTCTTTCGCCAGCATCGCCGTTTCGCCGGGGCCCGACGGCAGCGTCAGCCTGAACTTTTTCGGCGAAACGCTGATCCTACAGCCCAGCGCGGGCAGCATTGACCCCGATGACATCTCGGACGCCATCCTGACTGACCTTTGGCACTATTCACCAACGGTTTACAGCGACGATCCAATTTACGCTGTGGGTACCATTTATGACGACGAGGTTGCAGGCGGGTTCGGGGATGACAGGCTCTACGGTTCATCTGGATCGGATGTTCTGATTGGCGGTGGTGGTGACGACCTGCTCAACGGCGAGGTCACCGAAGGAGTTTACGACGCAGCTTCGGCGCAGATCGTAAGGCTATACCTTGCCACGCTTGGGCGTGATCCGGACTACGGGGGTCAATTTGCGTGGACCAATCTGCTATTCACCGGTAGTGCGAGCCTTCAAGCGATCGCCGATGGTTTCGTCCAATCGACGGAATTTCAGTTGCAGTATGGTGGTTCTACGGACACCGAATTTGTCACGCTGCTATACAACAACGTCCTCGGACGCGAGCCGGATCAGGCTGGCCTGGACGCCTGGCTGGTACTCTTGGGGGACGGCACCCTCGGACGAAATGAGGTTGTCCTCGGTTTTTCCGAGAGTCCGGAATTCATCGAGATTTCTGAAGCGGCGGCGCTGCCATTCAGTCGATCCGGTCATCGAGCCGAATGGAGCGACGACGTATACCGCCTATACCGTGCCACCTTGGATCGAGAGCCAGACCCTGGTGGGTTCCTCGGGTGGACTGACTTGCTATCGCGAGAGACTAGTTATGAAATAGCCGTTCAAGGCTTTATCGGGTCTGCCGAGTTTCAATCCATTTATGGCGCCTTGGACAACGCCGCGTTTGTCACGTTGCTCTATAATAATGTCCTTGGCCGCAACCCCGCTGTCGCCGAGGTGAATGCCTGGATTGACCTCATGCAGGGGGGAATGACCCGACCTAAAGTGGTTGAAGGTTTCGCGCAGTCAGTTGAATTTAGGGCGCTTACGGCACCCGACTTGGCCGCATTTATGCGGGCGCAAACTTTTGAACAGGATCGTCTCGTCGCGGGCGACGGATCGACGTTGCTGTTTGGGGGCATTGGTGCAGACGTCTTTGTCTTTAAGGGGACGGGCGAAGGCAATCACATCGTGACTGACTTCGAAGCTTGGGACTGGGTCGAGATTGGCTCCGGTGATGGAGGACCCTCGGAATGGGCGGACCTGGCACTGAACCAAGTGGGTGGTGACGTCACTCTTTCGGCGGGCACACTGAATGTCACCTTTCTCGACACGGACATAAGCCTTTTGGCGATTGACGCGTTTATTTTTGTTTGAGCCCATCCCGTCGCGCAGCCCAAGCTTGGCTGCGATCGCGGTGGGCAACATCGACCCTAAAGTCCGACTTTTGCGGGCTCTTTGCGTATCCTTGTCCTAAACGCCTTGTTGCCCGGCTTGCTTGATGCGGTATGCGATGTCGTAGAACCAACTGTCCCACTTTATGTAGTCGTCGAAGATTATTCGTTGATTGGGACTGAGTTCTGAAAGCGCGCTATGAAGATCGGCAGGAACAGGTGCCACGTTGAGGCGGGTTTTGGATCGTGACGCCAGAATGCCTTCGCTCACCAATTCGCATTGAAAAGCATCAAATTCTTCGGAGAAGCCAAAGCGCATCGGCGGGGCGACCAGGTTTGCAATGGCGATCTCGAAGATTTCCGCCTCTCTACCGATCCAAGCCATGCTATCGCACCCGGAGATGAGCCGAATTTGGGTATTGTCCAGCCATGGCCGAATGTTGCCGTTCTTTGATGCCTCCAAGTATTCGCCAAAGCTCAACTGGTTTTGGGTGATCAGGGCATGATCCGGGTGGTTGGGAGAACGAGCGATGAATTCGTAGTAACTTAGAACCCGAGGCCCTGGCATTCGCAGCACAGAGATGAGCCGTTTGGGACCGGGGATGAGCTGGCAGGCCGAATGCGAGATGTGGCCCAACACAAGCCGCAAGTCGCGCCGTGCGGCGTCGGACATTTTTCTCAAGCGTTGCGCTACGGCTAGCCCATCCAATGTTGGTGCATCAGGATGTGCTGCTTTGAGCAGATGGCCCAAAGTCGTACCTGCGGTCTTGGGGATGTGAAGTAGAACAAGAGGAATGGACAGTGGGTCTGGTTGGTCTTGTTGGAGCTTTTCCGTAAACTCGGGGTAAGCAAGAATCTCGCGTCCCAGCTCACGAAGCGTGAGATTCATTGAGGCAGACCTATCAAGCTCTGCCTCGGTGGCCGCTCGCCCTAGGATCAGTTCGTGAGCCAGAGCCGCATGCGTTCGCAAAGCGGGCTCGTTTGGAGTGGGTGCCGTCGTCGTGAACGTCCGGTTTGTCCCATGGATCAGACGTGGATGCATCTCTGGTCTGCCGTTTTTTGGAGGATTGAACTTGTTTGATAGCGAGGGCATCGCCTTCGTCGTCGGTTAGGAACTCGCAAGTCCATTCGGCGAGCACCATAATTGAACGCCATCGATTATTACTTCGTGGTGACCGTTCTCGAGACGGCAAATGGCGGGACGCTCTACCTCAAGTGTCCAGCCGTGGGACGTGAACTTTTCGAAAAGTGCCCCCTCGATAATGCGTCCGTGAGTGCCGATGAGAACACGATTCACATAAGAATTGATGTCGTTCCACGCGCCCCGCACAAAGTCCAACTCTCCCCCCTGAATATCCATGTGGAGCAGATCAATTTTTCTGCCCTCGGAAAGATCAGAGAGGGTAATGCACGGCAGTGTGCTATGGAAGCCATCGGGACCTTTGGTGTCGAAAAGAGCACCGCGGCCCCAATCCGTTTGATGTCCCCGGTCGGCGCAAGGGAACAACGCGGTGCCGGGTCTCGGGGCTGCAATTGCGTTGTGTAGCTGAAACTCGCCAGACGAAAAGTTGTTCAGCTCCATCACTTGCTTGGCCTGTCTGAGGTGGTCAGGATCAGCTTCTACACCTCGGAGTTCTACTCTCAGGCCGCGACTGCGGGCAGCAATTCCCGTGGCCAGCATCCAACAAGCCCATCCGCAGCCCAATTCCACCATACGAAAGGCAGTGTCCGGGTTTGCCTGATCTACCGCATGCAGGGCTGCACCCCACTCGGCGACGCACGCATGCCAGTTTCCCGGTGCCGGAGCTGCCTCGAGTGTTCCTTGCAGCGATCCCAAAATGTCGGGGCAAACAGAGACCGGAATCCTTGCACCCTGGAAATTGGTAACGCACCCTTCCTTGGGCGTGAGACCGGTCTTGGCCGCCGCGGCAATCAGGCCGAATGCGTCAATCGTGGTTGAGTAAGCCCAAAGCGCTTGATGGATTTGATGGGGCGATGGCCCTCGTGTCTCAGAATGATCTAGCATTTGATCTCAGACAGAATAGTGTTCAACCGAGCGCCGTAACGCTTTGCGATGTTTTCAGTCGAAAACGCGTCTTCTACATGCCGTCGTGCGCTTGCTGTACGCAGGTCCCGGGCTTCCTTATCAGACCACAATGCCCGCATCTGCGCCGCGGCATTCGCGACATCCGGCGCGGCCCAGCGCGCGCCTTCGGGAGTAAAAATGTAGTCATCCCGCGCGATAGCCTGGAGCTCGTAGTCAACAAGCCAGGAATTCTCTGTGCTGCAAAATTCCATATTGCCTGAATAGCCAGTCGCCACCACCGGCACTCCAAGTTGCATCGCTTCAATCATTCCGAAGCCCCAGCCCTCGGAGGTGTGCAGCGAAATATATGCGTCCGCTCCCGCTTTGAGCTTGAGTAGCGCATCATAGGGCATGGTTTCGTTGATGAGCGTAATGCGTGGATCCTGCGCCATGGCTGCCTCGAGCCTCGACCAGATGCGAAGTTGCGCGGGGTCCAGCACATGATCACGATTTTGCGTCTTTAGGATCAAGCGGTGGTTTGGGAAATCTGCTCGGGGAAAGGCCCTTTCGAAAGCTGCAAGTGTACCTATGGGGTTCTTTCGCTGGACAAATGAATAGCTGTCGAAAGTGGCAAGCATAACAAAGGTGTCTTCGACCCACCCATAACGCTGTCGCAGGACTGATCGTGCGCGGTCTAGTTCAATCTCTGCAGCCGTGGCGACCGCCATGCCGACATTGGTCACGGGGCCCGAAAAGGAATGATGATAGATGTCGCGGCCGTAGTCCGACGACACCCAGACTTCGTCAATCAACTCGAGGCCGAGCTTGTGGCAGGGGGCGGGGCGGTCGAGTTCCCAGAAGACATAGGCAATGTTGTAAGCGTCCGAGAAAACGTCAGGGGCGTATGCATAGACCAGCGGCAGCGACTCTGCATTCAAGTGAATGAGATTAACGCGCGCGCGCTTGAAGAGGCTTTTTGTCTCGTGGCGGTCCGACTGGTTCCGGGGTGCCGGATTGTCGAGGCAGAAATCAACAACATTCAGACTGAGACCCGTTTCCTCCAGACTGTCTTGCGAGAGTCGAGTGGCCTGTCCCAGCCCCGAAGCTTTACTCAGGGGACCTATCAGTTGGACGTCCACGGGCCCCGTCGCGGGCATCGCAGGACGGCCCAAGACCGCCGCATGAAGCCTGTGTCCACCCTGAAGCTGCGTTGCAAACTGACGCTCTTCGAGATTGAAGCCTTGACGGCTCACAAGAGCGGAATACTCACGATGCCCCAAGTCGGGAACCTTCTCGGAGAGATTTAGCGCAGCCAGAAAGCGGGCGAGCAAAGAAGGCTTTTCATCAGTGCTGACAAGGCACATGTTTACAGAAGTCGCCGGAATGTATCGTAGGATATGGGGTTGAGAGACGGCTTTGACCAACATGGCGAGCGTCACCAGTTGCCGGTCAGATACCAGGGAAGTGTCGAAACGAGCGAGTGTCGGCTCTCCGTTAGCGGCGCGCTCCATGAAGTTGGATAAGCCGAACCTATCGTTTTTTCTTGAGATCGGCACGGCCCGCAACGCGTCGATATCGGAGCGGGCGACCAGGCAGTCTTCAACCCCCAGGTTGGGCGCCTCTTCTGCCGCCCACCAAAATAGTGTGTCGAGCCATGCCCTTTGGTCTGTGACGCCTGGGACTCTCCCAGCTTTTAAAAGCCGCCACCAGACAATGCGAGTCAGTGCATAGGGCTGGCCACCCATTAGCAAAGGTACGTTGAGGTAATCTATGTCCTCGCTTGCAAGCGGAATACGCAGCTTGTTTTCTCGCGGGCCCGACTGCGCCGCTCTGCGTTCCCGCCCATATGTGTCGATGTACCAGTTTAGGAGGTGGTCGCGATCACCGGGGAGATTGTCGGGATCAAACTCCATTTCCTTGCGCAGACGGTGCCGCGTAAAGTCGAGATAGGCCGGCAAAGAAGGTGATAGTGGCGCTGGGGGACTTCTAAGTGGTGCAAAAAGTGCTCCGTGCCGCGTCAACGGCGCCTTTTCGAAGTTACGATCTTTGCTTCGAGCCCCTTCAATGTTGAGAATTTCCAATTCAACGAGCGCTTTTTGCGCATCTTCAAGCAAAGCGTTGCGCAGAGAAACAAGAGTTGGGTTGTCTCCTCTAAGGCATGGTTCGTCGTCGGTTTCTGAAAGATGGATTCTCCCTATCTCAGTCCCTTCGACGCGAACTGCAATCCAACCATCATCGTAGTGGGCGATCTGATGCATTGCCGCTGATATTGGAATTCTGAAACCTGTCTGACCCGGTCCCACGCCAGCTGCCTCGACATCCGCTCGCGGCTCATTTGCGATACCGGTGGCAAGGAGGTAGTCACCTGCATAAAGCGAGACTTCGGTAGTTTGCCTTTCGGGTGCAAAAGCCCAACCATGGAGTGAGCCAGAAAAGATACCGTCAATGTGGCCGCGAACGGAGTCAGCAAATTTCGACTGGGCGGTACCTATCTGGAGTTTGTTGCTTTCTTGACTGTCCAGCATTTACGCATTCGCCCCTTTTTCTGGTTTGGTTTCAGGCAGCACGGTCGTAGTCGGCTCGGGCCATCATTTGCGCGAGTTGCTGAACAGTTGTTTCGGGAGTCCAGCCGAGGATTTTGCGGGCTTTTTCTGCGTCGCCTATGAGAAGATCGACTTCGGCCGGGCGAAAATAGTTTGAAGAAACCTCGACAACTGGACGGCCAGTTTTTTGGTCGATCCCGATCTCTTCTTGGCCTTTGCCCTCCCATTCCAGATCCATGTCCAGTGCTTGTGCAGCAAAAGTCACGAAATCACGGATCGAGGTCGTTACTCCGGTTGCGAGGACGTAATCTCCGCCTTCGGGTTGCTGTAACATGCGCCACATGCCTTCGACGTAGTCCCCTGCAAAACCCCAGTCGCGTCTTGCCGATAGGTTGCCGAGTTGACAGGTGCCGTTGGCGCCGCGGGCGATTGCTGCGAGGGTTTTGGTAATCTTTCTTGTGACAAACTCCTCGCCCCGCAACGGGCTCTCGTGATTAAAGAGGATGCCTGAGGACGCGTGGAGGCCAAAACTCTCGCGGTAGTTCACTGTGATGTAGTGGCCATATGCTTTGGCAACACCGTAGGGTGAACGCGGGTGGAAGGGCGTGTCCTCACGCTGGGGGACGGCTTGGACCAAGCCAAACATTTCAGAGGTCGACGCCTGATAAAACCGAGTTTCCGGGGCTTGGGTTCGGATCGCGTCGAGGAGCCTGGCAACGCCGAGACCATTCACGTCACCTACGTATATTGGCTGATCCCAGGACGATCCGACGTAGCTCTGCGCGGCAAGGTTATAAACCTCGTCCGGGGCTAGCGCGTCGAGGGTGCGCAGCATGTTGTAAGGTTCGGCTAGGTCAAAGTCGCAGAGCTTAACGCGATCGAGGATGCCCAAGGCCGCGAGCCTCGAGGTTTCAGAATGGGAACTCCGCCTGACCCCGCCAGCGACCTCGTATCCTTTGCTAAGCAAAAGCTTTGCAAGGTAGGCCCCGTCTTGCCCGGTGATGCCCGTGATAAATGCTGATTTTGTGCCCATGTAGTGCCCTAGGAAAAAGCTATCGTAGCTGCGCGAGGGACCATGTGGATGGTCGCTACAGCCGGAAGAAACTGCGGCAACCTTGTGTCAATTTTCTTTATAATTGGTTGATGATCGCAGCCCCAACCCGCAGTTTGAGGAGGCTTTGCCTTTCGCCATCTGCTGTATGACCATAGGCAGGAATGCCAGACGGGATCCGACTGGATATGGATCCTGCGTAGGCTCGTTTTAACGGGTCGCTTTTGCCAGGGTTCCCTTAGTAAAATTCTCTGACGGAATCAGACACGGCAAAGACCCAAAGAGCATGTCACTTTTAAAGCGCTTTCTTCGTCGTTTGGCGACGCAGCAGCCTTCGCCAAGTCGGCCAATCCCAGCTGCTCTCGAGCCCCTGTCGGGAGTTAGCCCCCACTATGTCGTCGGGGACATTCACGGCCGTGTGGACTTGCTGATG
Organism: Pseudomonadota bacterium; assembly: GCA_038747015.1. Lineage (GTDB taxonomy): Bacteria > Pseudomonadota > Alphaproteobacteria > Rhodobacterales > Rhodobacteraceae > Shimia_B. The sequence continues at coordinate 28,519 of JBCDKE010000010.1, forward strand.
AGGATGCTGGAAGCGATCGAGGACGACCGCCGGGTCAGGTCAGAAATGGCTGCGGCGAAGATTGTTTTTGTTGGCGACTACGTCGATCGCGGGGACGCATCGCGCGCCGTGTTAGAGCATCTATATTCTCTAGCCCGCCAGAACCCAGAGAGTTTTGTCTTTCTCAGGGGTAATCACGAGACCATGCTGTTCGACTTTTTGGATGAGCCTACCGAACACGGTCGCCATTGGCTGAAATACGGCGGAATGCAAACCCTAGAGAGCTTTGGAATTCGCGATATCCATGACGCAGCTTCGTCTGCGGATCTGCAAGCTGCAAGCAAAGCGTTCGGGATGGCACTGGATCCGGACTTGGTCGCATGGCTTCGTGACATGCCAACGCTTTACGATGCTGGCGGTAACTTACGCATTGTGCATGCGGCACTCGACCCGGACGTGCCGCCAGAATACACGATCGAACAGGTGCGCATATGGGGCAATAAGCAGTTTCTTCAGCGTGCGCGAGACGATGGGCTTTGGGTGGCCCATGGCCATACTATTGTTCCGGAGGTCGAGCAAAGAGACGGCAGAGTCGCGCTCGACACCGGCGCTTTCGCGACGGGGCGCCTTTCTGCTGTGGGTTTTGTGGATCGTCAGTCCTGGGTGCTGGCCGTGCAAAGTGAATAGTCAATCGCTGCCTGGGGGATTCATCGGGCGAACCTATTGGGTGTACACGACGCCATAGAAACCGCATGAGGAACAGAGTTCAGAAAAGGCGGCAAGATGGTAACTCAGACTATCTTTGATTTCGAACCTTTCTGGGCCCGTGAGTAAAAGAAGGCATCATAGTAATGACAACCGTTCTGGTAAGTGGCGGAGCTGGCTATATTGGATCGCATGCATGCAAGGCGCTGGCGCGTGCCGGGTACGTTCCCGTGACCTTCGACAACTTTTCGACCGGCCACCCAGAGGCAATAAAGTTCGGGCCTGCGTTCAAAGGTGACCTTATGGACCGGGCCGCAATCGATGCGGCCATTGCGGATTACAAACCAGAGGCCATCCTGCATTTTGCAGCGCTTTCGCAGGTCGGCGAGAGCGTTACTAATCCGGGGCTATACTGGCGCGAGAATGTGGGCGGGGCGCTCAATCTCATTGAGGCTGCGCTGGCCGGCAATGTTACGCGATTCGTGTTTTCATCCACTTGCGCGACCTATGGCGATCAAGACGGCGTGGTGCTGGATGAAGATTCTCCTCAGCAGCCGATAAATGCCTATGGAGGATCTAAGCTGGCCATTGAGCAGATGCTCGAAGACTTTGCGCCGCAGGGTCTGAAATCCGTGATCTTTCGGTACTTCAATGTCGCTGGTGCCGATCCGGACGCGGAGGTGGGCGAAGACCACGATCCGGAGACGCATTTGGTGCCGCTAATGCTGGATGCAGTTGCGGGACGTCGTGGGCCGTTGACGATTTTCGGAACTGATTACGACACGCCTGACGGCACAGCGATCCGGGATTACGTCCATGTGAGCGATCTGGTGGACGCTCATGTGGCAGGCCTCAGGCACCTGATGGACGGCGGTGACAACCGCGTCTATTGCCTAGGAACTGGCAGCGGTTTTTCCGTGCGCGAAATGGTTGCCGCGGCTGGTCACGTCACCAATCGCGAAGTGCCGATGATCGAAGGGGAGCGCCGCGCTGGGGACGCGGTGCGTCTGGTGTGCGGGTCTACCCGCGCGAAAACAGAACTCGGTTGGGACCCATCGCGGTCGGACATCGTCACAATCATTCGAGATGCCCATCGCTGGAGCGAATCCGAGGGCTTTTAGCGAGCTTATTGCGCGGCGGCAGCCCGCCAATCGTCGCGCGGCGGCTAGCCTTCGATTTGCCCACGTAGCTCGGCGACTTTTGCCTCAAGGAGCGCCGCGTCGCCCTTGGTCTCAACATTGAGACGCACCAGAGGTTCGGTGTTCGAGCAACGAAGATTGAAGCGCCAGTCGGGATAGCTGACGGACAGCCCGTCGAGATGATCAACGTCCCTTGCTTCCGGGCTGTAGGTCGTTTCCATCTGGGCAAGCAGAGCCTGAGCATCCGCAACACGGAAATTCATCTCGCCAGAGCTAGGGAACGCATCGCGCATTTCTGCGACGAGCGACGACAGGCTTTGTCCGGTTTTTCCCATCCATGCCAGGACCAAAAGCCAGGGGATCATGCCGCTATCGCAATACATGAAATCGCGGAAATAGTGGTGGGCGGACATCTCGCCGCCATAGGCCCCGTCGACCTCGCGCATTTTCGCTTTGATAAGGGCGTGGCCAGTGCGAGAAACAACGGCATCCCCTCCCATCGCGGTGACACGGGCCTGTGTGTTCCACTGGACGCGAGGGTCATGGATGATTTTGGCACCCTCAAGCTGTGACAGGGTGGCCTGCGCCAAGAGCCCGACCACATATTCGCCCGCTACGAAGGCCCCGGTTTCGTCAAAGAAAAAGCACCGGTCGAAATCGCCGTCCCACGCCACGCCCAGGGCGGCATTCGCGTTCAGGACCGGCCCGGCGGTGGCCGCGTGGTTCTGAGGCAGGAGCGGGTTGGGGATCCCGTTCGGGAAGCTCGCGTCCGGATCGTGGTGAACACGCGTGATGGTGAGCCGGGCGCCCTTGGCCTCCAAGGCCGCTGCGATGGCGTCAAATGTCGGCCCTGCCGCGCCATTGCCAGCGTTCACAGCGAGCGAGATTTCCGGGAGCGCGCCGACATCTACGAAGGACAGGACGCGCTCGACGTAGTCGGCACGGATATCGGCGCGGTGGATGTTGCCGGCTTCCGACGCAGTGCTGCCCTCGCCTGCGAGTGTCGCGCTCTCGATGGCGCGGAAGGTGGCGTCGTCGAGCGGTGCGGCGCCGGGTCCCACCAGTTTGAAGCCGTTGTCGCCGATCGGGTTGTGGGACGCCGTGACCATGATCCCGATGTCAGCCTTCAGATGCGCGGTTCCGAAATAGACCTCTTCGGTTCCGCAGAGCCTGAGATCGTGTACCTCGAGCCCGGCCTCGGCCAGGCCCTGCGCAAGGGCGGCGCTGTAGGGCGCGGAGGTCGCACGCGCATCGCCTCCGACAACGGCCACTTTTGCCCCCGTAACGTGGGCCGCCGCACGTCCCAGACGGCGGGCGAAATCCTCGTCGATATTAACGTCGATCTGTCCGCGGATGTCGTAGGCTTTGAAGGGGGAGCTGACTGTCATGGAATTTCTTTTCAAATGGAGTGCTTTGTCCTGTTGGGACCGTGCCATACAGGGATTTTAATCGGCGAGTTAGCTTAAAATATCGTGTTCCGCAGCCTATTCGCTGAAACAGGCGAAAGTTTGGCTGACGTTAATCAACGGTGCTGGTTGATCGCCGCGTGAGCGCGCCTTACTTTTTGAAAAAGCATTTAGGCAAGGGGAACCCATGGCCAAAAAAGTCTTTGTCACCGGCGGCTCTGGTTTTATCGCCAAGCACATCCTGCGCGAGCTTTTGGAAAAGGGGTTCGAGATCCGCGCCTCTGTCAGGTCCGAGAAACGCAAGGCTGAAATCGAGGCGCTTTTTCCAGACGCTGGGATCGAGTTCGCCTTTCTGGATCTCAACAGCGATGAGGGCTGGGACGCCGCGCTGGCGGGGTGTGATGTCCTGATGCACACGGCTTCGCCGTTTCCCCTGGCCGAACCAAAGGACCGCGAAGAACTGATCCGCCCGGCTGTTGACGGGACGCTAAGAGCGCTCAGGGCGGCGAAAGAGGCGGGTATTGATCGGGTGATCCTGACCTCCTCAAATGCGGCCATCTACAAAGATGCTGCAAAGCCCAAGGACGCGCCATCCGACGAAACCAACTGGACGACTGCTGACGCAGATTTCGTGGGGGCCTATGAGGCGTCAAAGACATTGGCAGAGCGTGCCGCCTGGGATTTTGTTGCTCAGAATCCGGCCATGTCGCTGACGACGATCAATCCGGGCGCTGTGTTTGGCCCGGCAATGGATGCGAATTACGGCAGTTCGCTGGAAGTGATCGAGCGCGTGATGTCTGGACAGGATCCGATGGCGCCGCCGCTTCATCTGCCTTCGGTTGACGTGCGCGACGTCGCGATGATGCATGTGGCGGCGATCGACCTCGACGCCGCCAAGGGCGAACGCTTTGCGGCCACGGAAAGCACCGTGGAGTTTCTGGAAATCGCGGACATTCTGCGGGAGTGGGACCCGAGCCTCAAAATGGTGAAGAGGGAAGCGCCGGTTTGGCTGCTTCGCCTCATGGCACTGTTTATGGCGGACATTCGGTCAGTGATTTTCAACGTTGGACGGAATCTGAACGTGTCTGGCCAAAAGGCACAAGAGACATTTGGCTTTACCTTTATCCCCACACGGGACGCGATCATTGCGTCGGCGGAGTCGATCAGAGGGTTCAAAGGGTAGGTCGCGGGCCTGTCAGACCATCTTGATGACGTCTTTGTCGATGGAGAGCATATAGCCTTTGCGGGCGATGTTCTTGACCAAGAGCTCGCTGACCATCTGATTGCCCAGGGCATCGCGCAGGCGTTTGATACGTGTCGCGCCGGCGGCCTCTTCGCAGTCTGAGGCGGAGCGTCCGGAAATCACGCCTTCTAGTTCGGCACCGGTCAGGACGTCGCCGTCCATGCGCGCCTCTGCGAGGACGGAAAGCGTCTCGATCGCGGCGGCTGTCAGTTTGAATTCCATGTTGTTGAGATAAACGACATTGGTGTCCCGCGCGATGAGCAGAGAGTTTACCTGAATACCGGTGCGCTCGATCTCGGACATGCGACGGTTCATGGTCACGAGGGCTACGAGGAATACCAGAGTCGCGATCAAAAGCGCCGTGGCAAAGACCAATAGAACGAAGATCACCAAACGATAGCTGGCCAAAATGTCTGAAAATGCCGTGCCAGACTGCGCGAGGATTTCGAGCAGCTTGATCTCGGCACCGGAGGTCAGATTGTCGTTCTCGATAAAGAGCTGTTCGACCCGCGCGTTGAAGGCGTTGGCATCAGGCAGCGTCAGCAAGAGCGCGGCACCTGCGGTCGCAAGGATCAAGACAATCGCGCCAATACCAAGTGCAACAGTCTTGGTCCCGACCTGGCGGGCCTCAGTAGCGGAGGAAGTAGTCTCCTGCACTGTCTTTCCTTTCTGCTAGTCCGCCGTCGTCAAAGACCGAGACAATGTTGAGGAGCGTCCAACCATCGCTGGCGACGCGTGGAGTCAGTTCAACTTTGGCGTTGGCGGGAGTGCAAGCCCCGGCCACCTCGGCCACGCCATAGTGAAGTTTCAGTGGGTCGTCCTGTTTGGCCTTGTAGTCTGCGTAGCACGCGGCCTGTGCGCCACCTGCCGCCAAGGCGAGGACGAGTGAGAGTACAATCGGTTTCATGGCATCAACGTCATCCGTCAGGGTTCGATATTCAATAGCGCAGTGTCAGCGATGGCGCGGTTATCCAATATCAATGCGCCGATATTGAGAGACTTGGGGACGGGTGACCAGGTTGGGTCCTGTAACGCGGGCTTTGCCTGCCATGTTCAAGAGGACCCGAAACATGACCAAGTTTATCGCCGCACTCATTTTATCTGCACTGATGGCGCTGACATCCCTGACGCCGCAACAGGCGCTTGCCGCAGACGGTGAGGCGATCGCCGGGCTGCTGATCGGGGCGCTGGTTCTCTACGGGATTGCCGACGCCATCGACGACAGGAATGAACGCGAAGCAAAAGAGAAAGCGCGCGAGGCTCATGAGGCACATAGAGCGCGCGAAGCAAGCCGCGTTGCAGAAGCCAAGCGGCGCGAGCGCGCCCGCAAGGCGCGGTTCAACCTACCGTCGAACTGTATCCGGACGCATGAGAAACGGTCGGGCGAGAAGCGCCGGGTTCTTGGGAACAGGTGCCTTCAGAACAATTTCCGCCACTACGCAGACCTGCCTGATCGCTGCTTCCGCCGGATCAATACGGTTCGGGGAACGCGCGCCGGCTGGGGCATGAAGTGCCTGCGCCGCGAGGGCTACAGCTGGAGTTGAGCAGTCCGTCGCGCGCTTTGTGGTTGGTTTGAGCGCGACGGCACCGGGGGAGAGGGCGGCATGGGGCCTTCTCCCCCTTTTTTGTGTTGTATCGGGGACGGGGCTTTGGTTCCGTCACCGCCATGAAGACGGTCCCAGATTTTGGTTTTGAAGAGGCTGCCTATGCACGCGGTGCCCTTCGCGTGGCGGGCGTTGACGAGGCAGGTCGCGGGCCGCTTGCTGGCCCTGTGACGGCTGGGGCGGTGATTTTAAATCCCGAAGACATCCCTGAGGGTCTGAATGATTCAAAGAAGCTGTCGAAGAAAAAGCGCGAGGCCTTGTTTGAGGAGATAACCACGCGCGCGCACTGGGCCGTGGGCGAGGCCAGCGTCGCCGAGATCGATCAGATCAACATCCTGCGCGCCTCGCATCTCGCTATGGAGAGGGCAGTTGCGGCGTTGGGGCAAGTCGATCTGGCGCTCATAGACGGCAACATGATCCCCCATGATCTGCGCTGCGAAGGGCACCCTATCGTGAAGGGTGACATGCGATCCCTGAGCATCGCCGCGGCCTCAATCGTGGCAAAAGTTTGGCGAGATCGTGTCATGTATGATTTGGCGCAACAGCATCCGGGTTATGGTTGGGAATCTAACCAAGGATATCCGTCCAAAAGCCATATTTCTGCACTACAAAATCTTGGTGTGACCCCACACCATAGACGATCGTTCAAGCCGGTACACCAGATGTTGTGGCAAGAGAAATAGATAAGTCTCTGATTCAAAATAGCTTTTGACAGCGAATCGTCTCTGAATCATCTTAGGGCCAAGCAACGAGCACCCGTCAGAGGTGCCGAGCAGGCAGACCGGATAACCCGGCAAAGAGGCAGTGAAAATGAACGACACCAAGGGCGCGGGGGCGCTTCCTTTGGACAGTATTCTTGCGGGCGATTGCATCGAAATGATGGAGTCGCTGCCTGAGAATTCCGTGGATCTGATTTTTGCGGATCCGCCCTATAACCTACAGCTGCGGCAGGAACTGCATCGCCCCGATGCGTCGCGTGTTGATGCGGTCAACGATCACTGGGACCAGTTTTCCAGCTTTGCCGCCTATGACGAGTTCACACGCGCCTGGCTGAAGGCGGCCCGTCGCATTCTCAAGCCTACTGGCGCCCTCTGGGTTATCGGCAGCTATCACAACATTTTCCGTGTCGGCGCTGCGCTGCAGGACGAGGGATTTTGGGTCCTCAACGATGTGGTTTGGCGCAAGTCCAACCCGATGCCGAATTTCCGCGGCAAGCGTTTCACCAACGCCCATGAGACTATGATCTGGGCGTCACATGGAGAGGGCGCGAAATACACGTTCAACTACGAAGCTTTGAAAGCGCTCAATGAAGGTGTGCAAATGCGCTCCGATTGGGTCATGCCGATCTGCACGGGTCATGAGCGTCTGAAGGATGCCATGGGCGACAAGGCGCATCCGACGCAAAAACCTGAGGCGCTTCTTCACCGGGTGATCGTGGGCACAACAAACGAAGGTGACGTGATCCTCGACCCGTTCTTTGGCACAGGGACAACGGGCGCGGTCGCCAAGATGCTGGGCCGCAATTGGATCGGGATCGAACGTGAGGAAGAGTATCGCGAGATTGCGGCGCGCCGGATTGGCGATGTGCGCAAGATCGAAGGTGAGGCGCTCAAGGTGACCACAGGCAAGCGGGCAGAGCCGCGCGTGCCCTTTGGCCAGCTTGTTGAGCGCGGGATGCTACGTCCGGGTGAGGTACTGACCGGACCGCGCGGGCAAACGGCCAAGATCCGTGCTGACGGCACTCTGGTGTCGGGCAAGCTGAATGGGTCGATCCACCAAGTGGGCGCCAAACTGGAAGGCGCGCCCTCCTGCAATGGCTGGGCCTATTGGAATTTCAAGAAAGACGGCAAGGAAGTGTCCATCGACCTCCTGCGCCAACAGATCCGTTCGGAGATGCAAGCGCGTCCCAACTGAGACCCTCCGAATTGAAATGACTACCGCCGGTGCCTGTGGCCTGACACATGGCATCAACTTTGCCCCGCCCTTGTGGCGGGGCTTTTTTTTGTCCGCGGACGTGGGAGGGTTGTCGCCGACGCTGCGTAAATCTGCTGGGAGGATTGGACGGTTTCTGCCTGTCCATTAGGTTTTCAGGGGCAAGTTCAAAGTGAGGCCGACAGCACCATGAGCCTGAAAACCATCGCACTGGCACCTGTTTTTGTTCCGCAAGCGTTGTGGACTGCGGCACGGGCCGCGCGTCTGCCCGAGGCCGCCGGTGATCGCAGCGGGGTGCTGGGTGCGGGGCCCGTGCGGAAGCTTTTGGTGCTGGGCGATAGTTCAGCGGCCGGCGTTGGCGCAGAGCACCAGTCAGAAGCATTAGCGGGGCAACTGGCGGCGGCGCTTTCGAGCGCGTTCACCGTCGAGTGGAAGCTCGTGGCGCGATCAGGCGAAACGGTACGCAGCACGAGCCAGAAGATCGACGCGATGGAGGCAGAGAAGTTCGACTTTGTGATCATCGCGCTGGGCGTGAATGACACAAAGAACGGGGTGAGCGCCAGGAATTGGGAGCGGGGGTATCGGCACCTCCTCGATATGATTTCCAAGAAGTTTGACCCGCAGAAAATCTGCGTCTCAGGCGTGCCTTTCCTTGGCGGGTTCCCGATACTACCGACCCCTCTCAATACCGTGCTGGGGGATCGGTCAAAGCACTTTGACGTTCTTCTGACCGAGATCGCGGGGGTCAGGAAGGACACCATCCATTTGCCGGCCGATTTCACGTTTGATGAAACGACGCTGGCCTCGGACGGGCTTCATCCAGGGCCGGTGGTTTACCGCGAATGGGCGCGTCGTGCGGCGGCGGTGTTTGCCGGGGTGGAGCTGACCCGCGGGTAGAATGATCCCGGTCTGCCATTGCTCCCCGGATCAGCAGACATACGTTACTTTGTGACTGGCACAGAGAGGAGAGGTTTCATGCTACAGGATAAACGCAAAGACCTCGATTCAGAGCGCCAGAAGAAGCTGCTGCGCGGGATGGTTGAGGACCTGAGCAAGCAGGACCCGGATCTTTATTACAGGGCAACAGCAGACATCGCTGCGATGCTTCACGGCTACATTGCCAAGGGTGGGCGTCTGGCGCAGGAGGATCGGGCGCTCATGCAGAAGCTGACCGCGCGCGATATTGAGGTGCTGCTGAGCCTGCACTGAGTCGGCCCTGGAAAATATCGCTGTTTCCGCGACGGAAGCGCATTTGCCGTGCGTATCACTCCCAAATTAACGGAGGGTGGCATGAAGGTTTTGGTTCTGGTCATTGCGATGATTGCGGGTGCGGCGGTGCAACACGACATTTGCCTTGCCGATGACGTGGTCTGGGAGGCATCGGAAGGGGAAGCCCTGCTTCACGAACTTTCATAGCCCGGCGCTAGCGCGGCCAGTCGTTTGTGCCCTCGTTGTAGGGCGTCCAATCCTCAATCTCCGGATAGAAGCGACGCCGCCATTCCCTGACGCGCGGGTTCATCACCCGACGCCAGATCGGTGGCACCATGGCGACCATGGTCATCAGTGGATATCCGTGAGGCAACTGAGGGGCCTCGGTTTCATCGTAGCTTTGCAAAAGCGGGAAGCGGCGATCAGCCTTGAAATGGTGATCTGAATGGCGCTGAAGATTGATCAGGAGCCAGTTCGAAACCTTGTGAGACGCATTCCACGAATGGCGTGGCTGAACATATTCGTACTTCCCATTGCCGAGATGCTTTCTCGTGAGGCCGTAGTGTTCGATGTAATTGACGAGTTCCAGCTGCCAGATTGCGACACCGGCCTGGAAGAGGAAGAGGCCGACGCCCGCCCAGCCACCGATTGCAAATGCCAGCGCCAGGAAAATGATCTGCAACACCCAGTACCGCCAAAACGGGTTCGCCGGGTCGTGCCATTTCTTGCCTTTGCGCCGCAGGACGGTCTTTTCGGCACCGAAGGCGCTGAGATACGTCTGCCAGACCACGCGGGGGAAAAATCGGTGGAAACCGGTGTTGTAGCGGGCCGTCACCGGGTCACGTGGTGTCGCGACGTAGCGGTGGTGGACCAGCACGTGTTCTGAGCGGAAATGCGAATACATCACCATGGCCAGCAGAAGATCGGCCATCCAGACCTCAATCTTTGGCCTTTGGTGCAAAAGCTCGTGGGCATAGTTGATGCCGATGGTTCCGGTAATGACGCCCACGCCAAAGAAGAGGCCTACCTGTTCCCAGCCGTTCAGGTGATCGGTCCAGCTGACATAAGCCAGAATGCCGAAGAGTGTCAGGAACTGAACCGGTGCCCAGATCATGGTGATCGCTTTGTACCAGTAGAGCTGGGCCTCATCGGTATTCGGGTCATTGTTGTCATCGTCCAGGCCAGCGAATGCATCGATGATGGAGAACAGATACCAGGTGCACAGCGGGACCAGCAGCACGGCCCAGCCGCCTTGCACTGCGCCGAGCACGGCAACAGGGGGCAGGAGAAGAGACACCCAAAAGGGCATTGCCTGTGTCAGCCCGAAACGGGCAGGGGGGGTCGTCATTTCAGCCATTACAAGTCCTGCTCTGGGAAATCACACCGGGCTAAAGGGGGCCGCTTTCCATGCGGTCTTTGGCTAGATCATACACTTTTCGCATAAGAGTGGGCAAATCCGATGGCCGGAATGCGGCGCGTGGGCGGAATTCACCTCTCTCAGGTTCGGTGCCTTTGGGCACGTACGCGATCTCGATATCGAGAATTAGATGAAAATGCGTAAACGTGTGCCGCGCTTCGGCACCGAGGCGCTGCCATTCAGCAGAAAGCGGCGGTGCGGCGGGCACGGGGTCGGTGGACCACTCGGTCGAAGGCCAGCCCAGCATTCCGCCCAGGAGGCCTTTCTCGGGGCGCGTTTCCAGCAGGACAGCGCCGTCTTCGCGGATCGCTACATAGGCCGTTCCGCGGCGCGTGGGCTTTGGTTTCTTGGGCTCTTTCTTTGGGAGATCGGTTGCGGTGCCTTCGCGGCGGGCGGAGCATGGCGTGCGGACAGGGCAGATGCCACAGGCCGGATTTCTTGGGGTGCAGATGGTTGACCCCAAGTCCATGACTGCCTGCGCATAGTCACCGGGACGTCGTTCAGGCGTGTAGCCTTCTGCGATCTCAGTCAGTTCACCTTTCGCTTTGGGCAGGGGCGTATGAATGTCGTGGAGCCTCGCCATGACACGTTCAACATTCCCGTCCACCACGGTTGCCGGTTCGTCAAAGGCGATCGCGGCTATGGCCGAGGCGGTATACGGCCCGATGCCGGGAAGGGTCAGGAGTGCCTCGCGCGTTTCGGGGAACTCGCCATCATATTCCGCGACCACGGCGCGGGCGCATTTCAAGAGGTTTCTGGCACGTGCGTAGTAGCCGAGACCGGCCCACGCGGCCATTACATCTGCATCTTCTGCGGCGGCCAGGTCAGCGACGGTGGGCCAGAGAGTGGTAAACTTCAGAAAATAATCGCGCACAGTGACGACCGTGGTTTGCTGAAGCATGACTTCGGAGAGCCAAACGCGGTATGGATCGGGAAGGACGCCAGCCGCGCGTTCGGCGGGGCCCACGCGCCACGGCATCTCTCTGGCGTGGCGGTCATACCACTCCAGCAAGACGTCGCTCGTCTCTACCGAAAAATCACGCAAATGTTGGCTCCTTGCCTGTGATCTTAGATGGCCTTTCGCGGATGGCCAGTGGTAGAAACCTAAGACGCAACGCGAAAGGGCGAGACCCTGGCCGGAACCGGACGGCATAATCGGAGCAGCGGCTTTAAAAGAGCCTCTAAGCTCTTGGAAACGCGTATCCGCAACGCGGGAGAGGCGCGCGGCTTTGCCGTGACGCGCCTTTTGACGCATTGGGCGGAAATTGTGGGCAAAGACACCGCCAGCCGTGCCCGCCCAGTGAATGTGAGCTATTCCAAGGGCGGATTCGGGGCCACGCTGACGGTGCTGACGACCGCAGCGCAGGCACCGATGTTGCAGATGCAGTTGCCTGAAATTCGCGAAAAGGTGAACGCTTGCTATGGCTACAACGCCATTGCGCGCATACGTATCACTCAGACGGCGCCCACAGGTTTTGCCGAGGGCCAAGTGGCCTTTACAGATGCCGAGCCAAAGCCGCCGACACGCGATCCGGTGATTCAAGCCCGGGCGGCTGACGTCGCAGGCGGCGTAGAAAACGAAACACTCCGCGAGGCGCTCACAGCGCTTGGCGAAAATGTCCTGAGATCATCAAGAGGATGACCTGATATGAACCGATTGATCCCTGCCTTTCTGGCCCTCGTAATCGTAGGGGGCGCGGCGTGGTTCCTGATGCCGTCCAACAGCGCCACGAACCTGCCGCAGCTGGGTGCTGCCAATGCGCAAACGGTTGAGAACCCGAGCGAACTGGGCATTGAAGAGATGACCTTGGGTGAGGCCGATGCCCCTGTGCAGATCATCGAATATGCCAGCTACACCTGCCCGCATTGCCGGAGCTTCCATGAAGGCACATTCAAGGACCTGAAGGCCGAGTACATCGACACCGGCAAGGTGGAGTTCGTTTATCGCGAAGTCTATTTCGACCGTTTCGGCCTCTGGGCCTCCATGGTGGCGCGCTGCGGTGGCGAGGAGCGGTTCTTTGGCATCACCGATCTGATCTATGCGCAGCAAAGCGATTGGACCCAGGGTGCTCCGGCTGACATCGCCAACAATCTGCGGACCATCGGCAAGACTGCGGGCCTCACTGATGGTGAGCTGGATGTGTGTTTCTCGGACGGCGAGAAGGCGCAGAACCTGGTGAACTGGTACGAGGCCAATGCAGCAGCAGACGGGGTGCGCTCCACGCCCAGCTTTGTCATCGACGGTGATCTTTATCAGAACATGTCGCTTGCAGAATTCCGCAGCATCCTGGACGAAAAGATCGGCGGCTAAAGCGCCCTTTAAGAGTTTCGAAGCCCCGCCAGCGCCTGATCCAGCGCGGCGGGGTTTTTTATGCTCAGCCGCACGGGCAGTGTGACGACCCTCGCCCGGAAGCTATCGGGGAGGCGCACGGCGTCCTTTTCGGTGGTTACGAGCTGCGCGCCGAGGAGCTTGGCCTCTTGGTCCAGCCGCGTCATGAGCGCGTCTGTGAGCGGCTGGTGATCGCTCAATGCCTCGGATCTGAGCAGCGTGGCACCGAGGCCGTGCAGAGTCGCAAAGAACTTTTCAGGATGGCCGATCCCGGCAAAGGCCAGCGCGCGCATTCCTTGCCAAGGCATGCCGGTGGGCAGGGTTTCCAGCGCGCCTTTGAGGTGCGGGACGTCAATCTGAGCGCCCCACGCCTTGGCAAACCGGTCCTGAGCCCCGGGCTCACCAATGCTCAGGAGCAAATCGGCGCGTTTCAGGCCCGCCTTTGGCGTTTCGCGCAGGGGGCCTGCAGGCATGACCCTACCGTTGCCGAAGCCGCGGAAGGCGTCGACGACGACGATGGACAGGTCTTTGGCCACATCCGGGTTCTGAAAGCCGTCATCGAGGATGATGTGGCTCGCTCCCTGTTCCACGGCGAGCCGCGCACCAGCCGCGCGGTCTTTGGCGACGGTGACAGGAGCGAACGCTGCTAGCAGCAGTGGCTCATCGCCTACATCAGCTGCTTTGTGTTTAGTAGGGTCTACAACGATCGGGCCTTCGAGTGATCCACCGTAACCGCGTGAGACCAGAGTGGGATGATGGCCGTGGTCGATTAGCTTTTGTGCTAGGGCAATAGCGGTGGGCGTTTTTCCGGTTCCACCGGCATTGATGTTGCCGACGCAAATGACGGGAATCGGGGGCCGGTACTGAGCAGGCTTTGAAACCCGCCGCGCCGTACCCGCCGCATAGAGCGCAGCGATCGGTGACAGCAAGGCAGAGCGTAAGCCCGGCGCTTCGAACCAAAAAGTCGGCGCCTTCATCAGCGGCTCCATGCGCGCTTGTCCAGCGCGTCCCTTATCAACCCGATAACCCGGTCCGTCACGCTTGCGCCGCTCGACGATACATCCCAAGCGGCGTGAGCGATTGCTGCGCTTTTGTCGGGAGCGCTTAAGTCTGAGATAGCGCTACCGAGACTGGTCGGCAGGTTGAGCGAGCGCGCGCCGCTGGCGTTCCGGAGCCGTTCAAAATGCGCGCGGAAGCGGCTGATGCGGGGTCCATAAACGATAGCTGAACCCAGTGCGGCCGCTTCGAAGGGGTTTCGGTTGGCTTCGCCAGAAAAGGTACCGCCAATATAGCAAAGTGGGGCCAACCGGTACCAAAGGCCATGTTCATCGGGCAAGTCAGCAACGAGCACTTGGATCTCGCTATCAATGTCATCGGTGGCCGAGCGTAGAGCAACGCGATAACCGGCATCTGTAGCGGCCTCAAAGGCGGCTGGAGCGTCGGCTTCCCGCGCTAAGCCAAGCACCAACAGAAAGCGGTGCGCGCGTCTTAGCGCATTGCTATGGGCATCAAGCGCAATGCCAAGCTCAGCTAGCGGCAAATCGGCCGCATACCACACAGGGCGGGTCGCTAGGATTTCAGCAAGCTCGGCGCGATCAGTTTCGCTCGCAGAAAGAGCGACGGACCCTTCTTCAAGCGATCCAATCGCCTCAACACTCCAAGGTCGCGCGCCCAGGCTCTTTAGATGTGCTGCGGCGTCATCGTCCGCCGCTAGAATGCGGTCGAAGCGACGCAGCATGGTCTTTTGCCGCATACCTGACCAAGGCAGCCAAGAGCTTGGGAAATCTGGCGTCGTGGCATCAACGAGCAGTATAGGAACATTGCGCTCTTCCAGATCCGCTAGAATCGTGGGTTGCAGTTCCCCGCGCGTCCAGACGCAAATATCCGGTTCCCAGTGATTGAGGAATGCCTGTACTTCAGTCCGTTTATCGCTGGGCAGCGGCACATAGTTGACTGTACCTCGATGGGGACCAGCCGGGAGTGTGGGCGCTGTAATGAGTACCGCAAGATCTGGATCGGCGTTAAGAAGCCTCTGAGCGAGCTCTTCGACGGGCCCCAGTTCACCCTCATGGGGAACCTGGAACCAGACCAGTTGACCCGGCGGTCGGTGCGGCCAGTAAGGTCGCGACAGAGGGTGGATCGTGTCAGTTTCCAAGTTCTTCCGTCGAAGAAGCGGCGGCTTCTTCGTCTCGCAGGCGGTGAAGATGCGCGATGTAATAGCGCATATGGGCGTTATCCACGGTGCGCTGTGCCTCTGCTTTCCATGCGTTATAGGCACTCTCGTAGTCAGGAAAGATGCCCACAACATGCAGGTCGTCAACGTTCTTGAAGACGTTCTGAGTAGGATTTACGAGTTCGCCCCCAAAGACGAGATGCAGGCGCTGGGTCATGTTTTCGTGCCCTCCTGGGACGTTGCGTGCACCCTAGCCGAGGGGCAGCAACAGTCAATTGAATGCAGTTCTAGTCGGTTAGCCTTGGTCCGTGATCCAACATCCACGACATGATGGACGGAGTTCCAGCCAGCAGCCCGGGCTGGGCGCGGCTCGGCCCTCCAAACGCAGGTTCTGCCCCGCCGATTGCGGTGCGGACCTGACCGCCCGCCTCTGTGACCAAGAGCGCCCCTGCGGCAACGTCCCAATCCCATGTCCGGCGCAGGGTAACCATGGCGTCAAAGCGTCCTTCGGCCACCAGGGCCATGCGATAGGCTAGCGACGACCGGAAATTCAGATTCGGCGCAGCGATTGGCCTTCTCCAGCGTTCCGGCTTGAAATTTACCTTGGCCGAAAGCACCTCGGCGCTTGACGGATCGCTATTCTCGCTGATGCGGATATGTATCCCATTCTTCGTTGCACCAATGCCGATGGCGGCAGCATAGGTCAAATCACGTGCCGGGAGATGGACAGCGGCCGCGACCGGTGTACCGCGCATTACTACCGCGATGCTGATCGCCCAGGTCCGCGACCCCTCGATGTAGGACCGCGTTCCGTCGATCGGGTCGACGATGAAGAGGCAATCGCGGTCTTGCCAACCAGGTCCGTCGCTTTCTTCGGATAGCCAGCCATAGGCAGGACGCGCCCCGCGCAGCCGGTCGGCGAGTTCGGCATCTACGGCAAGGTCCGCCTCGGTAACAGGCCCGGCATTGTCCTCTTTTTCCCATCGACGTACGTCAGCCTGAAAATAGCCCATGGCCGTCTGCCCAGCGGCCTCCGCCGCCTGGGTAATGAGAGCGAGATCCGCTTGAGCATTCTGGCGCGGATCAGGCGCCTGCAAGGGTGAGCCCCTCCACGAGCAGCGAGGGTATGACGCGGCCCGTCCACGTGCGTGCGTCGTTGGCAGGAACCAGAGTGCGCAACATGTCGCGTAGATTTCCCGCCACCGTGCATTCGTTCACTGGATAGGCGATCTCGCCGTTTTCGATCCAGAAGCCCGAGGCACCACGTGAATAGTCGCCAGTATTCGGGTTGATCGTCTGCCCGATCATTGAGGTTATCAAAAGGCCGGTGCCCATATCCGCCAAGAGAGCCGCGCGATCTTTTGGGCCTTGGGTAAGAGCAATGTTCGAAGTGCTGGGCGACGGCGAGCCACCCCCACCTCTGCTGGCATTGGCCGTGCTGTCGCGACCCATCTTGCGCGCAGTCCCAAGGTCCAGAACAAAGCCAGTGAGCACCCCGTTGTCCACCCAGTTGCGCGTCTGGGTCGGAAGACCTTCGGCGTCGAAAAGTCGTGAGCCCAGCATGCGCGGGCGGTGTGGTTCTTCGGTAAGTGTCATGCCCGAGGGCAGGACCTGCCCACCCTCAGCATCGCGCAGCCAGGAGGCCCCGCGCGCCACCGCGGCACCGTTGATCGCGCTCAGCAGATGCCCGATCAAAGATCCCGCGACGCGTTCATCATAGAGCACCGGGTAGGAACCGGTCGGTGGCTTGCGTGCGCCGTGGCGCGCCACGGCCCTTTCCCCGGCGGTGCGCCCGATCTCTTCCGCGCTACGCAAATCGGCGCGGTACACGCGACCGTCGCCGTCATAGTCGCGTTCCATGCCGGTGCCTTCACCGGCAATGGCCACGCAGGAGAGCTGCGACGCCGTTCGGCGGGATTTGGCGAAAAATCCGTTCGTTGCGGCGATCACCGACTGCCGCTGTGTATAGGCTGCGCCAGCACCCTGGGACTGGGTAACGCCCGCCACCGCGAGAGCGGCGGCCTCGGCCTCAAGGGCTGTGGCCTGAAGATCGGCGGGATCGGGTTCGTTACTGGGGTCAAAGAGATCGAGTGGCGCGGTATCGGTGTCAGTCGCCAGCTGTGATGGGTCGGCGAGACCGAGGCTCGGGTCATCGGGCGTTTCCCGCGCCATCGCTACGGCGCGCTCTGCCATCTCCGCAATGGTTTCCGGCGACGTGTCGGAAACAGAAACCGCTGCCTGCTTGTGACCCAAAAGCACCCTCAGCGAGAGGTCGATGCCCTCCTCGCGGGTCGCTTCCTCCAGCGCGCCTCCGCGGACGTCGATGCTGACCGAGGTTCCTGAAACGGCGAGCACATCGGCCGCGTCCGCGCCGGCTTTGCGCGCCGCGCTGAGGGTCTGTTCAACCAGATCGGGCAGGGCGGTAGGTGTGGTCATGGAAAAGCTCCGGCAACGAAAAGGCTGGCGCAGAGGTAGTCCGCGCCAGCCCTGGGAACAAGGTGCAGTGTCAGATCAGCGGATACGTTGCCCGTTGGCAAAGACCTCGCCACTGCTTTGGACCTCGATCTTCGATGTCATCTCGTCCTCGCCTTCGCCTGGCGTCATGAAGAGCCCCATCATCATCCGCGCGCCGAGGGCCTGTTCCTGTGGCAACAGACCCATCTGCGCCAGACTGTCGATCAGGCCGTTACCTCCCAAGAGGCGTAGATCAAGCGCGCCGGAGGGGGCTGGAAAGCCATCGAAAGTGAATAGGTCGGAGTTATCAAAGGTGAAATCACCCGCACCAGTCAGTTGCGCGCCTGCGACGGAGACTTCGAGATCACTGATCGTGAGATTGGAAAACTCGGCGGGTATGTCTTCTTCATCCAGTTCTGCCGAAGCAATTGGGTCCAAAATGTCCACCAACCAGCGCCCCATGCCTGCAATCTTGAGCGAAACCGTCGCGGGGTCTCGCGCCAGGATCTCCGCGGGGTCAAATAGGTTCCAGAAGAACGGGTCGATTTCAAGCCCATCAACGACAAGGCCCAGCAGGAAGTCGCTCTCTTCTTCTTGCGCTACCAAAGGCATCGCGATGTCGTAGGAAGAACGCGCTACGGATGCGCTAATGGGCAAAGGAACACCCGGAAACTGGCCTGAAAACGAGATGTTGCTGCTGCTGCCGCCATAGCGGAGGCTTCCGTTCTCTAGCGCAAAATCTAATGCGCCCTTGCCTGCAGAAATCTGCATCGTACCTTCACCTTCTGCGTCACGGAAATCCATCGTGATGCCCGTGCCAGAAGTGCCGAAATTCGCGAGAACGCCGTAGTCCGGATTTGCGATGAGCAAAGCCGGGTTCATTTCTTCGCCATCCGCGGGGAAACTACCGCTGCCACTCATAGTGACCTCGGTGCTAAGCATCCGAGTGTTAAAGCTGCCTTCGCTCGGTTCCGTGGCCGAAAAATCGTAGGTGAATTCTTCGGCGCGCATATTGAATTTCTGCCGCCGCACGTCTTCGCCTTCTGCCGAAATCAAACCGCTGAAACCCGCCACTCCCAATGCACCCACCAGCTCCACATTGTCGGGCAGCTCGTCCGAGGCTCCGAAACTGATTGCCAAACTATCGGCGGCGACGTCATGGACGAGCGGTCCAGTAGCATTTGACGCCGTGATCGCCAGGGCCTCGTGAGTGACGACCATCGAAAATTCGAACTCTTCTTCGCCTTCGACAACGGTGATCGACATCGGCAGCGAGGCAGGTACCGAGACTTGGACGGTGCCGTCGGACTGCTCGATGAATTCGAGATCACCTAACTCCCATGTTACCTCTGTGCCGCTGTCTTGAAAAGAAAGTGTGACACCTCTCAGGCGGAGGGTATCTGCTGTTTTCTCTTCGCTTTGTATCTTGAGGGCGTTTTGGCTCGTCACGGTGAGGCTTTGCTTCCAGGCCTCCCAAACCTCGTCGGCGCTGACCTCGGCGAAAACAGGTGCTGCGGGCAGGATGGCGGCGAAAGCCATTGCGGATAGGCGCATAGTGGCGCTCCTTACAAATCGAGATAAGAACTGGGGAAGTGTCAAAGGCTGGGCGCTGACGGTCAAGGCGCGTATTCCTGTCTTTGGATAGATATCTAGGAGAGGTGGGGATGATCGAAGTAGATGTCCAGGACGGAGCAACACGGCTAATGCTCGCGCGCCCGGAAAAGGCCAATGCGCTGACCGAAGACATGTTGCGGGATCTCCGCGATGCGGTGCGCTCCGCCACAACGGCTGTCCTTGTTCTTACGGGTCAGGGCCAGGTCTTCAGCGCGGGTGCCGATCTAGATGCGGCGCGTAACGGCCTAGCCATTTCGCCTCTCTGGGAGGAGCTTTCGTCTGCAATTGCGAACTATCCTGGCTTAACAATAGCGGCGCTGAACGGGTCGGTGGCCGGAGGTGCCATGGGCATGGTTTTGGCCTGCGACCTTCGCGTTGCGGTGCCGATGGCGAAGTTCTTCTACCCGGTTATGGAGCTAGGCTTTCTACCGCAACCCTCTGATCCGGGGCGCATGGCAGCGCTCACCAGCCCCGCAAAGGCCAAACGCCTTTTCATGACCGGGGAAAAAATCGATGGCCATACTGCGCTTGAGTGGGGTCTTTTGGACGAGTTATCGGAGCCAGCCGACCTAATGTCCTTGGCGATGGCCTGGGCCGATAAGCCCAAGAAGGCCAAAACCGGGCATGCAGCTGCCATCAAAGCACTGTTCTGATCCTTCTTTTTTTGCTATCCCCACCCGCTTTCACCGCCGCCGCTTGGGTACGCGGCTCATGAAGGACGGCGGTCTCTTCGCCACCCATGCCGCAAACTTTGCGATCCTGGGATGGGCGCGCAGGGCCTCGGGGGAGGCATAGTCGCGGGCAAGCTCCGCTTCGCTCAGCGCTGCATGGATTTCCTTATGACAAATGTGATGGACCAGCACCGTAGGTCCGCCCTTGCCACCTTTGAGCTTGGGCACAAGATGATGCAGGCTCTGCGGGACACCCGGCGGGATCGGGCGTAGGCAGATCGGACAGATCGGGTCGTCTGTGTCTTGTTCCGAGGCGCTCACGGTGCCAAGCATAGGGCCGAGACGACCGAAGGCGAGTGCGAGGGGCCGCGCATGGAAGAAGAACCAACGCTGGAGCTGCCGCCGCCGCCTCCCCTGCCGGAATGGGCCGAGGCCTTTCCGCCCACTTTGCAGCAGGTCGTAACCTATGGCCAACAGGGTTGGGAGCTAGCTGCCGCTTGGCTGCTCAGCCCTGCAGCGTGGTCGCAGTTTGCGCTTCTTATTGGGGCCTATCTTGTGGCGCGGGCCGTCACGAAACGTGTCAGTCCGCGTCTTGAAAAACTGCTGACGCCGGCATCTGACTCGACTAGCTTTTTCGCGCCCGGATTGCGCTTTGCACTTCAGTTTCTGCCCCTACTTTTGCCGCTCTTCGCCTATCTCTTTACCGCGGCAGGCGAACAGATCACGCTGACCATCTTTGACTCCGGGGCGGTCATCGCATTTGGCAAGCGCGTGTTTCTGCTGCTCGCGGCACGGATACTGGTTCAGGAAATCGTCACCGACAGTTACCTCAATGCGCTGGGCAAATTCGTCCTGCTGCCGATCATGGTGCTTTATGCGCTGGGCCTCCTTGGCCTCGCCGAGGCTGAACTGACCGAGGCGCGCGTCACGCTGGGCAATATCAGTTTCTCGGTGATGGACCTGATCCGTGGGCTTATCGCAGGGTCGCTGCTCTTTTGGCTGGGGTCTTGGTCCAACAGGCCATCGGCCGATTACATCAAGAAGCAGGAAGAAATGCGCCCATCGATCAGGGAACTGACGACCAAGGTTGTCGAGTTCATGATCTTTGGTGCGGCCTTCCTGCTGCTGGTCAACATCATGGGGATCAACCTGTCGACGCTCGCGGTGCTCGGTGGTGCCATTGGCGTTGGTCTCGGTTTTGGCCTGCAGAAAATCGCGTCGAACTTTATCTCGGGCGTGATCCTTCTGATCGAAGGTCAGGCCACTGTCGGGGACTATGTTGAACTCGACGGCGGTGAGGCTGGCACGATCGTCAAAATGATGGCGCGGGCCGCGATTCTAGAGACGTATGACGGCCGCTGGATCGTCGTCCCGAACGAAGACTTCATCACCACGAGGGTCGTCAACTACTCGGATAGCGGGTCGGCAAACCGTTATGAAGCGCCTTTTATGGTGAGCTATGATACCGACATCAACATGGTGCCTGCGTTGATCGAGGGGGCCGTAGCCAAGCATCCAGAGGTCCTCAACGATCCCTACCCGCCCGATTGCGAGCTGCGAGCATTTGAAGACAATGGCGTGAGCTTCGCGGTGGAGTTCTGGGTGAACGGGATCGATGACGGGCCTAACAAATACACCTCTGATGTCCTGTTCCTTATCTGGAACTGTCTCAAAGAAAATGGCATCGAAATCCCCTATCCACGGCGTGTGGTCGAGCTGAAAAGCCCGCTGCCAGTGGCCGAGGGATGACCGCCGAAGACGTAGAAGCGCTCGTCATCGGCGGTGGCCCGGCGGGGCTCGCTGCAGCGGAAGTGTTGGTCGGACGCGGGGTCTCTGTCCTGCTGGCGGACCAGAAACCGTCGCTCGCGCGTAAATTCACTATGGCGGGCAAAAGCGGGCTCAATATCACGAAGGATGAACCGCTGGAGGCGCTGCAAGACGCGATCGGGTGCCCGGAGATCAACCCCATGCTCGCGGAATTCGATGCCGAGGCCGTGAAGGCGTGGGTGCGCGGTCTGGATCAGGAGATATTCACCGGGACGTCTGGCAAGGTTTTTCCTGTGGCGATGAAGGCTTCGCCGCTGCTCCGCGCGTGGCTTGCGCGGCTCTCGCCGGTGCGTTTGGAAAAGAACTGGCGCTGGACGGGATTTGACGGTTCAGGGCACCGGTTCGAGACGCCGGATGGCGCGCTGAAGATCAACGCAAAGGCCACCTTATTCGCCCTTGGCGGTGCGAGTTGGTCGCGGCTGGGATCTGACGGGACGTGGACAGTGCCGTTTGGAGAACTGGGGCTGCCACTGGCACCCTTTGCGCCCGCGAATATGGGCCTTCGCGTGAACTGGTCCCCGCATATGGAAAGGTATTTCGGCGCTCCGGTGAAAAACGTTGCCCTGACCTGCGGCGGCCGCCGGGTGGTGGGGGAGTTCGTTATTACGCGCGGCGGGTTGGAAGGTAGTTTGATCTACGCATTGTCGCCGGAACTGAGGGCCGGCGAGCCGCTCTTTCTGGATGGAAAACCGGCCATGGGCGAAGCTGAAATCATGGAACGCATCGCTGCGCGACCGGCCAAAGAGAGCCTGCCAAACAAGCTTCGCAAAGCTTTTGGCCTAGCCTTGCCTGTCGCCGCGCTTTTGCAGGAGTTCGGGCGTCCGCTGACAGAAGGGCTCGCGGGGAAGATCAAAGGGTTGGAGATCCGCCATGGGGGCCCTGCGCCCCTGGACGAGGCCATTTCGGTGGCGGGAGGGTTGCGATGGGAGGCCCTGGACGAGCAGCTGATGCTGAAATCACGTCCCGGTGTTTTTTGTGCCGGCGAGATGCTGGATTGGGAGGCACCGACCGGCGGCTATCTGATCACGGGTTGCATGGCCACGGGCCGCTGGGCAGGGCGCGCTGCTGCGGACTGGGTCGCGGGCTGATGGCCCGCGCTTAAGTATTTTTTGAAACAAAGAAGGGTTGCGGTTGGTACCCTATCCGGTGGCCTGCGCGCGCTGGTATGCGTCGCGGGAGCGTAGAGACTTCAAATACGCCTGAAGCTCGTCTGGAAGTTTTGGGAACTTCGCGACCATGGACCAGCCGAGGCAGTGGACCGCGATGATATCTGCGATGGTCATGGTGTCGCCCATGAGAAACGGGCCGCCGGACTTTTGGAGGCGTGCGGAGAGCCGGTCGGTGGAGATCAGGAACTCTTGTCGGGCGCTGTCTTTGACCGCTGGTACGCGGAGCTCCTCTGGCAGGCCAAAGCTGTGGCGCGCGACTTGCCAGATCAGGCTGTCGATCTCATCGAGGATAAACTGCGTGTGCGAGTCCTGCTGGGCACGCTCGAGCGTTCCGGCAGGAAAGGTCAGCGCGCCATGAGCATCCGCAAGGTAGGTCAAGATCGCCGTGCTGTCGGTGATCGCCGTATCGCCGAACTTGAGTACAGGTACTTTGCCCAATGGGTTGAGAGCGAGGATCTCGGGCGAGCGGGGCGGCGTGTTCACATGGGTATAATCTGCACCGAGTTCTTCGAGCATCCAGATCACCCGAAAGGCGCGGGAGCGTGGGCTGCCGTGGAGTTCGTAGGTCATTATCTTCCCCTCATTGCGACCCGGATAAGCGTGCGTTCCATCAGCGCCATGGCGGGTGCCGTTTGCCCACCGCTGCGTAGCTTGAGGTCGGTTTCGATGAGGTCGCCTAGAGCGCCCTCAAGCTTGACCGCCCCCCAGTTCTGAGCCTGTCGCAACATACGGTCGCGACGTGGCCCAAATATGGGCGGGCGTAGTCGGGCAATTCCCTGACCGGGCCCGCCGGGATCAGCGGCGGCGGTGTGAAGGGCGCAGAAGTGACGCGATGCCTGGATGCAAAGTGTCACTGGCGTCACCCCCTGGGCCTGAAGACGGCGCAGCATGGGGCCAAGTTCGGCTGCGCGGCCCTCGGCCACGAGATGCAGCAAGTCATCGACATCGGCCTCGGTTGAGGCGGGTGCGCAGGCTTCGACATCGGCACTGGTGACCGGGGAGGCTTCACCCATTTTGTAGAGCGCGAGTTTCTCGACGGTTTGCGAAAAGTCACCCGGATCTAGCGCGCGTGCGAGGGCATTCAGCGCCTCCATACCGTCGCGGTCGATGTCATCGAGGCCGGATTTGCGTAGAGTTGCTTCGATCTCGGCGCGCGTCGGAGGATCGTCGTAGATGCCAACAGCGTAGGCGTTTGCATGGCCTTCGAAGGTCTTGCGCAACGAAGAACGCGCGTTGAGCTGGCCAGCGGTGACGACAACCTGCGCATCGCCTTCGCGCCAGTCTTCGAGCGCTGCGGAGATCGCTGCGTTGGCGGCGTCGGAGGCTTCTTCGACGAACGCAACGCGGGGTCCTGGAAAGAAACCGGTTGCCTTGATCGCATCGCCCAAAAGCGCTGGCGACTTTCGCAGCTCAGCGCCCGTCATTCGGGTCAGGCGCATTTCTTCTTCGCCCTGAGGTCCGATGAGTGCCGCAATGAGTTCCTGCCGTTTCAACGCGACGCGCATGGCGTCTGCACCGTAGATCAAGATCCCGGTTTTTGATGGATCAGGTCGCCCGAAATAGGTGCCCGCTTCACGTGCTGCGAGCTTCATGAAACCTCTGCCGCAAGGCGCGTAACGATTTGATCGGCAAGAATAACCATGAGGCGTTCTTGGGCGTCATCGCGCGCCGCACGGGTGGCGATTGGGGTGCCTGACGCCGAATACCCGGTGAAGCCCTGGGCAGAACCACGAGCCACCGTGGTGCCTTCGGCTGTCGCGAGTGTATAACTGGCGGTGCCGTCGAGAGTGAACCGCTCTACATCCTGTGAAGTAGTGATAATGCCGCCGGTTTCGTCCAGATCCACGTCGACGGCCAAGGTATAGAGCACCTCTTTTGGCGCGCCAAGGCGTAGCTCAAGTTCCCGCACGAGCAGGAAGGCGTTGCTGCTGTCGGGTGTGCCAACCTGAACCGCATTCCGGAGCTCAGCGGCGCCGCTACCCGGTCCATAAACCGGGGTAAAGCCGCAGCCGGCAAGGGCAGCTAGCGCAAGAAAGAAATAGCGGCGTTCAAATGACGACATTCACGATACGGCCCGGGACAACGATCAGTTTCTTTGGCTGACCCCCATTAAGGGCCCGCACCACAGCATCGTTTGCCAAGACGAGCTTTTCAACCTCGTCCTTGGCCATGTCTTTGGGCACCGTGATTTCGTCTTTGCGTTTGCCGTTAATTTGAATCGGAAGTGTCACGCTATCTTCGACGAGCATAGTCTCATCCGCGATTGGCCATGGCGCGGTGGATACGAGGCCTTCGCCGCCTTGCTGCTGCCAAAGCGCCTCTGCCAAATGCGGCGTCATAGGTGCCATCAACTGGGCAAGAGTTTTGATCGCCTCAGCCTTGGCGGCTGCGGATGCCTTGGACTTCGCGAGCACACCGGTAAAGGCGTAAAGCTTTGCGATTGCGGCATTAAAGCCGAAGCTTTCGATGCCCATGGTCACATCGCGTATGGCTTTGTGCATCTCGCGCAGGAGGCTTTCGTCCTGTTTGGGGTCGCCGCCCTCGCCGAGTTCGGCACTGATCCGGAAAACGCGCGACAGGTGTTTGAACGCGGCCTCGGCCCCGGATGCCGTCCATTCGACGTCTCGCTCGGGTGGCGAGTCGGAGAGCACGAACCAGCGGGCGGTGTCGGCACCATAGGCCGAGATGATCGAGAGCGGGTCGACCACGTTGTTTTTGGATTTCGACATCTTGGCGGAGGGGATGATCTCAACCTCTGCGCCGCCGTCTTTGAGGAAGGCCTTGCCGTCTTTCAGTTCCACATCTTCGGGGTAGTGGAACACGGCCTTACCGTCCGCGCCCTCGGATTTGTAGATCGCATGAGTCACCATGCCCTGCGTGAACAGTGCGTCGAAAGGTTCGGCTGCGGTTTCGGGTAAGTGGCCGGTCTTTATCATCGCGCGGGCGAAGAAACGGGAATAGAGCAGGTGCAGGATCGCGTGCTCAATGCCGCCGATATACTGGTCGACATTCATCCAGTAGCTGGCTTCGTCCATGTCCGTGGGCGTCTCGGCACGTGGCGCGGTAAAGCGGGTGTAATACCAGCTCGAGTCCACGAAGGTGTCCATCGTGTCCGTCTCACGCTTGGCCGGAGCGCCACAGGCCGGGCAGGGCACATCTCGCCAGGTGGGGTGGCGATCCAAAGGGTTGCCGGGAATGGAAAAGTCGATTGCCTCGTTGCCGTTGTCGTAGGGCAACTCGACCGGCAGGTTTTCTTTGTTCTCAGGCACTACGCCACAGGCCTCGCAATGGACCACGGGGATTGGGCAGCCCCAATAGCGCTGGCGCGAGAGGCCCCAGTCGCGGAGGCGGAACTGGACTTTACCTTGCCCGATGCCCTTGGCTTCGGCCCAGTCGATGGTTGCCTCGATCGCTTCTTCTCCGGTCGCTTGGGTTAAACCTGCGGGCTGGTTCACCCAGCGGACTATTTAGGTTTTGGCAGGCACGAAGGCTTCGTTCGCGACGGGTGTATCGTCATCCAGCGCAAAGAATGTGTCGGTGACCGGCAAACCGTATTTGCGTGAGAAATCGAGGTCGCGTTGGTCGTGGGCCGGGCAAGCGAAAATTGCGCCGGTGCCGTAGTCCATCAGGACGAAGTTCGCGACCCAGATCGGCAGCGTGCCGCCCAGAGGATTTTCAACGGTCAGGCCGGTGTCGAAGCCCTTCTTTTCGGCCTTTTCCATGGCGGCTTCGGTCGTGTCCATCTTCTTGCATTGATCGACGAACGCCGCGAGCTCTGGGTTTTCCGCGGCCAGGGCCTTGGTCAAGGGGTGATCGGCAGAAAGGCCGATGAAAGATGCGCCGGCGAGCGTGTCAGGCCGTGTCGTGTAGACCGTGATGCCGGCGATGCCGTGAGTGGCCTCGCTCATCGGGAAGGTCATCTCCAAACCGCGGGATTTCCCGATCCAGTTTTCCTGCATCAGACGCACTTTGGCAGGCCAATCGTCGAGGCCGTCGAGTGCCTCGAGCAATTCGTCCGCCATGTCAGAGATCTTGAAGAACCATTGCGTCAGCTCGCGTTTCTCGACTTCGGCCCCAGATCGCCAGCCCTTGCCGTCGATGACCTGCTCGTTGGCGAGCACTGTCATGTCTACCGGGTCCCAGTTCACGACAGCTGG
>JBCDKE010000011.1:0-55500 GCA_038747015.1 Pseudomonadota bacterium
CACCCCAAGAACATCATCATGCTGACCTGCGATGCGTTTGGCGTTCTGCCTCCCATCGCGCGCCTTACACCGGCGCAGGCGATGTATCACTTCCTGTCGGGCTTTACCGCCAAGGTCGCCGGAACCGAGCGTGGCGTGACGGAACCGGAACCCACCTTCTCCACCTGCTTTGGGGCGCCCTTCATGCCGCGCCGGCCTGAGGAGTACGGCCGCCTCCTGCGCGACAAGATAGCCAAGCACGGTGCAACCTGCTGGCTGGTGAACACCGGCTGGACCGGCGGTGCCTATGGCGAGGGGTCGCGCATGCCGATCCGCGCCACCCGCGCGCTGTTGACGGCGGCGCTGGACGGCACGCTCAACAGTGGCCAGTTCCGCAAGGATGAGAACTTCGGCTTTGAAGTTCCTGTCAGTGTGCCCGGCGTGGCTGACTTGCTGCTAACCCCGCGGCGCACGTGGGAAGACGGCACAGCCTATGATGCCCAGGCCGAAAAGCTGGTGCAGATGTTCTCGGACAACTTCGAACAGTACCTGCCCTATATCGACGACGAAGTGAAAGCCGTCGCAATCGGCTAGAAATCGTGTTTTGCCCCCTCCCCCATGCGGGAGGGGCTACCCTAAAATCCCAACCCGCGCCGGATCAGATTGAGCCCCGCCACACAGAGCACGACCAGCGTCGCGCGCTTGAACAGGGCTTGATCCATCCGGTCCTGTATCGCGAACCCGATCCAGAGCCCCAGTACCGCCGGGACGATGAGCATGGCTGAGAACGGCGCAGTCTGTGCCGTCAGAACGCCCGACACCGAATGCGCGCCGAGCAGCAGCACGGCCCCAAGCCCGTATACGACGCCCTGAACGCGCATCTGTTCTTCTTTGGCCAAATCGTAGGCCGTCAGATAGGCCACCGTCATCGGACCCCACACGCCCGAGATACCGCCCACCGCACCTGCAAAAATGCCCATGGCGACCGAGACCGGCTTGCCCGCCGATTTCAGCGTCAGTGGCACGCCCGCAAGCATCAGGATCGCATAGAGCGTCACGGGGATGCCCAGCGCGAGAAAGAAGGCGCGGTCCGGGATCACGGTCACCAGCTGCGAGGACGCAATCAACGCGACACCGCCGACCGCGAGAAAGAGCGAAAAGCGCCGCATCGACTCCCACGCCGCGCGCAGACCCTGCCGCAGCGCCTGCATGCCGTTTGTCACCAAAGTCGGCAGAATCAGTCCCGCGAGCGCCAGTTCCGGCGACAGAAAACTCCCGAGTCCCGAGATCAGCACCATGGGCATGGCAAAGCCCACCATGCCCTTCACGACGCCCGCGGTGACGGCAACGCCCGCGGCGGCAATAAAAGTCAGCAGAGTAAGCGCTTCGGGCCACATGTCGCCCGTGTATCGCGTCTGCTGGACCACCGCAGCCTAATTCCGTTGCGACATTTTAATGCGCTTGAAATCTTTCTTGTGAATTATTGTTGCGCTGCAGGTGCAAAAAGACTAGCTCATCCTTCAGCTTACAAAGGAGCGCCCCATGGCCCATGATGGACAGATGCAAATCACGACCCCCGTGCTTCCAGGACTACTGGATCTCACGCGTGACGCGCTTGCGCCCGTGGATGCCGTAGTGGCGGCGGCCAAGGACGCCGTGCGCGCCATGGTCAGCGATGAGGGACGCGTTGTGGCCAAGCTGGTCGATGCCAATCAGACAGCCGCCCACGGGCTGGCTTGGCTTGCGACCTACGCAGAATCCCTGCGCCAGATGCAAGGATGGGCGGAAAAGCTCGACACCGAGGGTCACTTTAGCGAGACCGAACAGCTGATCCACCAGATCGCCTTTGGCGAATACCTCTGGCAGATCTACGGCGGCATCCAGATGAACCAGGGTGAGGTCGTGCGCCTCCAGGATATGGGTCTGGATCAGGACGCCCAGCGCGCCCTCATGGCGCCCGCTGTCATGACGCTCTGCAATGGCGGCAACAGCCAAGAGGCGCGCATCCGCCTCGTAGAACTGATGCAGGAACAGGGCGGCACGATCGTGGGTCGCTCTGGCCTCGACGAAGAACTGGAAATGATCCGCGAGCAGTTCCGCCGCTACTCTATCGACCGCGTGGAACCCCACGCCCACGAATGGCACCTCAATGACGAACTCATCCCCATGGAGACGATCGAAGAGCTGTCCGAGATGGGCGTTTTCGGCCTGACGATCCCCGAAGAATTCGGCGGGCTGGGCCTGTCCAAAGCATCGATGTGCGTCGTCTCCGAGGAGCTGTCGCGCGGCTATATCGGCGTCGGTTCGCTCGGCACCCGGTCCGAAATCGCCGCCGAACTGATCCTCTGTGGCGGTACGGACGAGCAAAAGGAAAAATGGCTCCCGGGTCTGGCCTCCGGTGAGATCCTGCCCACGGCTGTGTTCACCGAACCCAATACCGGCTCCGACCTTGGCGCGCTGAAAACGCGGGCCCGGAAGGACGACAATGGCGACTGGATCCTGAACGGCAACAAGACCTGGATCACCCACGCCTCGCGCACCCATGTGATGACCGTGCTCGCCCGCACGATCCCCGATACCGAGGACTACAAGGGCCTCTCGATGTTCTTGGCGGAGAAAACGCCCGGCACTGATGAGGAACCCTGGCAGGATCCCGGCATCTCCGGCGGTGAGATCGAAGTGCTCGGCTATCGTGGCATGAAGGAATACACGCTCAATTTTGACGACTTCAAAGTGAAGGGCGAAAACCTTCTGGGCGGTGAAGAGGGCAAGGGCTTCAAACAGCTCATGGAGACGTTTGAGAGCGCGCGCATCCAGACAGCAGCCCGCGCCGTGGGTGTGGCGCAGTCGGCGCTCGACGAAGGCATGAAATACGCGCTGGATCGCAAGGCGTTTGGTAAATCTCTGGTCCACTTCCCCCGCGTGGCGAGCAAGCTCGCGATGATGGCGACCGAGCTCATGATCGCGCGGCAGCTGACCTACTTCTCTGCCGTGGAAAAGGACGAAGGCCGCCGCTGCGACCTTGAGGCCGGGATGGCCAAACTCCTGGGCGCGCGGGTGGCCTGGGCCGCCGCAGACAACGCACTGCAAATCCATGGCGGCAACGGCTTTGCCCTAGAATACAAGATTAGCCGGATCCTGTGCGACGCGCGGATTTTGAACATCTTCGAAGGCGCCGCCGAAATCCAAGCCCAGGTTATCGCGCGCCGGCTGCTGGCCTAAGGGCCCAAAAGTCTTTCAAAGACTTTTGCAAATTCCTTTGAAAGGATTTTCCGGCGCGGGGTGGCAACGGCGGACGCCTCAGGTAGACTCTCCCGCGTCACGAGGAGGTCGACCATGGCATCGCAACTCACACCTGCCTGGGCTGCCAGCGGTTTTGCGCCGGGGACATTCATCCAGACGACCCGAGGCCTGCGACCCGTAGAGCGCCTGGTTCCGGGCGAAGACATGATGGAAAACCGCGATGGCAGCGCCCTACCGCTCCTCGCGCTACACAAAGCCAACTTCACGAAGGACGAACTCAAAGAACTAAAAGAGGCGCGCCCGATCCAAATAGCCGCTTTGGCGCTCGGTGGCACGGTGCCCACGCGCCCACTTCTTGTGGCGCCCAACGCCCATGTCATGGCCCAAGGACGCCTCGTCAATCGCGTCACTGAGGCCCGGGAAGTGTTGATCCCAGCGGGCGCGCTGACGGGTTATGACGGTGTCGACAGGATTATCCCCGAAGACGGCGTCACCTATTTCCACCCCATCTGCGCAGAACACGGGCTTGTGCGCGTAGAGGGCCTTATGTCTGAAACGCTCTACCTCGGCGACGGAGCCGACTCCGCTCTCAGGGAGGCCAGTCCGGCCGCCGCACGCGACATGAAATCCGCCCTGCCTCGCGCGGACAGCGATACCGCGAACCGTCTCTCGCGAAAGATGAACAAGAAAAACCGGCCCATCTCTGCTGATAGTGACGGAGACTAAAGTTGAGGAAAATACTCCCTGCCGTGTTCCCCTTGCTGTGTGCCTGCGCAGCTGATGAAACCATTTCGGGCTACGCCGGCGTTGGCAGCGCGTGGCAACTTACCGCGCTCGACGGCGCGCCATGGACCGCTTCCGGCACTCTGGAATTTCCGGAAGCTGGCCGGATTGCGGGTCAAGCACCCTGCAATCGCTATTTCGCCACTCAGACGGCACCTTACCCTTGGTTCGACTCCGGGCCCGTTGGCGCCTCGCGAATGGCCTGCCCCGATCTCGACGCTGAAACGGATTTCTTCGCAGCGCTAGAAGCCATGACCTTGTCTGAGGTGACGGGGAACACTCTGATCCTGAGCAATGATGCCGGGCGCGAGATGGTGTTTACCAAAACGAACTAGCGCGCCAACGCCTGAACCAGACGCCTGCGCGCCTCGGGCTGATCGCGGTCGCCCAGCGCCTTGGACAGGAAATATCCGGTCGTGCCCAGCGCCTCCGCAATCTCGCTGTTAGGCCCCTCGTGGCCCGGCAGCATAGCCTGCGGCAGCGGCAAGAGACGCGCCGCCCATTCCCCTGCCCCGGCCTCGGAAACCGCCCGCCCGCTGCGGGGCGAGACATAGCGCAGTCCCTCCGTTGCGCCGGTAGTCGCGCAGCGGGTGAGGTCGAGCCCGTAGCCCAGCGTGTCGAGCAAACTCAGCTCCCACCGCAGATAGGCCAGCGGCCATGCATCGGTGGCGATCATGAGATCAAGGAGCTGTACAGTGTCGCCATAGAGCGCCCCGGCCTCTTCCCGCTCAGGCAAAAGCACAGCGAGGAGCGCTGTGACCGATTGCAGCCCTGACAGTCCCAGCGCGTCGCCCAACAGCGACGCGGCGCGGCTGCGGACGGGTTCCACCGTAAAGGTGCCCAGATGATCCTCAATCCGCGCCTTCCAGGTGACATCGAGCTGGGTCCCCGGCTGAAGGTGCGGCGTCATCTTGCGTGATGCCCCGCCCCGGACAACACCTGCCGTACGGCCATGGGTGGCTGTCAGAACCTCGATGATAGCAGCGCTCTCGCCGTGACGCCGCGCGCTGAGTAGCACGCCTTCATCGCGCCACTCGATCACTCGTTGAGCCCCGGTTCGTCCAAAAGGTGCCGCCCGGCGCGGTCCTCCACCTCGATCACCCACAAATCAGGATCAAAACTGCGCTGCTTCGCCAGCGCCTCGTCCACGTCGGCCTCCGGGCCAGACGCCAGCTCCATCCACGTGCGCGCGCCGGTCATCAGGTCAAAGGACCGCTGATAGCAGCACGCATTGCCGTCGAGCGTGTTCAATTTCACCAGAACGGCCCCCGCCGTGGCGTCACCGCGTTTCACAACAAAGGCCGGAATATCCGCCAGACGCAGCCGTTGGAGATAGGCTGACACCCAGATATCCGAGGTCAGCCTCATGAATCTCCGTCGCGGAAGTCGAGGCCCATCTCTGAATAGCGCTCACGCTCTTCGAGCCAATTCGGGCGCACCTTCACCTGGATAAAGAGATGAACCTTACGGCCAAGGAATTCCTCGAGCTCCGCCCGCGCGGCCTGGCTAACGGCTTTGGCGGTCTCACCCTTCTTGCCCAGCACGATCCCCTTGTGACCGTCCCGCGCAACATAGACGATCTGGTCGATCCGGGCTGAGCCGTCCTTGCGCTCCTCCCAGCTCTCGGTTTCGACCGTCAGCTGGTAAGGCAGCTCCTGGTGCAGGCGCAGCGTCAGTTTCTCGCGCGTCATCTCGGCGGCGATCATCCGCAACGGCAGGTCTGCGATCTGGTCTTCGGGGTAGAGCCACGGGCCCTCTGGCATCTGCCCGGCAAGCCAGCTCTTCAGATCGGCACAGCCATGGCCCCGTTCGGCAGAGATCATGAAGGTCTCTTCGAACTTGTGACGCGCGTTCAGCTCTTCGGCCAATGCCAGGAGGCGCGGTGCCTCCACCCGGTCGATCTTGTTGATTGCCAGCGCCAATCGGCCGGGTTTGTCCTCCAGCGCCTCGAGGATCTGCGTGACACCCGGCGTGATCCCGCGATGTGCTTCGACCAACAGCACGGTCATATCGGCGTCCGCCGCCCCGCCCCAGGCTGCGGTGACCATGGCGCGATCCAGCCTCCGGCGCGGTTTAAAGATGCCCGGTGTGTCGACGAAAACGATCTGCGCGTCACCCTCCAGCGCCACGCCACGGATGCGGGCGCGGGTCGTCTGGACCTTGTGGGTGACGATCGACACCTTGGCCCCGACCATCCAGTTCAGCAGTGTCGATTTACCCGCATTGGGTTCGCCAATCAGGGCGACAAATCCGGCGCGTGTTTCGCTCATCATCCGGCCTCCTGCAGCGCGGGCGCAAAGGTGATCTCACCCGACGGCGGCTCCCCTTCAAAAGTAAGGGCCTGCACGTATTCCGTCGAAACCGTCAGATAGGTCAGCCCGCAATCGGCCACAAACCCGAAACGCCCGTAGTACGCAGGGTCACCGAGGAGAACGATGCCCTTGGCGCCCGTTTCCTTGGCATAGGCAATGGCGGCATCCATCAGTTGCGTGCCGATACCCTGCTTTTGCCGCCCCGGCGCGACAGAGATCGGCCCGAGGCCCAGCCAGCCGTCCTGCCCCGCCACATCGGCGGGGGATAGCGCCACGTGACCCACGAGGCCCCCGTCATCGGCCACCTTGCTGAACACCAGATCGCCCGACTGCCTCAGACCGTCGACAATCGCACCCTCTGTGCCGTCGGAGTAGGCTTTGCCCTCAAACGCGGCATCGGTCATCGCGTGGATCGCAGGGCCTTCATCGGGGAGCTCGTCGCGCAGGATCATTTGCCCACCTCTTCCATCAGCGCCTTGGCAGCGGCCTGCTCTGCGATGCGTTTGGAGCCCGCCTTGGCCCTCGCGGTCTTACCATTGCCGAGCTGCGCCTCGATGGTGAATTCGGGCGCGTGGTCCGGGCCGGAGCGCGCGACCTCGACATACCTCGGCGGCGGCATCTTGCGGGCCTGTGCCCATTCCTGGAGCGCGGTCTTGGCGTCGCGGGCGTCGGCATCGACCCGGTTCACCCGGTCGCCCCAGAGGCGGCGCACCATGTCGCGCGCCACATCCATGCCCGCGTCCCTGTAGACGGCGGCGATCACCGCCTCCATCCCGTCCCCGAGCAGCGCGTCTTTCTTGCGCCCGCCCGATAGCATCTCCGAACGTCCGAGCTTGAGCACATCGCCCAGCCCGATCTCGCGCGCGACCTCCGCGCAGGTTTCCTTGCGCACCAGCGCGTTGAAACGCGGCGCGAGCTGGCCCTCGCTGGCCTCCTTGTCGATGTCGAGAAGCGCCTCGGCCATGACGAGCCCCAGCACGCGGTCACCCAGAAACTCTAGCCGCTCATTGTCGGCCCGTGTGGGGGAGCTCAGCGATGCGTGGGTCAGCGCCGTCACCAAGAGTTCAGGGCGCGCAAAAACGTGACCGATCCGGTCCTGAAAGGCACGGATCTCGGCCGAGAGCTTCACTCGATCGCCTTGAAGTAACGGTCGCCGCGCCAAGTCCAGAACCACAGGATCGACCGACCCGAGGACGAGAACATGATGCGGTCCGCGCGGCCCACGATGTCCTCCAGCGGGACCTGCCCAACGCCGCCCACGGCCTGCGCAAAGCGGCTGTCGGTAGAGTTGTCGCGGTTGTCACCCATGAAGAAATAGTGGCCCGGTTTAACGGTGTAGACCGGCGTATTGTCGGCGGCGCGATTGCCGATGTTTAGCGTGCCATAGGACGGACCATCCGGCAGTGTCTCGATAAAGGCCTGCTTCACGCAGTCCGCGCCGACGCCAACCGCGCCATTGCCGCAGACCGGGTACTGCCGCTGTGGGCCCTGTTCGCCGTAGGTCTCCACAAAGGGCTCGGTCTCGACACGCTCCACAGGCTCGCCATTCAGGATCAGCTCGCCATCGACGACCTGCACGGTATCGCCCGGCACACCCACGAGGCGCTTGATGAAATCGCGACCGGTCACTGGATGCCGGAATACCACCACGTCCCCGCGCTGGGGTTCGCCGCCAAAGAGCCGGTTCTCCGATCCCTTAAAGATGCCGCAGAAATCCTCGGCATCCACGTCGATACCGATCTGCGGGATCAGGATCGTCGGGCAGGACGCGTAGGAATAGCCATAGGCCATCTTGTTGACGAAGAGGAAATCGCCGATCAGCAGCGTGTCTTTCATCGACCCCGACGGGATCCAGAACGGTTGAAAGAAAAACGTGCGGAAAACACCCGCAATGAGCAGCGCATAAACAATGGTCTTGATCGTCTCGATCACCGGGTTCTGCGTCTTTTTGGTCGCCTCGGACAAGGGGCGCTCCTTCTACTGCGGTTGCGCGGGTCTACTGGGGTTTGCGGGGGATCAAGTCAAGCGCTCCGCCCGGTGATCCAAGGGGTCGCGCCTCAATTACGACAAAGGCCTGCGCCCAGGGGTGATCGTCTGTCAGTGTAACGTGAATAACCGCCTCGTGGCCCTCAGGGGTCATTTCAGCGAGCCTTTCAGCCGCCCAGCCCGTCACGGCCATCACCGGCTGACCTGTGCGCAGGTTGCTGACGGCCATGTCTTTCCACGAAATACCCATGCGCAGGCCGGTGCCCAGGGCCTTGGAACAGGCCTCTTTGGCGGCCCAGCGTTTCGCATAGGTACCGGCGACATCGGCGCGCCTCTCAGCCTTGCGCTGTTCGACTTCGGTGAAAACGCGATTTCGAAAGCGGTCGCCAAAGCGGTCCAGCGTGCCTTGGATGCGCTCAATATTCGCCAAATCGGTACCGATACCCAGAATCATGCCTGACCCTATGCCTGAAAGAGTGGGAAGGTCACGCCGAGAGACCAGGCAAGGATCAAACCCAGTGCGATCCCGGGCGCCAGCGGCCCAGCGCGATCTGCAGTCCACCGGCCCATAAGGCCAAAAATCAGGAAAAACAGCAGAATGATCGGCGCGATGAGGATCAGGAAGAAGAGGCGCTCAAAGTCCAGCCAGACGGCAAATCCGAGCGAGGCAAAGAACCCCGCGCGTAGCAGGAGCCTGTGCCAGAGAGGCCCGCGCGCACCCTGGGTGGCCAGAGCATCCGCGACCATGAAAGGCACCGCGCCCATGGCGAGCGCGAGCAGGATCAGCGCGCGTTCCGCGTTGGGCATGAAGTTTGCCGCGTAGCTGTGGATCGCCAGTCCGAAGACGCCTAGCCCCCAGGCCAGCAGCGCCAGCAGCGAGATCGGCGCAAGACGGCCAATGGGTGTTCCAAAACGCTTGAGGATCACGAGTTGCGCCAGCCCAGTAAGGCCCAAATGCAGCACCAGATAGTCGGCCACGAGCACCGGAAGGAAAGAGAGCTCAATCCAGAACACCGCCAGCGGCGTCAGCAGGGCCACCGCCGCGCAGGCGAGAACCGCTTTCCGCGCGACCGGCGCCGCGATGCCTTGGGCGGGCAGCCAACGGGACAGCGGCCACCAAAGCACCATCAGCGCCGCGAGGAGCAGCAGGATCCAAGGGCCAATAGCGCTGACCTCAATCTCGTCCCGCTCCACCCCGTAGGCCCGGTCGAGCCAAGCCACCGACTGGCGCAGGGTGTACGGGCTGTAAAGGATACCGACATGTTCGACGCTGGGCGCGATCAGCGCCATCCGGGTCACCCCGTCTTTGGTCAGCAGCTCGCCTTCGGCCGCATTCGGGTCAATCTGATGGATCGCTTCGCGTCCAAAATCGATCAGACGCCCCTCCCATTCGCCCGCGATCAGCAACATGTCTGCGGGGTGCTGTGCCGTCACCGCGCCGGAAAACGCAGAAAGCGCCACGATCGGCCGCGCATCGCGCCCCTCGGCGGCCCTGATGATCACATCGGTCGCCATGGAATGCCCCAACAGCGCGGGGCCACCTCCGGCGTAGTCCATGACCGCGCGCGTCTGATCCACCAGCCGCCGCGTCACGCCCTCGATGGCGTTTACGTCGCCCTGCATAGGCACCGGGTTTGCACCATGGCCCTCAAAGTCAAAGGCCACGACGCTGTAGCCATTGCGCGCAAGCGTCCAGGACAATGCGTTCATCAGCTGGCGGGACCCGGCAAAGCCATGGGCAACGACCACCGTGCCAATGGGCTCAGGGTGACGCCATTCGGTCACCGGCGTGTCATCGACATACGTTGTGGTGGCCTTCAGATCAGGCCGCGCGGCTTCAATCTGCCAAAGGCTCAAACCCGCCAAAAACAGCCCGAAGAAAAGAACGATCCAGCGCATTTGGCCCCTGTTCAGGACCCGCGCCGGTCCTGAGCGGCCCACTCATTGCGGGCCCCCATGCCGAGAAAGACGCGGTTCGTGATCAGCCAGAAAATCGCGTAAACGCCGCTGATCAGGATCACCACGCGGATGCCTTCGCGCCCCATGCCCAGAACGGCCGGCGTCGTGGCCAGGATCAAAAGAGCCGTCAGCCCGATGGCTACACCGGTCATCGCACCGGCGTCCTTCCATGGGGCAGGCAGCTTCTCACGGCTCGATTTGGCCCACTTCGATCCCTCAACCATGGCCGCG
The DNA here is from genome assembly GCA_038747015.1 of Pseudomonadota bacterium. GTDB lineage: Bacteria > Pseudomonadota > Alphaproteobacteria > Rhodobacterales > Rhodobacteraceae > Shimia_B. The sequence continues at coordinate 10,494 of JBCDKE010000011.1, forward strand.
ACCATGGCGGGGATAATCGGGACAAACGCCGATCCCAGCTGTACGGAAAAGACCATCTGAACGGCCATGACCAATGTCAGCGCGACCAGCGACGCGCCGGCGAACCACATGGCATAACGGGTTAGGTTGACGCTCACGCCACTTGGCCCTTTTCGCCGCGCGCCTCGTCCATGAGGCGGCGCATTTCTTGGATCGCAGGCGTGAGGCCCCGGAAAATCGCCTCCCCAATGAGGAAATGCCCGATGTTGAGCTCCTTGACCTCCGGCAGTGCCGCGATGGGCGAAACGCTCTCGTAGGTCAGGCCGTGTCCCGCATGAACCTCGAGGCCCAGCGAATGCGCAAACGCCGCCATCTCGGTCAACGCCTGAAGCTCCCGGTCGCGGGTGGCAAAATCACCCTCGGCAATTGCGTCGCAATAGGCCCCTGTATGGAGCTCGATCACCTCCGCCCCGATGCGATTGGCCGCCTCGATCTGGCGGCGGTCAGCGGCGATAAAGATCGATACCCGGCAGCCCACATCGCGCAGCGGTGCAATGAAATGCGCCAGCCGATTTTCTTCGCGCGCAACTTCGAGCCCGCCCTCGGTCGTACGCTCCTCCCGCTTTTCGGGCACGATGCACACGGCGTGGGGCTTATGGCGCAAAGCGATCTTTTGCATCTCGTCAGTGGCGGCCATTTCGAAATTGAGCGGCACCGACAGAACCTCCATCAGCCCGTCGATATCGGCGTCACTGATGTGGCGGCGGTCTTCGCGCAGATGCGCGGTGATGCCGTCGGCCCCGGCCTCCTCGGCCAGCTTTGCGGCACGCAGAGGGTCCGGATAGGCCCCGCCACGGGCATTCCGTACGGTCGCCACGTGGTCGATATTCACACCCAAACGTTGATACGGCAGACCCATCACGATCCCTCCTGGTCCTTGAGCTTTTTGGCCATGGCCTTTTGCTTGATCTCGGCAATCTTCGCGCGGATACGCCCTTTGCGCCGGTTTTGGTAGGCTCGGATTACGGGCACTGACACAAAATACATCGCAGTGGCGGCGATGATCCCTGGCAATATGCCTCCGATCATATAGGGAAAGAAAACGTCGTCCCAGAACTTCGCCAGCCCGCCCCAGCGGGCGACGTCATCGGTGAAGATGGCTTTGAAGTTGTGCCACAGATCAGCGCCCGCATCGACAAATCGTCCGCCGAGCGAACGCTCCAGATCCCCGCGCGGACGAATTCCCAGAAAGAAATACCCGGTCTGCAGACTGACGACGCCGATCGGGACATAGGTCAGCGGATTGCCGAAAAATGTGCCGAGAATCGCGGCGATCACGTTACCGCGCATGGCGAACGCGAGAGAGGCTGCGATCACAAAATGAAGGCCGTAGAACGGCGTGAAGGCGGTAAAAACGCCGGCCCAGATGCCGCGCGCAATCCGTTCAGGGGAATCCGGCAGACGGTGGACGCGCAGCTTGACGTATTCGTAGGCACGGGCCCACCCACCCCGTGGATAAAGGAACTCCACGAAGCGTCGCCAAAAGCTCTGTTTCTCGCGTCTTTTGAAGACCACCCAGGCCCCCCTCGTCTCTCACGGCGCTTGTGCCCGTTCCCCCCCAAAGGTCAAGCGGGTGGGATCGCGATAGCGCTGTACCTCGGCCACATTGCTGTCGGCCTCTAGCACCTTGGTCACTGCGTGCAGGTGCTCGCTATCACGTAGGTCAATGTCTATGACAAGACGATAAAAATCCGGTTTCTTATCCAGAAACGTGAGGTCAGAGATATTCGCTGACTGTTCGCCTATTAGCGTGCAGATGTGTCCCAAGACGCCAGCATCGTTGGAAATCGTCATCTCAACGCTAACCGTATTCGACAAAGCATGCCGACCTTCCTGCCAGCGCAGGTCAACCCAGCGTTCCGGTTCAGTCTCGAAATGAGCGAGATTCTCGCAGTCGATCGCGTGCACGACTACGCCTTTGCCGCGGAAGGTGATTCCGACGATGCGCTCACCCGGCACCGGCTGACAGCACGGAGCCCGTAGAAAGCTCTGCCCCGCATCGAGGCCCACAACGGCGCGCTCCGGATCAATTTCTGCACGCGGCTTCGGCGCAAGATCCGGGAACACGGCGCGCACGACCTCGCGCGAGGCCAATTCCGACGCGCCCACCTTGGCGAGCATGTCTTCAGGAGTCGCGACGCCCAGTGCCTTCGCCGCCACGCGCAGGGCTTTCGCCGTGCTGCTTTTGCCCACAGATTCGAAACTGGTGCGCACCAGCTCCTGACCCAGCTTGATGAAGCGCTCACGATCTTCCTCGCGCAGAGACCGCCGGATCGCGGATTTCGCGCGCCCGGTAGAGGCGATATCGATCCACGTCGCCTGCGGTGTCTGCCCCTCGGCGGTGACGATCTCGACCGACTGCCCGTTCTTGAGGCGCGTCCAGAGCGGCACGCGAATGCCGTCTACCTTAGCCGAAACAGTCTGATTACCGATCCGTGTGTGCACCGCATAGGCGAAATCCAGCGGCGTCGCCCCTTTGGGTAGGCGGATCACATCCCCCTTGGGCGTGAAACAGAACACCTGATCGGAATACATCTCGAGCTTTACTGCCTCGAGGAAATCCGCGTCGTCTGAGTCATCACCAAAATGGTGACTCAGACGCTCCATCCAGCGTGCGGGGTCCACGGCGAACCTGTTCTCGACCAGTTCCCCGTCACGATAGGACCACGTGGCCGCCACCCCGGATTCAGCGACCTCGTGCATCTCGCGGGTGCGGATCTGAACCTCGACGCGCCGGCCGTTGCGGCCCGACACAGTGGTGTGCACACTTCGATAGCCGTTTTCCTTGGGCTGGCTGATATAGTCCTTGAAACGGCCCGGAACGGCGCGCCACCGTTGGTGGATAGCGCCTAGCGCACGGTAGCAATCGGCCTCGCTTTCGACGATCACCCGGAACCCGTAGATATCCGAGAGCCGCGAAAAGCTCAGCTGCTTGGTCTGCATCTTGCGCCAGATCGAATATGGCTTCTTGGCGCGACCATGAACCTCGGCCTCGATGCCGATCTTTTTCATCTCCAGACGGATGTCCCCGATAATCTGGGCCATCACGTCGCCGGTCTCTTTCTGCAGCGTGATAAAGCGGCGGATGATCGACGCGCGGCCCTCTGGGTTCAACACCTGAAACGCCAAATCCTCGAGCTCTTCGCGGATCGATTGCATCCCCATGCGCCCGGCCAACGGCGCAAAGATGTCCATCGTCTCACGCGCCTTTTGCTGCTGCTTGGACGGGTCCATGGCACGGATCGTGCGCATGTTGTGCAGACGGTCGGCCAGCTTGACTAGGACAACGCGAATATCCCGCGAGGTGGCCATGAACAGCTTGCGGAAGTTTTCGGCCTGCTTGGTTTCCGACGACCCTAATTGCAGTTGGGTCAGCTTGGTGACGCCATCGACCAGCTCGGCCACTTCGGCACCGAACTCCTTTTCGACCTCACCATAATTGGCGCGCGTGTCCTCGATCGTGTCATGCAGCAACGCGGTGACAATGGTGCTGTCATCCAGCCGCTGTGCAGCCAGGATTTCGGCCACCGCCACGGGGTGGGTGAAATAGGGTTCGCCCGACCGGCGGTATTGGCCGTCGTGCATCTTGTCGCCGAACTCGTAAGCTCGGGCGATCAGATCGCCATCCGCGCTGGGGTTATAGTCGTGGACGAGCTCGATAAGAGCCTGTGCGCCGTCCACCAGACCTCCTTACTTCTGGCCCTGCGCTTCCATCAGCGCGCGCAGAAGTTTTTCATCGTTGAGGTCGTCGTCGTCAGGTTTGTCCTGCTCGGCGCCCATCAGGAGGGACATCGCGTCCTCTTCGGGCTCATCAACTTCGATCTGGGTCTGGTTCGACTCGATGAGGCGCTCGCGCAATTCTTCGGCGCTCTGCGTTTCATCCGCGATTTCGCGCAGGCTGACGACAGGGTTTTTGTCGTTGTCGCGATCCACTGTCAGCGCCGCGCCCGAGGAAATCTCGCGAGCGCGATGCGCTGCAAGCATTACAAGCTCGAACCGGTTCGGAACTTTATCGACGCAATCTTCTACGGTGACGCGGGCCATGGGCGCTCCAGTGCCAAAATTTAGAATGAAGTGCGGAAATAGGCGCTCAAACCCAGAAAGACAAGAAGATTCGCGCGTTTTCGCTGCTAGGTCAGCAGCACCATTTCAGCCTGAAGTTCCGGCGCCAACTGATCGCGCATCTCAACGACGCTCGTGCCCAGGACAGGGTGGCGCCAATCTGGAGCAATTTCGGCAAGAGGAACGAGCACAAACGCGCGATCTTGAAGGCGCGGATGCGGCAGAATCAGCTGCTCTGGCGTCTTCTCGATTTGCGCCTCCAGCGGCAGATCGCGCCAGCGCTGATGCGTGGCAAGGTCAGGCAGCACAACGTCACCCACCGCAATCAAATCCAGATCGAGGACACGCTGGCCCCATCGCTGCTTACGCTCTCGCCCGAAGTCGGCTTCAATAGAGTGTAGTGTTTTTAGCATCTCAGCCGGGTTCCCCGGGCCTTCTAGCTCTGCGGCGGCATTTACATAGTCTGGGCCGTTACCAGCCGGAAAACTGGGACATGAAAAAAAGCTGCTCACATTAATCAATTTGCAACTATACTCTTCAGTACACTCTACCGCGTGGCGTAACGTAATTTCTGAATTGCCGTAGCTTGAAGGGAGGTTTGAGCCCAACGCCACAAGGTAACGAGCCCGTTGGGGCCATGAATTCATTACTTGTGACACGGCGAATTTTCCTTAATTACGCGCGATAGCGCTCTGAAACCCTACACCACTCAAGGGTTACTGACACACCAGGGCGCGGTTGAAAGGACTTTTTATGTTTTATCGGGACGAGCGTCTTGCTTTGTTCATCGATGGATCAAATCTCTATGCGGCGGCGAAGTCGCTTGGTTTCGACATCGATTACAAAAGTTTGCGCAAAGAATTCATGGGCCGCGGGAAATTGCTCCGCGCATTTTACTACACGGCCCTTCTGGAAAATGACGAGTACTCTCCAGTGCGGCCTCTTGTGGACTGGCTCCACTACAATGGCTTCACCATGGTGACCAAGCCCGCCAAGGAATACACCGACAGCCAGGGACGGCGTAAGGTGAAGGGCAACATGGATATCGAACTCACCGTCGATGCCATGGAATTGGCGCCTCATGTTGATCACATCGTGCTTTTCTCGGGCGACGGGGACTTCCGCCCGCTGATCGAAGCAGTGCAACGCAAAGGCGTCCGCGTATCCGTGGTGTCCACGATCCGCAGTTCGCCGCCGATGATCGCCGATGAATTGCGCCGTCAGGCCGACAACTTCATCGAACTCGACGATCTGCGCGACCGCATTGCACGGCAACCGCGAGAACCGCGCGAAGAACCGGTCAGAGACCGCGAGATGGTCGAAGAAGAAGAATAAAGGAAGGGGCCTCAGGGCCCCTTTTTCTTTTAGAAGAAGCCCGCCAGCATCAGCGCAGCCATGGCCACCATGGACAGATCCTCTGTCAGTGTGACCGTAGACAGCGGCACCGACAGGATCGAACCCATGCAAGGGCAATCAATATCGAGCCCCTGGCGCAGCGCCGACAGCACGCCCAAGGTACCAAAGCTGAATACAGCCACGGTCACCCATTGCGTCAGCTCAGGCGCAAACCCTGAAAGATAGGCCAATCCGAGGCCCAGCTCGATGAACGGGTAAACCAACGCATAGTCCGGCACACGCCGGGCCAGCAGGTCGTACATCTTGAACCCGCGCCGAAACCCCTTGAGGTCAAAAATCTTCAAGAGCGCAAAGATGATCAGGAAGACACCCATAAAGGCCGGCATCCACGGCATCCCCTGGGCCGCCAGCGCGAGCGCCGCAGCAACCGACACGCCCACAAGCGCGATCAGGGGCCAGTAATCGCCGATCTTCGATCCGCGGCCTTCTTCTCTCACGTGATAGGTTGCCATGGGCGTCTCCTCTGACACGCATAAGGCTCCGATTTCCGGCTTTTTCAACCCCCGGACTTGCCGCGGCAGGCAGATATGCGCAGGCTGCAACCAAACGGAGAAGCCCCATGTCCCTGCAATTCCTGATCACCGCCTTTGTCGTTGTCATCGCGCCGGGCACCGGCGTCATCTACACGCTGGCCGTAGGGTTGGGGCGCGGGGCACGGGCATCGACATGGGCCGCGCTGGGCTGCACCTTTGGGATCGTGCCGCACCTGATGGCTGCTGCCTTGGGTCTCGCGGCTCTGCTCCACACTTCGGCACTGGCCTTCCAGATCGTGAAGTTCGCGGGCGTCGCCTACCTGCTTTTCCTCGCCTATCAGGCGCTCAGCGCCGGTGGCGCGCTGTCGATCCAGCCCGATCCACGCCCCGAACACCCGTGGCGCATCGCCCGGCGTGGGGCGTTGATCAATATCCTGAACCCCAAGCTCTCGATCTTCTTTCTCGCTCTGCTGCCCCCGTTCCTGTCTGGCGATCCTGCCACCGCCACGGCGGAAATGGCCGTGCTAGGCGGGGTCTTCATGGCCATGACTTTCGCCGTTTTCGTCCTCTATGGTGCCTTCGCCGCCCGTGTGCGGCGCTTCATCCTCGGATCCGAGACGGTGCTTAAATGGCTCAACCGCAGCTTTGCAGGGGTCTTTGCCCTTCTCGCAGGCCGTTTGGCCATGGAACGCGCCTAAGCGCTGGCGTCCATCAGCGGGCGCGCTAAACAGTCACCCATGGCTATCCCTCGCTCCGCCCTTATCCTCGGCCTCGCCGGTGTGCTCCCCTTCCTCTGGGGTGCGCTCACGACCGTTCTGCCCGAACTCGGCGCGGCGGCCATGCCGTACCTCAATGCGCGGCTCATCGGACCGTTCGTTCAACTCTGGTACGGCGCGATCATCCTGAGCTTCATGTCCGGCGTGCTCTGGGGTTTTGCGACCAAGGCCGGCGATTGGCAGGGCTGGGGCTATGCCCTGTCGACCCTGCCCGCGCTCTTTTGTTTCTTCTTCGTGGGTGCTGGGGCGGATAATTCGGCCGACATGCTGATCCTCGGCTTTGCCGGGCTTCTGGGCCTCGATTGGCTGTTTTACCGGCGCGGCCTGACGCCACCGTGGTGGATGCAACTAAGGGTGCTTCTAACTGCACTTGTTCTCATTTCCCTGACCGTGGGGCTTTTCGCATGACCGACAAAGAAACACTCGATGCCTACGCCACGCGCGTCGATGACTACATTGCCATCGTCAAATCAGAACCCGCGGAATCGCTCGTGGCCTTCGCCGACGCATTGCCCGAGGGCGGGCGCGTGCTCGATCTCGGCTGCGGTCCGGGCCACGCGGCCAAATACCTCGCCTCGCGCGGGTTTGAGACCCACGCCTGGGACGCCAGCCCCGAAATGATCGCCGCCGCCGAGGCCCCCGGCGTCACCACGCGCAAGGCCAATTTCGACGCGCTGACGGAAACGGAGGGGTTTGACGGCATCTTTGCCAGCTTCTCGCTCCTTCACGCGCCACGCGCCGATTTCCCGCGCCACATGGTGGCGATTGCGCGCGCTCTCAAACCCGGTGGCATACTGCATCTGGGCATGAAAACCGGCACCGGCGAAGAACGCGACAGCATCGGCCGCTTCTACTCTTACTTCACCCGCGAAGAGATGGTCGCGGAGATGGAAGCCAACGGCCTTAACCCCGTATGGGAACAAACCGGCGAAGAACCCGGCCTCGCAGGCACCATCGCCCCCTTCATCCTGATCCGAGCCACCAAACATGCCTGAACTCTTCGCCTACACGGACGGCGCCTGCAGCGGGAACCCCGGCCCCGGCGGCTGGGGTGTTCTTCTGGTGGCACGCAACGGCGATACCGAACTCAAACGCCGCGAGCTTAGCGGCGGGGAACCCGAGACCACGAACAACCGCATGGAGCTTATGGCCGCGATTACCGCCCTTGAGACGCTGGAAAAACCCAGCGCGCTGACGGTCATCACGGACTCCAAGTATGTCTTGGACGGTATCACCAAGTGGATTTACGGCTGGAAGGCCAAGAACTGGACCAAGAAGGGCCTCAAAAACGTTGAGCTTTGGCAGCGCCTCGATGCCGCACGTGATCGTCATGACGTCACATGGGAATGGGTCAAAGGCCACGCCGGCCATCCCGAAAACGAACGCGCCGACGAACTCGCCCGCGCGGGGATGGAGCCGTTCAAACCGTGATCGAAAAGGTCGTGCCCCTGGTGCTGCACCCCTCCGGCGCACCACTGCGCATTCTGGCGTTCAAGCATCCCGTGACGGGTGCCCAAATCGTCAAAGGCGCGGTGGAACCGGGCGAACACCCGATCCGCGCCGCCGCGCGCGAGCTTTGGGAAGAAAGCGGCCTCACCGCGATCTCAGCGATGGAGCTCGCCACCCGCGACGACATCTGGGACGGCGAGCGCTGGCACTTCATCCTGACCCGCATCCGCCCCCCAGTGCGCGAACGTTTCCAGCATTTCTGCAAAGACGACGGCGGGCACCTCTTCCAGTTCTTCTGGCACGAACTGGACGACCTGCCCGGCCCGTTCACGCCCCCCTTCGACACCGTCATGGCGGCCGTGCACGAGGCGATCAGCCCTCCCGCGTGAGCTTAAAGAAATAGGGCCTCTCCATGCCCTTGAAATCCATCCAGCCCAGCATGCTCTGCTCATCAATCCGGGCAAAGACATCGTTGATCGGCTTGGCGTCATAGCACATCGCCGCGTGCTCACGCCCGCGGAACCGGATCACCCTGAGCCGCGCCCGGGGCTTGGACGTGAAAAAGAGCGGGGCGAGCAGCGGAAAGGTCAGATTGAGCAGCGCATCGCGCCCCGGCAACCCAGTGATAAAACCCAGCGGCAGCAGCGCTGGATTAAGGCTCCGCCGCCCCCAGAAAGGCACCTGATGCACCAGCGGGTGCACCGCGTCTGGCCCCTCGAACCGCTTGCCGTGCCAGCGTGCCGACACCAGCAACCCGTCCATCGGATGGTCGGTGGGGACCTCCTCACCGCGCCAATTGCCCAACATGTCGGCCTCTTGCACCGGCGGCAGGCTGTCGAACCACGCGATGACCTCGTCAGACGTCACGATAATGTCTCTGGCAAGGACATCCCGCGCAAGTAATCCGCAGCGCTCGTGGCGCGCTTCCCGGCCCGCTGAAGCTCCAGTATCTCCACCGCGCCCGTGCCGCAGGCGATGGTGAACCCGTCCAGCACCTGCCCCGGCGCGCCCGTGCCAGCCGCCGCGCGCGACCGCAGTAGTTTAACCCGCTCGCCGTCAATTTCGCACCACGCCCCGGGAAAGGGCGACAGACCCCGGATCAGGCGATCCACTTCCTCGGCAGGCGACGACCAGTCTACCCGCGCCTCGGATTTCGAAATCTTCTCGGCATAGGTCACGCCATCCTCGGGCTGCGGCTCAGCCTCCATCGGCAAACCGTCCAGGGCCTCGCCAATGAGCCGCGCGCCGAGGGCGGAGAGCCTGTCATGCAGATCGCCGGTAGTCTCCTCCGCGCCGATCTTCAGCGTCTCCCGCATCAATACCGGCCCAGTGTCGAGCCCGGCCTCCATCTGCATGATGCAGATGCCGGTCTCCGCGTCACCGGCCATGATCGCGCGGTGAATGGGCGCCGCCCCCCGCCAGCGCGGCAAGAGAGAGGCGTGAATATTCAAACAGCCAAGCCGCGGCGCGTCGAGCACCGCCTGCGGCAGGATCAGCCCGTAGGCCACGACCACGGCGACATCGGCCCCGAGCGCCGCAAACTCCGTCCGCGCCTCTTCGCCCTTCAGCGACACCGGGTGCTGCACCGGCAGGCCCAGCGCCTCAGCGCGCGCTTGAACGGGCGTCGGGCGATCCTTCTTACCGCGCCCCGCCGGGCGTGGGGGCTGGCAATAGACGCAGACAACTTCATGGGCCGCCGCCACTGCCTCGAGCACCGGAACGGAAAAATCCGGCGATCCCATGAAGACGACCTTCATGAATTCAACTTCGCAGATTTCTTGATCAGCATGTCGCGTTTTACGCGGCTCAGACGATCAAAATACATCTTGCCGTTCAGGTGATCGATCTGGTGCTGCACGGACCGCGCCCATTGCAGCACAAACTCCTGTCGGTCCACCTGCCCCTTGTCGTTGAGAAACCGAACCGTCACCGCCCGAGGCCTGACGATCTTTGCAGACACACCCGGCAGGTTGGGCGACCCTTCCAGCCCCGAAACCACCTCCACCGAGGCGTGCAGGATCTCGGGATTGGCGAGCCTCACAGCCCGGCCCCGGTCCTCGCTGGCATCCACGACCGCCAGCCTCAGCGGCACCCCGATCTGCGGCGCGGCCAGGCCCAGACCCGGCATCGCCTCCATTGTGTCGATCATGTCGTCCCAAATCCCGCGAACTTCGTCGGTGATCTCAGTCACCGTTTCGGCAGGCGTGCGCAGGATTTTGGCGGGCCATGGCAGGCAAGGGCGGGCGGTCATGGGGCCTCCGGATGGTCTAGGATCGTGCGACCGTCAAGATGGTCGAATTCATGTTGAACGCAGGCGGCCTCGAACCCGGTAAAGGCACGCTCATAGGCCGCACCGTCGAGATCCTGCCAGCGCAGCGTGACCTCTGCGGGCCGCGCAACGCGGCGCGGCACATCCGGGATTGACAGACAGCCCTCTTCGTTCACCGCTAAATCCAACCCGTGATCGGTGATGGCGGGGTTCACGAACACCATCGGCGTCCGCTCCCCTTCCTTCCATGTGGCGTCCATGACGAACACGCGTGTCAGAACACCCACCTGCACCGCCGCCAACCCGCGACCGGGGGCGGCGTACATGGTGTCGAACATGTCCTGAACGAGACCCCGCAGAGCAGCGTCAAAGGCCCCTACCGGTGCTGACACCTCTCCCAATAGGGGATCGGGATGGAAAACGAGGGGCCGAACCGCCATCGGCTCAGGCCCGCGCCTTCTCGCGCTTCAGCTTTTGCATCTTGCGGGTGATCATCTGGCGTTTCAACGGACCCAGATAGTCGATGAAGAGTTTACCATCGAGGTGGTCGATCTCGTGCTGAACGCAGGTCGCCCAGAGCCCGTCGAAATGCTCTTCATGGGTTTCCCCGTCGAGGCCCAGCCACCGCACATCGACCTCAGCCGGGCGATCGACATCGGCGTATTGCTCGGGGATCGACAAACAGCCCTCTTCATAGGTGTTCATCTCGTCCGAGGTTCCGATGATCTCCGGGTTCATCAACACCATGGGGCGCGCCGGGGCACCCTTTTCCTTGACGCAGTCCATCACCAGAACGCGCAGCCCCACGCCAACCTGCGGCGCGGCGAGCCCGATGCCCGGCGCGTCATACATTGTCTGCAACATATCATCCGCCAGAACACGGATCTTGTCCGTGATCTCAGCAACGGGTTCTGCGACTTTTTTCAGCCGCGGATCAGGATGCAAAAGGATCGGTCGTATCGCCATGGGCCTCACATAGGCCAAGGTCACCCATCCCGCAATCAACTGCCTCTTGCGACCGCCCACGCAAAGGCTAGGGTCCGCGTCAAAGGAGAAACCGATGAGCCTAGATTCCCCCTTCGACCTCGAAATCGACCGCCGTGGCACGCATTGCATGAAGTGGGACATGATGGAGCCGCTCTATGGCGTGGCGCCATCCGACGGGCTCTCGATGTGGGTGGCCGACATGGACTTCCATCCGCCAGAGGTCGTGCAGAATTCGCTCCGCGAGATGCTGGACCACGGCGTTTACGGCTATTTCGGGGACCCATCGAAATACAACGCCGCGATCCAGTGGTGGATGAAGGAACGCCACGGCTGGGAATTCGGCGCCGACGCGATCTTTACCACCCACGGTCTGGTCAACGGAACCGCGCTCTGCGTCGACGCGTTTACCCAGCCCGGGGACGGTGTCGTCCTCTTCACACCTGTCTACCACGCCTTCGCGCGCGTCATCGCCTCCGCAGGGCGCGAGGTGGTCGAGATGGAGATGGTCAACGATAACGGCCGCTATACGCTCGATTTCGACGCCTATGACGCGCAGATGAAAGGGCATGAAAAGCTCCTCATCCTGTGTTCGCCGCACAACCCTGGCGGCCGCGTCTGGACCAAGGCAGAGCTCGAAGCCGTCGCAGAATTCGCGCGCCGGCATGATCTGATCCTCGTTTCTGACGAAATTCACCACGATTTGACATTCGGAGCGACACATATCCCGATGACGCATATCGACGGCATCGCGGACCGGTTGGTGATGATGACCGCCTCGACCAAGACCTTCAACATCGCGGGTGCGCATATCGGCAACGTGATCATCGAGGATCCGGAGCTGCGCAAACGCTTTGCCGGCCGCATGGCAGCACTAGGGATGTCGCCCAACTCCTTCGGGCTCTTCATGGCGACCGCCGCCTACAGCCCCGAAGGCGCCGCCTGGGTCGACGATCTCTGCACCTATCTGGACGGCAACCGGAAACTCTTCGACGAGGCCGTGAATGCCATCCCTGGCCTGCGATCAATGGAGCTTGAGGCAACCTATCTCAGCTGGGTGGATTTCTCCGGCACCGGGATGGAACGACAGGAGTTCACCGACCGCGTCGCTAATGATGCAAAAATCGCCGCCAATGCGGGCCCAACTTTCGGCAAGGGCGGCGACAGCTTCTTGCGTTTCAACATCGCAACGCCACGCGCCCGCATCCAAAAGGCCGTGGAGAGGCTCGCCGACGCCTTCGGTGATCTTCAGTAAATCGGTAGGCCGGGCTTCAGCCCGGTGCGCCTCTCAGGTCAGGTCCCAGCCCTTGAGCAATGCGATGGGCTGCGGCTTCTCCCGCGCGAAATCCAGCGGCGCCTGATCCGCCGCTGCGGTGTTCCGCTTGAACTCAAACCGGCGTTCACCGGACTCTTCCGAGGATGTCACGATCAGCGCCTGATAGAGATGCCTTGGCCCGTCATAGAGGTCGACCAAACCGCGCAGATTAGGCGCGTCCTCTCCGTCCACCGCGAACCCGTCGTCCCAGAGCCGCAAAACAGGGAAATACTTGTCCCCGGTTTCGACCCGCAAACGGCTTCGCTTCTTAGCTTGCTTCGCCCGCGCTGCTTCCAGACCCGCACGAACCTCATCCGATAGATAAGTCATGGCTCGCTCTCTTCTCCGTAACACTCATAACTAGACGTGACCGCCAAACTGTCACCAACGGTGTCAGCTAAACATGAAATTTTGCTGACAACATGCCAATTCTGAGTCTGTTTTTTTGAACGGAGCTATTCTGCGTCCTTTTTCACACGCAGGATGTGTTCCTCTAACGGATCATAAAGCGCGCTGTCCTTGAACCCGGTCACATCCCCCAGCGCAGGCCCTACCAGAATGAGCGCCGTGCGCGTGACCTTGGCCGCGCGCACCTTTTGGCGAATGTCACCAAGCGTGCCGCGCAAGACCAGCTCGTCAGGCCACGAGGCCCGGTAGACAACGGCCACCGGGCACTCTTTGCCATAGGCCGGGATCAACTGTCGCTCGATTTCGCGCAAGTTCCGTATTGCCAGGTGAATGGCGATAGTAGTTCCGGAAATGGCGAAATTAGTCAAAGTTTCTCCAGAAGGCATGCTTGTCGACTGCATCGACATGCGCGTCAGCACGATTGACTGCGCGATTTCAGGCACCGTCAGCTCTTGGCGCAGGGCCGCTGCGGCGGCCGTGTAGGCAGGAACGCCGGGGATGATTTCAAAGTCGATTCCATCTCGATTGAGCAGCCTGATCTGCTCGGCGATCGCGCCGTAGAGCGACGGATCACCGGAATGGACACGGGCGACATCCTCGCCCCGATCACGCGCCGCCAGGACCTCTGCGTGGGTCTCTTCCAGCGTCATCGGCGCCGTATCCATGACCAGCGCCCCCTCCGGTGCGCCCGCGACGACCTCCGCCGGGACAAGCGACCCGGCATAGAGACACACGGGGCACGCCGCGATTCGCTTTGCCGCCTTCAGCGTCAGCAGCTCCGGATCCCCCGGCCCTGCTCCGATGAACCAAACCTTCATCGCGCCATCCCTTCCTGTTGTCTCAGACTATTCATGCGGGTTTCGACAGATCGCCGTCTATCTTTCGTGCGTAGCCCCGCGGCGTGTACATCCGCGGCCCCTCGCCCAGCTGTGCCAATTTCGAAGTGGACGATCCGACCAGAACAACGGTGAGCATATCGACCTCATCGACATCCAGCTCGTCCAGACGCCGGTAGCGCACGTGCTCTTCCGGGCGGCCCAGCGACGTGGCCAGCATCGCAGGCGTATCCGCCGGGCGGTGGCCCAGCAGGATGTCGCGGGCCTCGGCCAACAGCGTCCTCCGACGCATGGAAACCGGATTGTAAAAGGCGATGACGAAATCACCCTCCGCCGCGGCCTTCAGACGCCGAAGGATGTCCTCGCGGTGTGTCAGCAGATCGCTCAGCGAAATTGCGCAGAAATCGTGGCCCAGTGGCGCCCCGGCCCGTGCCGCAGCGCCTTGCAGAGCGGAGACGCCCGGCGAACAGACCACCTCGACCCGCTTGGCCGCGTCGCTCACGCCTGTTTCCGCCCTGTCCATCAGTTCAAAAACCAGCGCGCCCATGGCGTAGATGCCCGCGTCGCCGGAACAGACCAGCGCCACTTTGCGACCCTCTGCAGCCCGCTCCAGCGCGTATCGGCAGCGGTCTTCTTCGCCGCCTAGCGGGAAATCCGACCGCGTCTTGCCAGCGGCAAGCGGCCCAAGGAGGTCGATATAAAGGCCATAGCCCACCAGCTCTTCGGCATCGGCGACGAGCCGCGACACCTCGGGCGTGCGCCAGGTCGCCTGCCCCGGCCCGATGCCCACGATGGAAAGCCTGCCCCGAGGGCGGCCTTTCAGATTGACCAGCTCCACTGGGGCCACGGCAATCGCGCAAGTTGCGTTCGCGGTCTTGGCCTTGTCGCGGACCAGCACGGATTCTGCGCATTGCGAAAGTGCCGCCGCCTCAGACACAGATCGCGATCCTACCTCTAATTTAACAATATTCGACGGATTAGGGACTTTATCTGCCTTATCATCCAATTCCGTCGCAGAAAACAGCCGCAGCGGAACGCCCATCTGTGCCGCCAGTTCGAGGATCGCGGGCTCATCAGCCTTAAGGTCAATAGTACTGATCGACTGCACCGCAAAGGGCGACAGCCCCGCGGCCGCCAATTCACGCTGCACCAGCTCGGCCAGCTCCTCCGGCCGGCAGTTCCGAGCGCAGCCGACGCCGATAGTCACCTTTTGCGGCGCAAAGTGCAGATCGGCCGGACCGGTTTCCACCGGCGCCGTGCCCGTATGCAGCGTCACCGCCTCGCCTCCCGGCAGCTCCGCCAGCCAATCGGCGCCCTCGCCAACGACCTGCGCCCCGCCCCCGGACAAAAGCGCGGCCATGGCACCTTTGGCATCTGCCGGATTGGCCAGCCGCCAGCCTGCGGGCGGCTCGTCCAGCGCCACGCCCAGCGCCACGTCACCCGCCGTCGTCACCGCCGCCACGCCGCCCAGCGCTGCCGCCACGTCCCGCGCCAGCCGGTTCGCACCGCGATGCCCGCCCAGCAGCGGCACAACGACGCCCCCGTCATCGGACACCGAAATCACCGGCGGCTCAGTCCGTTTGTCCACCAGCAGTGGCGCGACGCCCCGGATCAAAATCCCCGAGGCGCAGACCCCAATCACCGGCACCCCCGCCGCAAAGAGGTCGCGCGCATGATCGAGGGCATTGGCAAAGAACGCATCCGCCTTCTCCACACGGCCCTCGCGCCCATGCACCGCACAATCGAGTGCCGCCGCCACACGATGGGCGGTGGGCTCTCCCGACGCCGACAGCGCCAAAACAACAGGGTTCAGAGCCATGGATCGGCCCCTTTCGTAAGCAAGATCATTGAAAAATACGGCGCCGTCTCCGGCGCCTCGGCCAGCGGCATGATGCGTTCGGCCTCCATCGTAGCGCGTTCTACATAGGTTGCGTCATCCAGCACGCCGAGCCGCTCCATAACGGCGCGGATTTTCGGCAGGTGCCGACCCACCTTCATGATGGCCACGCTTTCTGCCCCCGCGATGCGGTGTTCGAGTTCGTCCTCCGGCAGAGGCCCGGGCAGGATCGTTACCCGCTCGTTCCGTGCGGCCAGCGGCATCCCGGCCCGCGCGGCACAGGCGGCCACGCTGGTGACACCCGGGATCACATGGGTCTCAAACCGGTCCGAGAGCCGCGCAAAAAGATACATGAAAGAACCGTAGAAAAACGGATCCCCTTCGCAGAGGCAGACCACGTCATGTCCGGCCTCCAGCGCCTCAGCAATCCGCGTGGCACCGTCGTCATAGGCCGCCTGCGCCGGGGCGCGTTCCACCGTCATCGGCACGTCTATGGCGATTTCTGTCGTATTATCGTCGATTAATTGCGATGCGATGCCCCGTGCGAGGCTTTCCGACCCCGCCAGCGTCGGATACGCAATAATCTCTGCCCCCGCAATCAGGCGCGCGGCCTTCAGAGTGATCAGCTCAGGATCACCGGGGCCCAGCCCGACACCGTAGAGAACGCCTTCACTCATCTTTTCACCAGGCTCCACTGAGTCACAGGCATCGAGGACCGCCAGCCGCGATAGGGGCCCACTGCCTCGGCCCGATCAATATGCAGCCTTGCAAGATCGCCACCATGACGCGCATGCAGCTCACTCAAGAGAGCCTCGGTCTCCAGCGTCACGGCATTCGCCACGAACCGTCCCAGAGGCCTCAGCGCCTCCCAGGCCGCATCAAACACCGCCTCGGACATCCCGCCTCCGACAAAGATCGCATCGGGGGCCTCGAGGCCCTCGAGACACGCCGGCGCGTCCCCGGCGACGAGCTCCAGCCGTGGCGCGCCCAGCGCCAGGGCGTTCTCGGCGGCCATGGCGCGACGGTCCGCGCGGGGCTCGATCCCGATGGCCCGAGCGTAACGCGCGGCGCGCATCCATTCGATGGCGACGGATCCCGACCCGGTCCCGATATCCCAGAGCAACGCGCCGCGCATGGGCATCAACTTGGCTACCGTGGCCGCGCGGATCTCGCGCTTGGTCATGGTGCCGTCGCTCTTGAAGAGCTCGTCCGTCAGCCCCGGCACCCGCGGGATCAGCGCCGCGTCCGGTGCCGCGAGGCATTCCACTGCGAGCGTGTTGAACTCCGGCACCTCATGGTCCCAGCTTTCCGCAACGCCGTCGAACCGCGCTTCGTCCTCACCGCCCATACTGGCCAGAACCGACATCCGCGACGCGCCAAAACCGCGCTCTGCGAGGAACGCCGCGATCTGGGCCGGGGTCTGCGCGCCCGTGGTCAGGATCAACAGCCGCGCGTCCGGCTGGATAAAGGCAATCATCTGCTCCACCGGGCGGCCATGCACGGTGAGCTGTTCGACATCCGCCATGGACCACCCCATGCGCGCGGCGGCGAGCTGAAACGCGGAAAGCTGGGGGTGATAGACGATGTGGCCCGGATCGATCTCGCGCCCGATGCGCGCGCCCACCGAAAACCACAGCGGATCGCCGGTGGCGAGGACCACGACCCGGCGGCCTTCGAGCCCGCGCAAGGTGCCGATCAACGCGTCAAACGGCGACGGCCACTCGATACGTTCAGCGGTGACGCTGTCGCTCAGACTGTGGTGGCGTTCGCTGCCGATGATGACCTCTGCGGCCTCAACGACGCCCCGCGTCGCGGGCGTTAGGCCGTTCATGCCATCCTCGCCGATGCCAACGATATGGAGCCACGGCGCGCTCATAGCACCCCGCCCCCGAGACCCGCAGCCAGCGCATTCACAGCCGCCGACGCCATGGCCGACCCACCGCGCCGCCCGCGCAGCGCGACGAAATCGCAGCCTCGTGGATTGGCGGCAAGCTCGGCTTTGCTCTCTGCGGCGCCGACAAACCCCACCGGAAATCCGAGGATCACCGCCGGGCGCGGCGCGCCATCATCCAGCATCTCGAGCAAATGAAAGAGCGCAGTGGGTGCGTTCCCGATGGCCACGACCGCACCGTCGAGATGGGGCCGCCACAGCTCTACGGCTGCAGCGCTCCGCGTGGTGCCCATGGCGCGCGCCGCCTCCGGCACTGAAGGGTCGTTGAGCGTGACAATCACCTCATTGCCCGCCGGCAAGGCGCGGCGAATGACGCCCGCCCCCACCATCTCGCAATCGCAGAGCACCGGTGCCCCGCCGGTTAGCGCTGCGGATCCAGCCTCATAGGCGGTGTCGGAAAAGGCCAGCCTATCCGCGATCTCAACCATGCCGCAGGCATGGATCAGGCGCACTGCCATATCCGCCAGCGCAGGCGGAAACCGGCCCAGCCTCGCCTCTTCGCGCACTGTCGCAAAGCTCTGCGCATAAATCGCAGCTGGATCGCGTTCGTAGGGTCTCACAGCAGCGGACGCCCTCGTTAAAGCCCAAAACCGGGGGCCCGGGCCGGGTGGCTCGGGGCGTCTGACGCGGCCCGTTGCGTCCCCGATGGGGGTCGACGCGCAGGGCCCTCCGTTCGGGCAAGTTACCTCGTCGGACCGCTCTTAGGCCATGGACCCCGACCCGGCAATTTCAAAAGCGTCACTTTAGGGGGCTGAATAGCCGCCAAACTGGCCGGAACGTGATGTTCTGGGCGTTGCCGTAGCGGCATTTCCATTTATTTTCTTTCCCATGCGCATTGCCGCTCTCCTCCTCGGGCTTCTGCCCCTGTCTGCCCAAGGGGCGGATATCCAGCTCATGATCGACAGATCAGAGCAGGGCGTGGAGTTCTTTGTGAAATTCAACACAGAGGCGACCGAGACCGTGCTCGCGCCGTTCCCCGCCGGGTTCCTGGATGAAGAAGGCCTCGTCGATATCGGCCCGTTTCGCAGCGGCACCGCCGACCACGGCGATGCGCTCTGGGCCGGGGTGACGACCACGATCGGACAAGACGCCGCCCTCGTCGAGGCGATGTCGATGATGGTCCACCCCGACAGCCTGCCGGTACCTTACAACGATCCCATCGATGCTTTCATGGCCACGGCGATCTGCAACGTGACCGACCCCGACGCACGCTTTGCCGTGGGGGTACTATCGACCTATGCCGGTTTCATCGCCTGGGATGTCGAAGGCTACGGCCCGGTGGAGCTCCAGTTTCCCGAGGATATCGAGGTCGAAGTGACGGAATTCGTCGAGGGCCGCAAGATTTCGCACCAGATCGCGCAGGTCGGACCGCAAGCGCCGCTAGCGCTCGATAGCGTCAGCCGCTGGGAGCGCATCCGGTTCTGGTAAAAGAAAACGGGGGCCACCAGGGCCCCCGCGTTGTCTCAGAAAGATCAGAGCCTATCAGGCAGACTCTTCCGCCAGCAGCGCATCGGCTTCTTCGAAATACGCCTGCGCGCGCTGGCGCGCCTTGCCGCGGAAACGCTGACCCTTGAGGCCTTCGTAGTTGCCGGACACGTCGCCCACCAGCAAGAGCCCGATCATGCCCGCCGTCGCGTGCGGCTGGCATTCATACATGTAGGCACCTTCGGTCTCGATGGTGACTTCGAGGTCTTCGCCGATCTTCGACTTCCACTCGGTCCCACCTTCGGGGCTCCAGTCTTCGTTCGACTGTGAATTGTGACCAGGATTGCCTGACACGAACTGGATCGTGTCGCCAACCTTTGCCCGCACAACAGCGGGGACATAGACCTGCAGTTCACGCGGATTGTCCGGGTGCTTGTTCAGCATCTGAACGACATGGGTCACCGGTTCCTCAGACGCGTGGCTTTCTGCGGTTACCAACGCAGGGATCGCAGTGGCTGTGAGGGCGCCCCCCATCAGGGCGAGCTGTTCACGACGTGTGAGCTTCATTTTGTACTCCTTTGTATTCCGGGACGGGACGTAGCTGTCATTGGCTCTCCGTAAAGGCCCCGGTTGGTAAAATCTCTGCGCTGCGCGCTATTCCGCTCTACGCCACGGCATGAGCGAGGGCGCATTGCTCCCACAAATGCTTCAGGGCACCGACAAGATATTCAATATCAGCGTCGGAATGGAGCGGTGACGGCGTGAACCGCAGCCGCTCTGTGCCCTTGGGAACCGTTGGGTAGTTGATCGGCTGCACGTAGATGCCGAATTGCTCCATCAAATAGTCGCTCAGCATGCGGGTTTTCACCGGATCGCCGATCATGACGGGCACAATGTGGCTCTCGTTCTGCATATAGGGGATGCCCGCCTGATCGAGCGCGCGGCGCAGCTGCGCCACCTGTCGGCGCTGGCCCTGACGTTCAAAGGGGCTGTGCTTGAGATGCTCGATCGACGTGCGCGCCGCTGCGGCCACGGCGGGGGGCAGCGCGGTGGTAAAGATGAATCCCGAGGCAAAGGACCGGATGAAATCGCACATCGCCGCAGATCCGGTGATGTAGCCGCCAACACAGCCAAAGGCCTTGCCGAGAGTTCCCTCGATGATGTCGATGCGATGCGCGAGCCCGCGTTCCTCCGAGACCCCGCCGCCGCGATGCCCATACATGCCCACGGCATGGACCTCGTCCAGATAGGTCAGCGCCTCGTGCTTTTCGCAAACGTCGAGGATTTCCTCCATCGGGCAGATGTCGCCATCCATCGAATAGACGCTCTCAAACGCCACCAGCTTGGGCCGGTCGCCGGCCGCCGCGAGCTTGCGATCCAGATCCTCATAGTCGTTGTGCTTCCAGATCACCTTGTCGGCCTTGGAGTGACGGATGCCCTCGATCATCGACGCGTGGTTCTCGCTGTCTGAGAAGATCACGATGTCCTTGATCCGGCTGCCCAGCGTGCTCAGCGTCGCCCAGTTCGAGATATAACCGGACGTGAACAGCAGCCCCGCCTCCTTGCCATGGAGGTCCGCCACCTCGCGCTCTAGCAAGAGGTGATCATGGTTCGTGCCGCTGATATTGCGCGTGCCGCCCGCGCCGGTACCGCAGCGCGCCAGCGCTTCTTGCATGGCCGCGATCACCTTGGCGTTCTGGCCCATACCCAAATAGTCGTTGGAACACCAAACCGTCACATCCCGCACGCCGTCGGGCCCGTGATTGGCGGCCTTGGGAAACTTCTCGCAGCAGCGCTCCAGCTCGGCAAAGTAGCGGTAGTTACCTTCTGCCTTCAGCTCATCCAGCTGTTCGGTAAAGATATCGTCGAACGTCATAGTCTATCCCTGTCCTTGGGGGCCCGTTTTTGCGGGCATTGGGCCTGGCTCGCGCCGCTCGGGCATGAGCCAGCGCCAAAGCTTGGTGTCTGCCGTTGGTAGCAGCATCATCCAGTGCTCGATCAGGGCGAGCCCTGTGAGCGCGGATAACAGCCCGAAACTCACCGTCTCCTCGGGGCTGGTGGCAGACGCCAGCCGCGAGACCCAGAGCCCGGTGGCCAGGGACAAGACGATGATGGAGACCGGAAACAGCCAGGACGGATCGCCCTGCCGGAAATACGAAGGGATATGGGCCAGCGCGCGCGGCACGGCCTCCAGATTGATGCCCGGGACGCCCAGGAAAAGGTTCAGCTTGGCCAGCACTCGTGCGCCGTAAAGAATGCCAAAGGTCCAGGCCGCCATGGCGTTCAGCGCACCAGACACAGCCCACAAGACATAGACAAAGGCCGCCAGCAGCAACAGCTCGTGCCAGGCAACCGCCCACCACGCAGACCACGCTCGGCGCCAGCCGTCGGTGCCTTCCGGCAACGGTGACCGGTTCGGCCCGGTAATCACCCCCGACATGAAGGACATCTCGATCCAGCCCCAGAGCGCCAGCGCCGCAAAGAACCCGCCGTATAGCCCCCAGAGCGATGCATCGAGTGCCGAGGCCCAGACGCCGACGATCCCGAACGCCAGAAACGGCAACCCGCCCAGCACGAGACCCAGCCCGCCGCCGCCGGCCGCATCGGCCCGTCGCACGGCCAAGAGGATCACCCCGGTGCCAACCCACCAGGCCCCCA
Organism: Pseudomonadota bacterium; assembly: GCA_038747015.1. Lineage (GTDB taxonomy): Bacteria > Pseudomonadota > Alphaproteobacteria > Rhodobacterales > Rhodobacteraceae > Shimia_B. The sequence goes on from JBCDKE010000011.1 coordinate 32,392, forward strand.
GCGCCACGAGCAAAGAGATCACCGACTGACCCAATGAACCCCCTTCATCTTTCCACAAAAACTCCGGGGTCTGGGGCAGAGCCCCAGTTCCGCAGACGTCATATGCCCTTCAATCGCCCTCAATACGCCGGCTCCAGCCGCGTCACTTTGGGCACGTCATGGCGAATGACCGGAATGGTGTAGAGCGACACAAACGCCAGCCCCGCTTTCGCCGATCCCACCATGCGGCTCAGGAACCCGCCAACGCCACCGCGCTTCTTGCCCTCGGCCACCTGCCGCGATGCGGCTTCCATGCGGCGCAGGTTCGGCTTCCACCGACGATGCTCGATATCCAGCGTGAACGGGAAGATCTGTTTGGACAGTTCCGAGGTCTTCTCGAACACCTCCTGCCCGTACCATTCCTCATCGACGCCCAGCGCCGCGTGGAACGCAGGCCGCTGGTGATCGCGCACCCACATGGTGGAATAGACCGCCGTCAGGAAGAACTTGATCCACCACTCGTTGACGCCGCGCGTCAGCTTGGGATCTGTTTTCATCAGCAGCGCGAAGGCTTCGCCATGACGGAACTCGTCATTGCACCACTCTTCGAACCACTTGAAGATCGGGTGGAAACGCAGCTCCGGATGCGCCTGCAGATGGCGGTAAATCGTGATGTAGCGTGCGTAGCCAATCTTCTCGCTGAGATAGGTGGCGTAATAGATGAATTTCGGCCGGAAATAGGTGTATTTCTTCTGCTGCGTCAGGAAACCCAGGTTCACCTTGATCCCCGCCTCGCGCAGGGCGTCGTTGATGAAACCGGCGTGACGCGCCTCGTCCCGTGCCATGAACTGAAAGAGCTGCGTGATGTCCTTGTTGGACCCCCGCCGCTTCATCTCCTTGTAAAGGACACAGCCCGAGAATTCGGCTGTGCAGCTCGAGATCAGGAAATCGATGAACTCGGCCTTCAGCTTGGGCTCCATGTTGTCCCAGTCGGTCTTGTCCCAGTTCTCGTTCTTCTTGAAATGCCCCTTGTTGGGGTCTGCGGCCATTTCGTCGATCAGCTCGTCCCACTCATCGCGAATGTGCTCGACGCTGATCGCGTCCATCTCGTCGAAATCAGTGGTGTAGAACCGCGGCGTCAGCAGCGTGTCCTGCATCGCGATCGAGGTCGCTTCCTCATCGCTCTGCGCGGCACCCCGCTTGGCGATATCGCTCATTTCCTCGGCATCGAGCGCAGCCTCGTTGGTGCCGTGCAGCGACGCTTTCGAGTGGTTTCCGTTCATGAGTTTTGGCGATTGGACGTTCATGACAGGACCTCCTCGCTGAACGAGAACTCGCAGAGCTCCAGATACTCGAAATCTCCCGTGGCGCGGGTCCACAGACGCTCCAGCCATGAGGCGCGGGTGATCGTTGCGGTACGATCCTCCTCAACGACCTCGCCATAGGGGGCCATGATCTCTGATCCGTGGACGAGCACGCTGTCGCCCGGATGGACGACGGCGCCATTGTTGAAACGCACATGGGCGCTCAGCTCTTCAAAACGGTGGCTGACCGTGACGGTGCAGGGGGCCGTTTCGCGGTCTCTCAGTAGTATTCCCATTTCTCCAACTCCTCTTGGATTGCGGGTTATTCGGCGACGAGCGCGGCGAAGGCTGCGACGTTGTCTTCGCCGTAACCGATAAGTTCGACTGTCAGGCCCGAGGCCTCGTCGACGATGTCCACGCGTCCAGTGACGCGGCGGATGATGCTGACAGGGGCGGAAGGGTCCGTGCCCGTAACCTTGCGACGACGGTCGATGACCTGCCCCATGGCGCCGATGAAGCCGGTGCGCATCTCGGGCCCGTGCTCGATCACGGTGCCGTCGGTATCCGTCAGAATGTAGGTCCCGCGCTCCGCCCCCGGCGCGAAATAAACCACGCGTTCGGCGGCCACCTCGGGCACATCGGGCACACCCACCAGTGGGCGGTCGGTGAACCGGGCAAAAGCCACAAGGGCGACCGAAACGATGGCCAGCCCAAACATGGCGCGCACCAGCACCAGCGGGATCATCTCCCGGTCGCGCTTGGCCAGCTTTTGCTGTTCGGCACCAAGGGTTGTGTGATTGAGATCAGTCATGGTCGTTACTCCGCTGGGACCGCCGCACCGGCACCGCCCGGGGCTTCGTCAGCCTGGGGGGCGCCTACGGGTGCGACTTTGATGGAGGACGCGTCAGAGACCCGCGCCTCCGCTGCAGTTGCCAGAATCTCAGAGACTTTGGCGGCGTCAGGAATACAGCGGAGGGCGGGCTCGGGCCGGGCCATGCGCCAGGGGCGCATATGCGGCCAGACCATCAGGTAAGAGATCTTGTTCTCTTCACCTTTGAGTTCGAACGCGATGGTGCCTGTGCCGTCTTTGCGCAGGTCCAGATTCGCGTTCTCGATCCATTGATAGGGGAGGTTCAAAGTGAGCTGCAGCGCAGCGCCAATCCTCATAGCGGCACGGTGCGTTGTCAGGGTGTAGACCGTGCCGCGCGCCTGAAGCCAGGCGATGAAAAGGATGGCAAGAACCGCCCCGATCCCGAGGACCAAAAGGGGCACCCCATGGCCGAGTGACACGGCCAGGGAGTTATCTGCAGTGGAGGCCATGACACGCCAGAAAATGATGATCGCAAAGTAGCCCACGACCCAGTCGAGCCAGAGTGCCTGCCGCGCCAGCGGCAGCACCTTGGGGCGCCCTTGCCAGAGGATCTCCTCTCCCTCCGGCAACGCCTCGGGCAGCCCTGGGGCGTGCTCGAAGGCAAAATCTTCTGCGACCTTCACTTCCATCGGTCATTCCTCCTTTTGCGGACCAGGCGGATGCGGATCTAGAGTTGCGGCTCTAGCCGCGCCTCAGACGCGTAGAGCGTCCCGCCGCCGTAGTAGGCACTGATCTTTTCCTCCTCGAGGAGCGTCACCTGCGTGGCACTCGCCGTCGCCGGCACGCCCGCAAAATGCTTCTCGAAAAGGGAGCGCACGACGACGCGGTCACTCTTGATCTTGGCCAGGGTCATGGGGATCAGGCGCTTGCCGCCCCCCAGTTCAGTGGTCAGTTCCATCTCGAGGTAACGCACCAGCTGCTCCGGCTCATCCACCCACATGTCAGTGATCTGACCCACGGGTTCGCCGTCACCGGCCTGCACCGTCAGACCACGCGGGTCACGACCAGCCGAGACTGCAAAGCTGTCCAGCGTCGCCATCGGGACAATCTTGGGGTGCCCCTTTCCATCGAGTTCCGGCAGGTCACGACGCGGTGCCCATGAGGCCGGGCCAACGCCGTCGACCATCGGGTCTCCGGTGGGCACGAAAGGCGAGCCCTTCGATGGGAAAACCTGTTCCATCGGCAGATCGCCCCGGCTATGCGCCGCTTCGTTTTCAGCGGACGGCACCGTCACGTCGCCACGCCCATGGGGCAGGTGGAACGTCTTGGGCGATGGCACCGGGAACGGGCCCTGGTTCGACGGTGACCCGTCATCATTTTCCAGCGGGTAACCTTCCCGCATATTCTCCGTCTGGAGATAATAGATAAGGAACGCGAAGAAGCCCCAGAATGCCCATATGGCGACCGAGGCAAGGTCAACGTTTCCCCAAAATTCTACACCGACCATGGTGTGTTCCTTTCGTGGTCAGGTCGGGAAATCAGCGAGGCCAATAGGCTTGCTGTTCCCGGGGGTGGGTTTTGTGCGCTGAAACCGTGTGAGCGGCCCCAGTGCGATCAGGGTTGCGAACATCAGACCGATCTCGACGTGGTAAACGACCGAGTATCCGGTTGCGGGATCAGCCAGCGCCTGACCCAAAAGGCCGTTGGCACTGGCAGAATTCACGAGGTCCCTAACGGTCCCTCCAATGGCGATAGAAAGGCCCGCCGCTGTGGCCTGCGCGGCGCCCCAGGCGCCCAGCGCGAGGCCACGACCGGCGAGGCCGTCGGCAGGCATGGTCATGGCCGCTGTCAGCGTTGCGACGGCGAAAAGCCCGCCGCCAAAGCCGATCAGACATGCACCTGCAAAGAACAGTTCCGCGGAATTCAGCGGCGCAGCGAAAATCACGGCGGTAAAGGCGGCCAGCCCCGCGACCAGCGCCCACCCCGCCATGCGGTAGGGGCTCCGGCCTTGGCTCAATCGACGCGCGGCCACGGCAAATCCGCTGAGCGCACCCGCGGCCCACATGGCCGTCAGAAGCGTCGTCGATGATACACTCAGCCCTAGGATCTCCCCGCCATAGGGTTCCAAGAGCACGTCCTGCATATTGAAGGCCATGGTGCCGAGGAAAACGACGACGAGCAGACGCCCGGCGGTGCCCCCCGCCGCGAAATCGGCCCAGGCCTCACGGAAACGCGGGCGCGGTGCCTCACGCTCTTCCTTGGACATCGGCGACACGCGCTCCTGCTTCCAGAGCGCGGTCACATTCAAAAGCAACGTCAAAACAGCAGCGCCCTGCACGACCTGCACCAGCCGCAGTTCGCTGAAGTCGCGCAGCAGCCAGCCCACGATCACGGCGCTCACGGCCATGCCCAACAGGAACATGACATAGAGCAGCGCCACCACCCGCGGCCGCGTCTCTTCCGTGGCGCGGTCAGCGGCCAGCGCCAGCCCTGCGGTCTGGGTCATGTGCATGCCAAGCCCGGTGAGAAGGAATGCGAGCGCCGCCCCGGCCTCGCCCACCCATTCGGGCCCGATGGCCTGCTTGCCCTCGCCCAGGATCACCAACGCCATGGGCATGATCGCCAGCCCGCCAAACTGATAGAGCGACCCGAACCACAGGAACGGGATCCGCTTCCACCCGATCGACGACCGGTAGGTATCCGACCGGAACCCCAGCAGCGCCCGGAACGGCGCAGAAACCACCGGCAGCGCGATCATCACCGCCACGATCCAGGCTGCCACCGACAGCTCTACGATCATCACGCGGTTCAACGTGCCCAGCAGCATCACCGCCGCCATGCCTACCGACACCTGGAAGAGCGAGAGCCGCAGCAGCTGTTTCAACGGCAGCTCATCACTCACCGCATCCGAGAAGGGCAGCATCCCAATGGTAAACCGGGTCAGGGGATGACGCTCTTTAGCCACGCGCACCTCCCTGCTCTTTTCTGGCCCATTCCATGCAGGCCGAGGTGTAAAACCCGCTCTTCACAGTCTTCACATGGGCCGCGCCCGCACCTTCCAGCGAGGTTACATTCTGCGGCACCATCACCGGGCTCCGGTCCCGGCGTGGGAACAGCTTACCCGCGTACCAGAACGCCATGAGAAAGGCCGATTTTGGCGCGACGGTGAACACCACCTGCGGCGCCATCGCGCCCAGCGCGTTCAGCGCCCCCAGCAAATCCGGCCGCGTGTAGTAAATCAGCGAATCCATCGCGATCACGCCGTCAAACCGCCCGCGATCGGCAAGCATATCGCCCGCCTCGAATGTAACCTGATCCCGGTACTGCGCAGGCAGCCGCTCCCGGGCGATGTCGATCAGCGACGGCGATATATCGACCCCCACGACCTCGGCACCGAGCGAGGCCAGCGCTTCCGACGCGGCGCCCGTGCCGCAACCTGCATCCAGAATGCGCTTCCCGCGCACATCACCCAGCCGCGCGATCATCACCGACCGCATCTCGTCGCGGCCCGCACGCACCGTCGCACGGACGCGGCTGACCGGCGCGTCCGATGTCAGCTGCTCCCACACTTCGGTGGCAGAGCGGTCAAAGTAGTCTTCGACCTGGGTGAGCGTGCGGGCGTAATCCATCAGTCAAAGCCCAAGAGTTCAAAGATTTCACGATCCGGCAGCGGGTCTGGTGCCAGTGCATCCGTCCCGTCCCAAAGCGACTGGGCCAGCCGGATGTATTCGGCCCGGCAGGCGATGATGTCGTCCTCGTCCGGCATCTCAAACAGCGTCTTTTTCTTCAGACGCGAGCGCCGGATCGCGTCTACCGCCGGCATATGGGCAATGCGCTTGAAACCCACGCGGTCGCAGAAACGGTCCACCTCTTCGGTGGTCTCCGACCGGTTCGCCACACAACCCGCCAGCCGCACCTGATAGTTCTTCGACTTGGCCTGAACGGCGGCAATAATCCTATTCATGGCGTAAATACTGTCGAAATCATTCGCTGTGACGATCACCGCGCGATCTGCATGCTGCAAAGGCGCAGCAAACCCGCCGCAGACCACGTCGCCCAGAACGTCGAACAGAACCACGTCGGTATCTTCCAGCATGTGATGCTGTTTCAGCAGCTTCACAGTCTGCCCCACGACATAGCCGCCGCACCCGGTGCCCGCCGGCGGTCCACCCGCCTCCACGCACATCACGCCGTTGAACCCTTCGGTGACAAAGTCCTCCGGCCGCAGCTCCTCCGCGTGGAAATCCACGTCCTTGAGGATGTCGATCACGGTGGGCTGCAAATGCCCAGTCAGGGTAAAGGTCGAGTCATGCTTGGGATCGCATCCGATCTGCAGCACGCGTTTTCCCAGCATCGAAAAAGCAGCGCTCAGGTTCGATGAGGTCGTCGACTTCCCGATCCCGCCCTTGCCGTAGACCGAGAACACCTTGGCCCCCTCGATCACAGTGGACATGTCCTGATGGACCTGAACCGATCCCTCGCCGTCCTGCCCTTTGGTCAGAACCGGCGGCGCGCCCAACGTCGGCGCCTTGGCGGCGGGTTTCAGCGTCGGCTCAGGGTTCTTTGCAGGGGCCTTAAGCGTCGGCGCAGGTTTCAACGCCGCAGGCGCCGCCCCGCCGTTCCGCGGCGCAGGTGCAGCACCGCGCCCCTGCAAGGGCGCTGGCGCGCTCCGCTGCATGGGCTGCGCGCCCTCCCGCCGGGCCTTCAGCCCCGCCTGTTCCCGCATATTCGCGCGTGCCGCTGGCGGCATCTTGGGGTCATCATAAGGGCTCAAAGAACACCTCCCGAAGCGCGGGGACCCAAGGCCGCCCAACCCTTCATCTTTCCATAAAAACTCCGGGGAGCTTGAGGGGCTGGCCCCTCAATCCCGGTCGCGCCGCGCGCGCTGATGGCCGTGACAAAACTCATTGCACCGCCACCCCTTCCAGCCGGTCTTCCAGCGCGTCGGCTGCGTCTTGCAACGCTGCCAAGGTCGCCTCATCCGGCTGCCAGTATTCGCGATCGGATGCCTCCAGCAGCCGCTGCGCCATGCGCATGGACGCCTGCGGATTCAGCTGCGACAGCCGCTCCCGCATCTCTTCGTCCAGCACGAAAGTTTCGCTGATCCGTTCGTAGACCCAGCCATCCACCTGGCCTGTGGTGGCCGACCACCCCATGGTGTTCGTCACCTGGGCCTCGATCTGGCGCACGCCCTCGTGGCCGTGCTTCAGCATTCCTTCGAACCATTTCGGGTTCAGCGACCGCGTCCGCGTCTCCAGCGCGACCTGCTCCTTGAGCGTGCGGACCTTGGCCGCGCCCGTGGTCTGGTCACCGATAAAGACCTCCGGCTCCACCCCGCCTTTGGCGCGCTTCACCGCCCGGGCGATGCCGCCCAACGTGTCGAAATAGTGGTCCACCGTGGTGACACCCAACTCGACGGATTCGAGGTTCTGGTAGGCCACATCGACATCCGACAGGGCATCATCCAGCAGCGCCCGCTGCGGCTGCGCCTTGCCGTTCACACCGTAGGCAAAAGACTTGCGCGCCTGATAGGCATCGGCCAGCTCGTCTTCGTCGTCGAACCCGCCCTGATCCACCAACAGGTTCACATTCGACCCATAGGCCCCTTCGGCGTTGGAAAAGACGCGCAGCGATGCTTCTTCCATCGAACAGCCGGTCTTGTCGGCATAGGCCAGCGCGTGAGCGCGGATATAGTTCATCGGCAGCGGCTCGTCGGCGATCGCCGCCGTGTGGGCCGCCTCTGCCAGCATCGTGGTCTGCAACGGCAGAAGATCGCGGAAGATGCCCGACAAGGTCATGATCACATCAATCCGGGGCCGGCCCAGTTCTTTGAGCGGGATCAGATCCGCGCCACTCAGGCGCCCGAAATTGTCAAAGCGCGGCTTGGCCCCCATCAGCGCCAGCGCCTGGGCTATGGGCCCGCCGTCGCTCTTGATATTGTCCGACCCCCAAAGCACCAGCGCCACCGAATGCGGCAGCCGTTCCTGCGCCTCGAGCAGGAGTTCCGCCTGCTTGCGACCGTCTTTGAGCGCATAAGCCGTCGGCATCCGGAACGGGTCAAAGGCATGGATATTGCGGCCCGCGGGCAGAACCTCGGGCGATCGGATCAGATCACCCCCCGGCACCGGCGCGATATAGCGGCCCGACAGGGCCCGCATCAGACCCACCATCTCGGCATCGCCCGACAGGTGCATATGAGCGCGCGACAGCTCTTCCGGCGACTGGTTCGCCATATGGGTCAGGTGTTCCTGGATTTCGGCCTCTTCCGGCGCCCGTCCCAACACGTGCAGCCCGTCCGGGATCAACGCGTCTTCGGTCTCCAGCAGCTCCAACCACAGGTCTTCGGGTACGCCCGCCATGTCCACAGCCGCCGCCTGATCCATGATCAGTGCTGCCATGTCATCGCGCGCTGGCCCCGGTGGCTGCGACCGCCAGCGGGATAGGCTGTCTTTCAACTCCGCCAGCCCTTTATAGAGCCCCGATGTCGCCAAAGGCGGCGTGATATGGGTGACTGTCACCGCATTCGTCCGTCTTTTAGCCAAAGTCGCCTCAGACGGGTTGTTGGACGCATAGAGGTACACATTCGGCACCTCGCCGATCATCCGGTCCGGCCAGTCATGACGCCCCAGCCCGGCCTGTTTGCCCGGCATGAATTCCAGCGCGCCGTGCATCCCGAAATGCAGCAGAACATCGGCCTGATAGGTGTTACGGAGCCAGAGGTAGAACTGGATGAACGCATGCGTCGGCGCAAAGCCCTTTTCAAAGAGCAACCGCATCGGATCGCCCTCATAACCAAACGTCGGCTGGACCCCGACAAAGACGTTGCCGAAATGCGCGCCCAGCACGAAGACACCGTTGCCGTCGGATTGCACCTTGCCCGGTGCCGGTCCCCAGACCTCCTCGATGGCTTTCAAAGGCGGCGTGTGGCGCACGATGTGGTCGGCTTCCACGCGGTCGGCGACGTTGGCCTCCTGGCCATACTGCGCCGCATTGCCCTTCAGCACCGCGTCGCGCAACGCGTCCACCGTGGCGGGCGGCTCCAGGTCATAGCCCTCGGCCTTCATCCGGTGGAGCACGTTGAAAAGGCTCTCGAACACGCTCAGATAGGCCGCCGTGCCTACGGCCCCGGCATTGGGCGGGAAGCCAAAGAGCACGATCCCGACCTTCTTTTTCGCGTTTTCCAACCGCCGCAGTCGCGCCAACCGCGCGACCTTTTCGGCCAGAACAGTGACCCGCTCTTCGCAGGGTGCCATGGCGCGCTCATGGGGCCGTTCGGGGTCCGCATCATGGCGACCCGCAAAGACCGTGGGGTTCGTGGCCCCGTCAATCTCGGGCAGCGCGATCAGCATCGTCGTTTCAACGGGCCCGAGGCCCTGAGACGACGCATCCCATTGCTCCAGTGTCTGAAACTCCAGCGGATGCGCGGCGACATAAGGAACGTTCAGGCCCTTGAGCGTGTCGACGGCGGCGTCGCTGTCATTGTAGGCGGGGCCACCCACGAGGCTGAAACCGGTCAGCGACACCAGCGCGTCAATGCCGTCAAAGAACGCCTCGATCGCCGGACGCCCGTCCAGCCCGCCCGCGAAGGCCGGGATGACACGCATACCCTTGGCCTCAAAGGCGCGGATCACGGCGGCATAATGGGCGGTATCCGAGGCCAGCACGTAAGAGCGCAGCATCAGGATCCCTACCGTGGCCGTGGGCTCCGCAGGGCGCGGCAGCGCGCCGGGGTCGGTGGTGATCCCCATCCCGGGCAGGTCCGGGTGATAGAGCGCAACCTCCGGGTAATCGACCGGCGCGGCCACCTCGACGGGGGCAAAACGCTCTCCGGAATAGCGGTCCACGAGAAAACGGATCATCTCCCGCACATTGTCGTCAGACCCGCCCAGCCAGTACTGCATGGACAGGAAATACGCGCGCAGGTCCTGCGCTTTGCCGGGAATGAATTTCAGGATCTTGGGCAACCGGCGCAGCATCTTCATCTGCCCTTCGCCGCTGGACTTCGTGCCCTTCTTGGGCCGCAGTTTCTTGAGCAGCTCCATCGCCGTGGACGAGGGCGCGGACATGTCCAGATCGCCCATCATGGTCAGATTCACGATCTTCTCGTCCGCCACGACACCCACCAGCGCGTCGAGCGCGGGCCGCCGTGCCTCGAGATCGGCCGCGATGGCCTCAACGTGCTCTTCGAGGAAGAGAAGGTTGGCGACGACGATATTGGCCTCAGCCACCGCACGCTTGGCCTCTTCCAGCGCTGCGGGGTCCTCTGCCCAGGTGGCGGCGGCATTGATCGAGACATCAAGCCCCGGGAAATCCCGCGCCAAGGCAGGCAAAGCGCGGGCAGCTGGACCCGCCGCATGGTGGTCCAGCGTCACGATCACGACGCGATAGGGGCTATGCTCGTAACTATCGCGCATAGTGGGCCTTCGCCTCATAGAGCGTGTCGACGCTGATCTCTTCGAGGCCCTGCATCTCGGCATAGGCCTCGGTGTTCCGCTTGGCCTTGCCGCGCACGAAGAACGGAATTTTCTTCAGCTCTTTCTCCGCCGCAGGCTCCCAAACGATCGAGCCATCGGGCTGAACCTCTGGAACCTCAGCCCCCTCGTTCATGCCTCCGGGAATGCTCTCGGTGTCGGGCGCAAGAGCCTCGCTATCCAGCATCTCTGCAGCATGGCCGTGATGCGACGCGCCATTCTCATCGTGGAACTCGAAATCCTCGCGGAACATGTGAAGAAGGTGCTCTTCGAGCCCCATCACCAGCGGATGCACCCAGGTGTCAAAGATCACATTGGCACCCTCGTACCCCATCATGGGCGAGTAGCGCGCCGGGAAATCCTGAACGTGGACGGGCGAGGATATGACCGCGCAGGGAATGCCCAGACGCTTGCCGATATGGCGCTCCATCTGGGTGCCGAGGATCATCTCGGGGGCCAGATCCATGCAGGCCTGTTCGACCTCCAGATAATCCTCGGTGATGAAACAGGGCACGTCGATCTCGCGCGCCAGCCCGCGAATGTCGCGGGCCATCTCGCGGTTGTAGCAACCGATGCCCACAACCTCGAAACCCATCTCGTCCCGCGCAATGCGGGTGGCCGCACGCACATGGGTGCCATCGCCGAAAATGAAGACGCGTTTGCCGGTGAGGTAGTTGGAATCGACCGACGAGGACCACCAGGGAAGGCGCAGGCGGCTCTCGTCGGGCATCTCCGTGGCGCCGGTTATTGCGGCGACCTCGGCGATGAATTCGCGCGTAGCACTGACGCCGATAGGCACCGTCTTGGTGAACGGCAGGCCCAGCTCCTTTTCCATCCAGCGGCAGGCGGCCTCGCCCGTTTCGGGGTACATCAGTACGTTGAAATGCGCGGCCCCGAGCCAGGTCAGATCAGTGGGCGTGGCGTTCAGGGGGGCGACGACGTTGGTCTGAATGCCCATCTCCCAAAGGAGGCGCATCAGCTCTTCGACATCGTCGCGATGCCGGAAACCCAGCGCCGTGGGCCCGATCAGGTTGCAGGTGATGTTCTCGGTCTTCTCCACAGGGCCAGCGAGGTGGCGCACGATCTGGAAGAAGGTTTCATCAGCGCCGAAGTTTTCCTTCCGCGAATAGGACGGCAACTCCAGCGGGATCACGGGGATATCGAGATCCATGGTCTCGGCCAGCCCGCCGGGATCATCCTGGATCAGTTCGGCCGTGCAGGACGCGCCGACGATGATCGCCTCCGGCTGGAACCGCTCGACCGCTTCCTTGCAGGCATCCTTGAACAGGTAGGCCGTGTCGGCCCCCAGATCGCGCGCCTGGAAGGTGGTGTAAGTCACCGGCGGCCGGTGATCGCGCCGCTCGATCATGGTGAAGAGGAGGTCGGCATAGGTATCGCCCTGCGGCGCGTGCAGAATGTAATGCAGCCCCTTCATGCCGGTGGCGACACGCATGGCCCCCACATGGGGCGGGCCCTCATATGTCCAGACACTGAGCTTCATGGCGCGGCCCGACTGGAGGGCCAGCCCTCCAGACCTCCCGAAGTATTGTCGAAACAAAGAAGGCAGGTTTGCTGAGCGCTCATTCCGCTGCCTCCATCTGGTTGGGATGCATGGAGCGGATCAGCGCCTTGCGCCGGATCGGGCGGGCGAACAGCGCAGCGAGGTCGCCGGCCTGTTCGTAGAAATGCACCGGGGTAAAGACGAGCTCGATGGCCCATTTGGTGGTGAGACCCTCGGCCTCCAGCGGGTTGGCGAGGCCCAGCCCGCAGACCGTGATATCGGGGCGCTGCGCGCGGGCGCGGTCGAGTTGCAGGTCGACATCCTGACCCTCGGAGATCGTGGGGCCCTCCGGAATGAGGTCCAGATCGGGGCCGATGATTTCCTTGGTGATGTAGGGCTGGCCGATTTCCAGCGGCACCATCCCGCATTCATTGGTCAGGAACCGCGCCAGCGGAATTTCCAGCTGGCTGTCGGGGAAGAAAAAGATCGACCGCCCCTCGAGATCACGCGCGGCAGCTGCAATGGCCTTGCGCGCACGGGCGCGGGGCGCATCTGTCACAGTGGCGAACAGCTCTGGGTCGACCCCGTACTCATCGGCGATGACCCGAAGCCACGCGGTGCTGCCCGCCTCGCCAAAGGGAAACGGCGCGCTGAGATGTTTCGCGTCGCGCTGAACGAGCGCAGCATGGGTTTCGCCGAGGAACGGCTGAACAAGGATAAAGCGCGAATTGGGGCCGATGGCGGGGTGCTCGCCCGCCTTCATGGCCGGCAGGACGGTGACATTGGGGATGCCCATCTTGTCCAAGAGCCCGCGCATCTGATCCTCGACCACGTCGGGCAACGCGCCCACGACGATGAGATTTTCCTCGTCGGTTTCGGGCAAGTCTCGGGCCAAAGCGGCGAGGCAGCTATCCTCGCCCTGGGTAAAAGTGGTCTCGATGCCGGAGCCCGTGAAATTCACCACCTGGACGTGGGGGGCATAGACGCCGGACAGCCGCTCAGCCGCGCGGGCGAGGTCGAGCTTGATGACCTCCGACGGGCAGGAGCCCACGAGGAAAAGCTGACGGATGTCAGGCCGCCTTGACAGCAAACGCTCGACTTCGCGGTCGAGCTCGTCCTGCGCGTCGGCCATCCCGGCGAGATCCTGTTCCTCGAGGATCGCTGTGCCAAATCGGGGCTCTGCGAAAATCATCACGCCCGCCGCGGATTGCAGCAGATGCGCGCAGGTGCGCGACCCAACGACGAGGAAAAATGCGTCCTGCATCTTTCGGTGCAGCCAGATGATCCCGGTGAGCCCGCAGAATACTTCGCGCTGGCCGCGTTCCTTGAGAACTGGCACATCGCGGCAGCCGCCGCGGGGCTGGGTTGGGGCTGGAACCGCGTGATCTTTCATGCCCGCGCCCTCTCTGCCACGAGAACAACCGTGCCCTCGGAGGGATCAACGCGGTCCCCTTCGATCCGCGCCACGCGGAGCTTCCAGAGAAACTGACCGGCATTGATGACGTAGAAACCGTAGGCCGCCAGCGCGATCCACATCTGCGCCTCGGCCCCCGCAGACCCGGAAAAGAGCGCCCACAGATAGGCCGTGTGCAGCGCGATAACGGCAAAGGAAAACACGTCTTCCCAGAAGAACGCCTCGGCGAACAGATATTGGCCAAAGACAACCTTCTCCCAAATCGCGCCGGTAATCATGATGAGGTAGAGAAACGCGGTCTTGATCAGGATCGACACTGTGGCGGCTTCATAGCCCGCCCCGGTCGCAAGATAGCGGATCACCAGCACCAGAGAGATCAGGAAAACAAGGAACTGCAACGGCGCCAGCACCCCCTGAACGAGGGTCCAACGGGTGGCGTCGCGCCGCGCACGTTGTGCGGCGGTGTATAGCGAACGCTGGCGTTTCACGCCCGGTGCCGACGGCTGACTGCCGCCGTAAGGCTCTGCTGACATGCTCCGACTCCCTGACAGGTCGTGCCCATGCAGGCTAAGTCGGAGAGGTGCAGACTGTCAACTTGAACTTACACTTGAAAAGTTGACACTTGAGCTAATTTCATTCCCAACAGTGTAAATCCACGGCTGTCGCCGCGCTCTACCGCGCGGTGACGGACACGGTAGAAAACACCCTTTGCACCTTCGCTTGCTAGCGGAAGAACGGACCAAAGATGTCAAATAACTTTGACAATGAACGCGCAGTGCGGGACACTGATGCCACGGGGTTTTCCCGGCCACTCATCCATGGCGATCGTCGCCCTGGTACAGTCGAGAAAGCCCAAAGGAACACAGAGATGTCGGAAGGCCCAAATAAGGGCCGCTCCCCGGATCACATGCCTCCCGCCAATAGCGGGTCGGCACCCGGTGGGCCCCGCGCCCAAGGCGCACTGGAAGCATTTGCGACGCAAGTGCTCTCTGTTGTTGCATCCAACAATCAGGCCGGCCGCCGTGGCCCTGACAATGATCTCGTCGAAGAACTGATCGAAGCAGTCCAAGTATTCGACGATGCGCCTCGCGAGGAGGTCATGGTCAAGATGGAAATCGCCGGCATCACCGACGCCGGTTTTGTCGACCACTACCTACCCGAAGCCGCGCGCCGCTTGGGCGCCGCATGGTGCGAAGACGAGATGAGCTTCGCAGATGTCACGATTGGCTCCGCACGGCTCCAGGCCATGCTGCGTGATCACCGCGCACCGCAGACACGTGACCCCAGCGCGCCGCTGGTCCTCGTGGTTGTACCAGAAGATGCCTACCACACGCTTGGGGCTGGTGTGGTAGCGGACCAGCTCCGCCGCCTCGGCTGCGCGGCGCGTATGGCACTGGGAATGCCCAAACCAGATCTCGCAGAGCTTGTAGAATCGCATGATTTCAATGCGGTGATGATCTCTGCCGCCTCTTGCGAGAGGCTTGAAACACTCCGTGAGTTAGTGAATTGTATTCGTAAGGCCTCGCGCAACGAACTCCCCATTATGTTGGGGGGATCAGTGACGGACACAGACACGGATATCAGAACACTCACCGGTGCAGATTACGTATCAAATAATCCAGAAGAGGCGCTAAAGGCATGCGGGCTGACGATCCCAACGCACGCCGTCGACTCGCCCGAGCGCAGGGGCTAGGCGATGATGACGGCGATACCCATTTCGGATTTAAACCGGTCGAGGCCAAGGGGATGACATCACGCGGGATGAAATACTGGTCCACAGGGGCCATCCCGCTCATTGCGCCCGAAATGCTGGGCGGTATCATTTCCTCCGCTTCAGACCTCTCGCTGGTGATCTCAGACGACGCTACGATCTTGTCGGTTCTGGTAAATCCAGAGGCTCGTTCTCTCGGGCGTCTCGACCACTGGGAAGGGCGTAACGTGCGCGACTTCCTCGCGCCAGAAAGCGTACCAAAACTCGAGGCCAAACTCGAGGCTTTGGACAGCGGCGACAATGCCAAAGCGGTTGAACTTAACCATCAGGATAGCGGCGCTTGGGAGTTCCCAATCCGCTATACATTCCACCGAATCACACCTGACGGCGCGCTGCTGATGCTGGGCCGCGACCTGCGTCCCATCGCCGAAATGCAGCAGCAGCTGGTGAAAGCTCAAATTGCGCTCGAAAGAGATTACGAGGCCCAGCGAGAATACGACACACGCTATCGCGTCCTTATGGATACCACGTCTGAGGCGCTGGTTTTTGTCCAGGTGAGTAACGGCCGCGTGACAGATTTGAACGGCTCTGCTGCAAAAATCCTCGGCGGAAGCAAGGACGACGTCGCAGGCCACGCCTTCGCGCAGGAGTTCGAGGGCCGCCGCCGCAGTGAATTCCTGGAGACGCTGACCAATGCCGCGATTTCCGACGGCGCCAAGGCGATCACGATCCAGACACGGCGCTCGCGCAAGCGCGTAACAATCACGCCCACCGTCTTCCGTGCTTCCGGCGAACGGCTCCTGCTGTGCAAACTCGAATTGGCCGAAAGCAAGGAAGTCGTCAGTGATGAGCTGAGCGAAAACCTCTCCGCGCTCTATCAGGAAGGCGTCGACGCGATCGTCTTCACCGACCGCGACGGCGCGATCCGGTCGACAAACGAAAGCTTCCTGAACCTCGCGGACGCCACGCACTTGACCAACGTCAAAGGTCGCTCACTGGGCGACTACCTCGCGCGCGGCGCGGTGGATTTGAAGGTACTGCTCGAGAACGCGGCACGCGCCGGGCAAATGCGGATGTACGCAACCAAGCTTTCCGGCGAATACGGCGCACAAATCAGCGTGGAAATTTCCGCGACCTATCTGGCCGACCGCGCGCATCCATCCTTTGTCTTCGTGATCCGCGACGCATCCCGCGTCGAGGCTGTGCGTAACAAACCCGGCGTTGCCGTGGGCGATGACGCCATGCGCTCAATCATGGAGCTCGTCGGCTCTGCCAGCCTCAAGGACATTGTTTCGGACACCACTGACGTGGTCGAAAAGATGTGTATCGAAACGGCCATCGAGCTCACCCGCAACAACCGCGTTGCCGCGGCTGATATGCTCGGCCTCTCTCGCCAGTCGCTCTACGTGAAATTGCGCAAATACGGACTTCTGTCCAAAGACGACTGATCACTCTCGGACGTGACAGACAAGGGTGCGTTGATCCGCCCCGACGATAAAGCTTGTCCGACTCAGACTGTCTAGTATAGTTGACAGTATGTCCGTCGCCACATCCTTACAATCTCGGCGATATCCGGAGCCCGCCGCTGCGCTCCGACTGATCAAGCCGATCACGTGGTTCCCGCCCATGTGGGCCTACCTGTGTGGTGTGGTCTCTTCTGGTGCCGCCTTGTCCGACGCGTGGATGCTCGCCATCCTCGGCATCGTCCTCGCCGGGCCCATCACCTGCGGCATGTCTCAGGCCGCCAATGATTGGTGTGACCGCCACGTGGACGCCATCAACGAACCCGACCGCCCGATCCCTTCGGGCCGCATCCCCGGCCGCTGGGGCCTCTGGATCGCGCTGGCCATGTCGGTGCTGTCGCTTTTCGTAGGCTGGCAACTGGGTCCTTGGGGTTTCGGGGCCACCGTCCTCGCCGTCCTCGCCGCATGGGCCTATTCCCAGGAACCGATCCGCGCCAAACGGTCGGGCTGGTGGGGGCCGGGCCTTGTCGGCCTGTCCTATGAGAGCCTCCCCTGGTTCACGGGTGCTGCTGTCATGGTCGCGGGCCTGCCACGGTGGGAGGTCATCGTTGTTGCCGTCCTCTACGGCATCGGTGCCCACGGGATCATGACCCTCAATGACTTCAAAGCCCTCGAAGGCGACCGCCAAATGGGCCTCCGCTCCCTGCCCGTGACCCTCGGGCCGGAACGTGCCGCCCGCGTCGCCTGTGGGGTTATGGCCGGAGCGCAACTCGCTGTAATCGCCCTCTTCTTCCTATGGGACCGCCCCGTTCAGGCCCTCGCCATCACCGCGCTCCTCGCCATTCAGGGCTGGGCCATGTCGGTGATGCTCAAGGACCCGAAAGGCAAAGCGCCCTGGTATAACGGCCCCGGCGTGGGCGCCTATGTCAGCGGCATGATGATTGCCGCCTTCGCACTCAGAGGTCTCGCCGCATGACTGTCAGCTGGCTCACCATCGCCCGTCTTTGCCTCGTGAACATGGCCATCGGTGGCCTCGCCGCCCTGCCCGTGAACCTCTTCAATCGCCTGATGACGGTAGAGCTCGCCCTGCCCGCACTGCTTCCGGGTCTTCTGGTGGCACTGCATTACGGCGTGCAACTCACACGCCCCGTCTGGGGCCACCGCTCTGACGCCAAGGGCGGCCGCACGCCGTTCATTCTGGGCGGCATCACGCTCACCGCCGCGGCGATCACCGCCGCCGCCTGGGCGATCCACGTGGCCGCGACTTCGCAATCGATGGCGCTGCTGATCTGGGTGCTGGCCTATGCCGCGCTCGGCCTCGGCATTGGCGCGGCGGGCACGTCTTTCCTCGCGCTTTTGGCCACCGTGACCAGTTCCAAAGGCAAGGGCGCCGCCGCCACCGTCGCGTGGCTCTTCCTCATTGCAGGCGCAATCATCGCCTCCATCGGCACGGGTATCGCGCTCGAACCCTACTCCGCCCCCCGCCTCGTGGCGGTGGTTAGCTGCGTGGGCTTCATCGCTGTGGCCCTCTGCATCTTCGCGACCTTCGGCATCGAACGCCGCTTGGGCGAGGCCCCCGCTCCCGAACACACCGCGCTCGGCCCCGCGCTCCGCGCCACGTGGGAGGATCCCGCCGCGCGCCGCTTCACCGGTTTCGTCTTCCTGTCGATCCTCGCCTTCTATCTCTCCGAGCTGATCTTCGAACCCTTCGCCGGCCACGTCCACGGGCTCAGCCCCGAGGATTCGACCAAGCTCTCCGGCGGCAAGGATGGCGCAGCACTCGTCGGCATGATCCTCGCCGGCGTGCTCTCGGCCTTCAAAATCGGCAGCCTCCGGGCTTGGGCCGTCACCGGCTGCATCGTGTCCGCAATTGGGCTTCTGGCGCTCGGCACCCAGATGCCGCTGATCCCGTCCTCCGTGGCGCTCGGCCTTGGCAACGGGCTCTTCGTCACCGGCGCGGTGGGATCGATGATGTTGCTGAGTTCCGAACGCGAGGGATCCACCGGCATCCGCATGGGCGTCTTCGGCGCGGCACAGGCCGTGGCTGCCGGTGCTGCGGGCCTGATCGCAACTGGTCTCCTCGACCTGATCCGCCTCGCGCTGCCCGACGCCGCCGCCTACGCCACCGTCTTCACGCTCGAGGCCGCGCTCTTTGTCGCCGCCGCCATCGTGGCGCTCCGCATCCTTCAGGCTGCCCCGCAGCCCGACGACCCCATCCTGCAACCGGGAGAGTAATCATGACCGAGACCACATATGACGTCGTCGTCGTGGGTGGAGGCCCGTCTGGCGCCACCGCCGCCAATGACCTCGCCCTCGCCGGTAAGAAGGTTGCCATGATCGACCGCGCGGGGCGCATCAAGCCCTGCGGTGGCGCGATCCCGCCGCGCCTGATCGCCGATTTCGACATCCCCGACGACCAGCTCGTGGCCAAGATCAACACCGCGCGGATGATCTCGCCCACCCAACGCTCGGTCGACATTCCCATCGAGAACGGCTTCGTCGGCATGGTCGACCGCGAACATTTCGACGAATTCCTGCGGTGCCGCGCGGCGGATAACGGCGCTGATCGCTACACGGGCACCTTCCTGCGCGTCGAACGCGAAGGCACCACCAAGGTGATCTTCCGCGACCGTCAAAAGCAGGAAATCGCGCTCGAAACCAAAATGATCATCGGCGCAGACGGAGCAAAGTCCCGCGTCGCGGCGTCGCAGATCACCGATGGCGGCAAGGGCCGCTACGTCGTCGCCTACCACGAAATCATCAAGGCTCCCGACGAAAACGGGGGCAAGGTCGGCAGCTACGATCCCGAACGCTGCGACGTGATTTATGACGGCGCGATCTCTCCGGATTTCTACGGCTGGGTCTTCCCGCACGGCCATTCTGCCTCTGTGGGCATGGGCACCGAGGATATGGATGTGGATCTAAAGGCCCGTACCGCCGACCTGCGCAAGGCCTCTGGACTGGAGAATTGCGAAACGATCCGCAAAGAGGGCGCGCCTATCCCACTGAAACCGCTTGATAAATGGGACAATGGCCAGGACGTCGTCGTGGCCGGTGACGCCGCGGGCGTCGTGGCACCGTCCAGCGGCGAAGGCATCTACTACGCCATGATGGGCGGCCGCGTCGCTGCACTCGCCGTCGAGGCTGCTTTGGCCTCCGGCAAGGCCTCCGACCTCGCGCTGGCGCGCAAGCTCTTCATGAAGGAACACAAAAATGTCTTCCGCGTCCTCGGGGCGATGCAGGACGCTTATTACAAATCCGACGAGCGCCGCGAGCGCTTCGTCTCCCTGTGTCATGATGTCGACGTGCAACGCCTCACCTTCGAAGCATATATGAACAAAAAGCTCGTCGCGGCACGGCCCATGGCCCACCTCAAGATTGGCATCAAGAACATGGCCCACCTTATGGGCATCGTGAAACCGGAGCGTGTGTGATGAACCCGACGCAAACAATGATCCCCGCCTGGGTCGATGGCGTCTTGACCCCCGTGGAAAAGCTCGAGGTCCATCAAAGGGGCCTCAAGCACAAGGCCATCAGCGTCTTTGTCATGGACGGGATGGAAGTGCTTTTGCAGAAACGCGCGGCGGGCAAGTATCACACCCCCGGCCTCTGGACGAACACGGTCTGCACACACCCGCATTTCGGTGAGGACCCCGCCGACTGCGCCGTGCGCCGCCTCAGGGAAGAAATGGGCATCACCGGCCTCTTCCCGGCCCACCGCGACCGCGTCGAATACCGTGCCGATGTGGGCAACGGCCTGATCGAACACGAAGTGGCCGACATCTTCATCGCGCCCGCCACACGGGCTCTCAAGATGCATCTGAACCCCGAAGAAGTATCCGACGCCCGCTGGATGGACCTCTACGAGCTCCGCGCCGAACTCGACCGCCACCCGGAACGCTTCACCCCGTGGATTCGCATCTACCTCGCGCAGCACTCTGAAAAGATCTTTGGCGCGTTGATGAAGGCCTGAGGCCACCCAGAGGCACGACCTGGCCGAGCCCCAAATGGCGAAATCCGGGGTTTTCGCGCGGAACCACGTTTCACCGCCGAATTCTGCTCTTCAGCGGCCTAATTTGGCGCAACCATCTGAAAGAGAATATTTTTCCTAAGCGCAGGCGCGGCTCCAATACTTCTGCAGGCTTCACCTTTCCGTCAGATACGGCGCGACATCGCGCACCTTTGGTCACCGCACCTTGCCATGCTGCCAGTGCAAACTGCCTCCCCGCCGACGTTAAAAACTCAGCGATGACCATCGACGAATGAAGTAACTCGATCTGCCAGGGATCTTTTGCCTGAGGAAAAAGGAACTCGGCATGGCATCTCCGTCTGACGTTTCTCAACCGACCGGCTCGCTGCGCGGCGGCTTCGCCTCCATGCGCCAGCCAGCAATCGAAGCAGGCCGCGTGCGTGGTTTCTCCTGGACCGACCGTTTCGGACACTGGGGCACCAGAATTCCGGTGGCGGCAGTTCTGATAAATCAGGGATTACTCAAATTCCTTGATGTGTTTCTGGCCCCAGTGACTACGGCGTGCCAGCGCCGCTCTTTATCTTCGCAGCATTCGCCGAGATTTTCGGGTCCCTGGCCCTGCTTCTCGGTGGCGCTCTATGACGTGCATGTCGTTCTCTTGGGCATCACGGTTTATTTCGCCCTTCGCGGCAACAAGTACGGCGCACTCGACAAGGCCTAATTCAAAAAAGGCGCCGCGAGAGAAAACTCCGCGGCGCTAGTTTCCTGTAGCCAACAGGAAGGGAACCGGGGCGCCATCGCAGATGACTATGCCCCGTAGGATCAGGTGCTCAAGCCAACAGAGACACCCGAACCGATCAGCCCGGGCGGCGCACCGCCCGGGCAATATCTCGTCATGCGAATGGCAGTGACGGAATTACCTCGATGATCGAGCTCAGCGGCGTTGGGTCCTGTGCCTCCTTGCTCTCAGCCGGCAGGAACCAGCTGATCACCACAAAGACATAGACGAATGCCCAGACCGCGATGACGGCCAGCGCGGCGTAACCTGCCCCCTTCATCATCAGCCCGAGGATGTCGTAGCGCAGGCGCTGTCGCTCGGTCATGCCCAAGATGTTGTTTTGGTCAGACATATCTCAGGTCCTCCTTAATAACCTTGGAAGCCGTAGCCGTGATCGATGGCCCACTGGAACCAATTGTCCACGACCGTGCCAGTGATCAGGATACCTATGCCGCCCGTGAGCGTTGTCAGTACCGCGAACCACCAGGCCCAGCGGTGGATACCTTCCATCGTGGCGTTGAAACCCATGGTCCAGCGCCAGAAGAGGCCCGCCCGTTCGGACGCCGTGCCGCGGTCATAGATCTGCTCCAGCTCGCGGTCGCCGCCATAGCGGGCAACGGCGAGGATCGTCGCGCCATGCATCGCAAAGAGCAGCGCAGATCCATAGAGGAACACGATCGAAAGCGCGTGGAACGGGTTGTAGAACAGGTTGCCCCAAGTGATGGAGAACAGGTTCGTCCAGTCCAGATGCGGGAAGATGCCGTAGGGCACTGCCTCGCTCCAGGATCCCATGAGGATCGGACGGATCAACCCCAGCACGAGGAAGAGCCAGATCGCCGAGGCAAAGGCGTAGCAGACGTGTTTGCCCATCCCCAGCTGGTCTGCGAGCACCCAGGATCGGATGAACCAGCTGATTACGCTGACCAAGAGGAAGAACGAGGCAATCAGCCACCATCCCCCTTCATCCAGCGGTGCAAAGCCCAGCCCGTATTCCGGGAACGGCGGCTCCAGCGCCAGGTAGAACAGCTCCCGGAAGAACAGGCCCGGCGAATAGTCGACCTGCGCCCAGAAGCTCATGCCGACGATAAAGAACCACGCGAAACCGGTGGCCAGCGACACCACGCCGAACGGGCCGAGATAGATCGGTCCTAACTGCGCGTTGCCCAGCCAGCCCAGGAGGGTGGAGAACCCGGGGCTCCCCGCGCGCTCCTCCATGAGGTTCAGCTCGTTATCCATGCCCCATTCGGGCTCGCCCCGAACTTGGACCTGGGTGAAGATGTTTTGATATTCAGCCATCTTTCATACCCTCCTTAAAGGTCGATCCACCATGGAAGATCGAGATACCAGAACCACCAGTTGGACCACGCTTCGAACCAGATCGTGCCGCTGATGACGATGCAGATCGCCGACCAAATGCCCGCATTCAGTGCGAGCAGCAGACCCAAACGGTGAATGCCCAGCGTGCCGACCGAATAGCCGATGAAGTCACGGAAGAACGTGTCTTCATGATCCGGCGTCTTCGATTCCAGACCCTTGCCCGGATTGGCCGCCGACAGGATCAACGCACCGTGCAGCGCAAGCGCCAGACAGGTGGTGAAGAAGAAGGTGATCGCCACCATGTGGGCCGGGTTGTAGTGGAAGTTGCCGTAGGCATAGCCCACGTTGTTGACCCAGTTGAGATGGCTGAAGATGCCATAGGGGAACCCG
>JBCDKE010000012.1:0-52679 GCA_038747015.1 Pseudomonadota bacterium
CATGAAAAAGATTTACGGTTCTGCATCGGAGGCTTTGGATGGGCTTTTGCATGACGGGATGTTCATCGCGGCGGGGGGGTTTGGGCTCTGCGGGATCCCTGAGCTGCTTTTGCAGGCGATCAAGGAGGCCGGGACCAAGGACCTGACCTTCGCCTCCAACAACGCGGGCGTCGACGAGTTCGGCATCGGCATCCTCCTGCAGACGCGGCAGGTGCGTAAGATGATCAGCTCCTATGTCGGTGAGAACGACACCTTCATGCAGCAATATCTGTCGGGCGAGCTCGAGCTCGAGTTCAACCCGCAGGGCACGCTGGCCGAACGGATGCGCTCGGCGGGCTGCGGGATCCCGGGTTTTTACACCAAGACCGGCGTGGGCACGGTGATCGCCGAGGGCAAGGAGCACAAGGAGTTCGACGGCGAGACCTACATCCTCGAGACCGGGCTTTTTGCCGATCTGTCCATCGTCAAGGCGTGGAAGGCCGACGAGACCGGCAACGCGATCTTCCGCAAGACCGCGCGGAACTTTAACCCGCCGGCGGCCATGTGCGGCAAGGTCTGCGTGATGGAGGTCGAAGAGATCGTGCCCACCGGCAGCCTCGATCCCGACCACATCCACCTGCCCGGCATCTACGTGAACCGCCTGATCCAGGGCGACCACGAGAAGCGGATCGAACAGCGCACCGTGCGCCAGCGGGAGGAAGCGTAATATGCCCTGGGATAGGAACCAAATGGCGGCGCGGGCCGCAGAAGAGCTCGAAGACGGCATGTATGTGAACCTCGGCATCGGGATCCCGACGCTGGTGGCCAACTATGTCGGCGACAAGGACATCACGCTGCAGTCGGAAAACGGCATGCTGGGCATGGGCCCCTTCCCGTTCGAGGGCGAAGAGGACCCCGACCTGATCAACGCGGGCAAGCAGACGATCACCGAGCTCAACCGCACGGCGTATTTTGACAGCGCGCAGAGCTTTGGGATGATCCGCGGCGGCAAGATCGCGGCGGCGATCCTGGGGGCCATGGAAGTGGCCGAGAACGGCGATCTGGCGAACTGGATGATCCCGGGCAAGCTGGTCAAGGGCATGGGCGGGGCCATGGATCTCGTCGCGGGCGTCGGCCGCGTGATCGTGGTGATGGACCACCAGAACAAGAAGGGCGAAAGCAAAGTCCTGCCCGCCTGCACGCTGCCCCTGACGGGCGCAGGCGTCGTGGACCGGATCATCACCAACCTGGGCGTACTCGACGTGGCCAAGGGCGGCCTCAAGATCGTCGAACTGGCCGACGGCGTCTCAGAGGAAGACATGCGCGCCGCGACAGAGGCAAAGATCATCTGAGCCAAACAATCATGCGGCGCCTACAAGGGCGCCGCACCTACCCTATATGCCTCTCCAGCTACAGGAGGCGCAGCATGATCCGCGAAGAGCGCGACGGCCATAAAGGCCGCTACATTTTCGAAAAAGACGGCCACGAGGCCGAAATGACCTACTCGGTGGCGTCCGACACGTTACGGATCGTGGATCACACCGGCGTACCTGATGCCATGCGTGGTACCGGTGCCGGGAAAGCACTGGTCGAGCATCTGGTGGCCGAGGCCCGCGCGGGCGGCTTTAAGATTGTCCCGCTATGCCCATTCGTGAACGCCCAGCGCGCCAAGCATCCGGAATGGGCAGACGTGTTCAAAGTATAGACCTGGTTTCTTGCCCCAGCTTCTCAAAGCGATCCTTCATGATGGGCGGGTAGAAGTTGCTTTTCTGCTCACAACAAGTCCACAATCTTGCCCAAGTCGGCCGCTATCCGCCGGGTAATGAGCATGAGCAGCGCACAGATGACAAAGCCAACAGATGGCCGGGGACATTGGGACAAGATCCTGATGTTCGGGCTGCTTGGTTGCGTGATCTTTGGCCTGGTCGCACTGGCGTCTGCTACTGGCTGGCAGGAGACGCTCGCACAATTGGGAAAGCTGTCGGTCGCGTCCGTCACGGGCCTTTTGGCACTGAGCCTTGCCAACTACGGGATGCGCGCGCTGCGCTGGCACCTCTTTGTGCGCCAGCTGGGTCTCGACACGTCAATTTCCGTGAATACGCGGCACTACATGGGCGGGTTTGCCATGACGGTCACGCCTGGCCGGATCGGGGAATTGATCCGCATGCGCTGGCTAAACCGGGAAACTGGTTGGAGCTATGAACGTACGGCCCCCTTGGCGCTTATGGATCGGGCCGCCGACCTCGCAGCCATGGGGCTGCTGCTCGCGCTATCTGTTGCTCTCTCAACTGGCGGGCTGACTCTAGGCCTACCGGTCGCCGTGGCCGCGGTTTGCGCGTCTGTCATCGCTACCCGACCAGCGCTGCTCAGCGCCCTCGTCGGCTGGGGCTACCGTGTCACTGGGCTTTTTCCACGTTTCATGGCCCGCTGCAGGGCCGCTGCGCGATCGCTGGCCAGTTTCTCAAGCCCGAGCCTGATCCTGAGCGCGGGTACTTTGTCCATCCTGGGCTGGCTTGCAGAAGGCTGGGCATTCTACCTTCTCTTGGTTTGGATGGGCGCAGATGTGCCCCTCTGGACCGCCGTTGCGATCTTTCTTTTTGCGACGCTCGCCGGTGGGCTTACCGGTGCACCCGGGGGACTCGGCGGAGCAGAGGCGGCTATGGTCGCGCTCCTATCGCTCGAGGGCGTCCCACTCGATATCTCAGTCGCTGCCACGGCTGTCATTCGCCTCACAACGCTCTGGTTCGCGATCGCCATCGGGTTGATCGTTTTCCCCTTTGCTGAGCGGCATTCAAAACAAGCGAGAGACACCGCCTGACATGGCCTGGAAAACCGACAATTATCATGGCTGGGGCCGCGCCCTGAAAGCCACCGGAGAGATCGCCCGACCCGAACGTCGCTCTGCGCTCGTCGCGCTGCCGGACGTGCCTGCCATGGGCCAGCGCCGCAGCTATGGCGATGCATGCCTCAATGATGGGGGGCAGATCGCAGATATGTCGCGGCTCGACCGCGTTCTGGAGTTTGATCCAAAGACGGGGCTCCTCCACGCCGAGGCGGGCGTGACCCTTGGCGATCTTGTGCGGCTCTTTGGGCCACGCGGTTGGCTGCCGCCCGTCGTGCCTGGCACGGGTTTTGCGACCGTCGGCGGCGCCATCGCCATGGATATACATGGCAAGAACCACCACGAAGCGGGGAGCTTCGGCCAGCATGTCACCGAGATCGAAGTCATGCATGGCGGCAAAACCAAGAAACTCAAACCCAGCCACAACGCCTTCAAGGCGACGGTTGGCGGGCTCGGGCAGACGGGGACAATCGTCACGGCCAAGCTGCAGATGGTGCCCATCCATGGCGAGGCCATGGTGGTCAACGAGCGCCGCATGGAAGGCTGGGACGAATTCATCGCCGAGTTTTCGAACTCTGAAGCGCCCTATTCCGTGGGCTGGATCGACGCCACCGCCAAGGGCACAAACCTCGGCCGGGGGATCTTCGAAGAGGCCGAGATCGGCACGGGCGCAACGAAATCTGCCAAGAAATCGAAATCCGTTCCGCTGGACGCGCCTGGCTTTGCTCTGGCACCCCCGGTGGTGCGCGCGTTCAATGCCGCCTACTTTCGACGTGTGCCTGCCACCGGGCGGCGCGTCGTGCGCACATTCGAGGATTTCTTCTTTCCGCTGGACCGGATTCACGACTGGAACAAGCTATATGGCAAGCGCGGCTTCCATCAGTTTCAGTGCGTGGTGCCCCTCGATCAGGCCCCTGCCCTTCGCGACATGCTGGTCGCCATCGCGGAATCGGGTCTCGCCTCGCCGCTTGCCGTGCTCAAACGCATGGGACCCGGTAGCGCGGGCATGATGTCCTTCCCCATGGAAGGGTGGACGCTCGCCGTGGACTTCCCCGCAAGAGCAAAGGCTGAGCAGCTCATCAAAACGCTGGAGGACCGCACGGTTGAGGCAGGTGGGCGAATTTACCTCGCCAAAGATGCCCTGTCCCGCCCCGAAAACGTCCACGCCATGTATTCGAACCGCGCCAAATGGGCGACCGAGGCCGCTAAGGCTGACCCTGAGGGCGCGCACATCACCGACTTGGTTCGACGGCTGAAACTGAGGGACGCATCATGACCCAGACCTGGCTCATCCTCGGCGCGACGTCTTCCATGGCGCGCGCTTTTGCCCGGCAAGCCGCCGAACGCGGCGATGCCGTCCTCTTCGCAGGCCGTGACATGGCCGAAATGGAAGCTTCCGCTGCCGATGCCCGCGCCCGCGGGGCCGAAGACGCTGCGGTTGTGCATTTCGATGCACGCGACCCGGCAACATTCCCGGCAATCATCGAGACTATGAAGTCGCGCGAAGGCGTTTTGAACGCCGCCGTCTTTGTAGGCTCCATGCCGCCGCAAGACGCGATCGATGCCGATCCGTCGCTCATCGAGGGTACAGTTACCGACAGTTTTACCGGCCCCGCGCAGCTGCTGCAGCTACTGGCACCGGTCATAGAGGAACGCGGATCGGGTACTGTCGTGGGCGTAGGCTCCGTTGCAGGTGACCGAGGGCGCATAGGCAACTACGTCTATGGCGCTGCAAAAGCCGGTTTTCACACCTACCTTTCAGGTCTCAGAAACCGGCTCACCCGGTCGGGCGGCCACGTGGTCACCGTAAAGCCCGGCTTTGTTGATACTGCCATGACATGGACGGTCGAGGGTATGTTCCTCGTCGCGCCGCCCGAAAAGGTCGCGGGCGACATCTTTCGCGCCGTCGAAAAGAAAAAGAACGTGATCTATACGCCGAGCTTCTGGTGGCTGATCATGACCATCATCCGACTTGTGCCCGAACCGATCTTCAAGAAGCTGTCGATATAGCGGCCAGATTGAACCAAACGGCCCAGAGCCCGGCGGCGTAGAACATCATCGACAGGATGATGAGCAGGATACCGATCCCCATCTTGTCACGCAGCGCGAATACGATGGGATCGTAGTCCTGCTTGCCAGCATACCCCAGAGCCACCATCCGGATCAGCCAGAGAGCTATGGGCACGAGAGTTACCCAAAGGATCCAGCGTGTCGGATAAAGCGTCAATGCTTGCTCGGAAAAGCTATACAGAAAGAAGACAAGCAAAGCGCCAACGACGCCCAGGCTTGCGACGTTCAAAAGGTCACCCCGATCCGGTCGACCATAGCCGCGCCCGGGAAGTCGCTCATCGCTGGTCGCCAGCGTCAGCTCGGTAAGGCGCTTCACACAGCCTAACGAGACAAAAACCGGGAAGATAAAGATCAGCATCATTGCCGATGCCTCAACCTGTGTCGCCGCGGCCCCTGCAACGACGCGCAGCGTATAAAGAGACGCCAAAGTAGCGATATCCACCCAGCGTAATCTCTTCAGCTTTAGCGAATAGGCGAGCGACAGGAGCATATAGAGCACGACAACGCCAAAGAAGGCAGGGCCAAGAAGTTCCCCAAGTCCCAAGGCAAGCGCAATTAGAAAGGCGCAAGCCGCCATTCCGACCTGAATTGGCACCGCACCCGATGCAAAGGGCCTCCGACACTTTTTTACGTGGAGCCGATCGGCCTCAAGATCGAGGAGATCATTCACTACATATATAGAGGACGCAGCAGCCGAGAACGCGACCATTCCCAAGAGCACCAGACCAAAGGTTGCCAGCGTAAACTCATGGGCCGCGATCATAGGCAGCAGAAGAAGAATGTTCTTGACCCACTGATGTGGCCTAAGGGCACGTATCAGATCGGTATGGGACCAGCCGCCGGCAATGGGCGTCGTCGATATACCCTTCGCAGCCAAGGACCGCTCAGCCGTTTTATGAGAGCCTACAACGATCGCAGCTTGGGCCTTTTCCCAAACAGCTAAGTCCGCCGCGGAATCCCCCGCATATATAAAGCCGCCCTGTCCGTAGTCTTTGATAAGGGCGCTGGATTTCTCCGCGCCTTTAAGATTGCGCTCTCCATCGGACCCATAGAGCGGCCCGTCGATGCCGTTCGCTTCTGCAACACCGGCAACCATGCGTTGGTCAGAGGCAGACGCCAGCCCGACCACATGACCCTCCTCTCTGGCATCATTGGCCAGCGCGAGCACCTCTTTACGCAAGGGCATCAAGTCGTAGCGCAGCGAAACGATGTCGGCCAAAGCGGATTTCAACGCTGCGGGACGTCGCCAGTGGCGAGCGCAGGCACCGAGCGTTGCCAAGGGCGACTGTCCTAGTCCCGCCCAAAACGCTTCGAACAAAAGGTCCGTTTTTAAAAGTGTGCCGTCGACATCCAAAAAGAGGGGAGCTTTGGCCATTATCCTCCGCTCCCTGTAAACACACAGCCATCAGACAACATGAGCGGCGGCGTCACGCACAAACCCCGGGCCACCGTGTATGCCGCCAGCACCTTAGGGATATAGTCGCGTGTCTCGGGATAGGGCGGGATACCCTCGTGATCCCGAACGGCCCCTTCTCCGGCATTGTATGCCGCCAGCACGAGCAGTGGGTCTTCATCATACTTTGTCATTAGGTGGTCGAGGACTGCCACGCCGCCCTTAATGTTATCTTCCGCGTCAAAGGCATCGGTCACACCAAAACGCACGGCGGTGTCAGGCATAAGCTGCATGAGGCCCTTAGCGCCAGCACGGCTCAGTGCAGTAACGTCGCCTCCACTCTCGACAGAGATCACTGCGAGCGCCAAGGCCGGCGACACGCGGGTCCCCACCGTCGCAGAAAGCAAAGAGCGGCCATGTGCATCGGTAATAGACTTTAGCTGCTGCAATCGAGGCGTTGGAGCATCGCCACGGGCTTCCAACACCTCAAGCGCGTCGAAGAGCCTGCCCGCACCGCCGTCTGCTATATCAGCGGACAAATCCGTCCAGAACCAATCGAAACGCGTCGCGTAGGGCGCAGAGGCGGCAGCGACGTCATTGGATACCGGTGCCAATTCGGCATTCGGCACCTCTTGAGGCGCGATCTGCACTGTGATCCGCGGTCCAGAACCGCTGGGCGGCTTCACTCGGCGAAAGGTGAAGTCCTTGAAAGGAGGCGGCGCGATGGTCGCTTCTTCTTCAACTTGCCCCGGATTCGTGGGCTCGTCGGCCTGCGCCAACACCAACTGAGGTGCCGCGATGGCTCCGACCATCACAGCTACTTTCAAAAGCCGCTTCATTTTTCGAGGTCCTGCTCTGCCTCTTGTTGGTGATAAAGGTACACGCGTTCGGCTAGTCGCGCTAGAGCGTGGTTAAAATACAGAGTCAATCCGCTCAGACTCCTTCAATTTTCTCCGATTTAGCAACAATCCCCTGACGCATTAAAAAAAGTAATCATTTAAAAACATGGTGTTAGCAAAAAAGTAATCATTCTTTTTGGGTTCTGCAAAATTGCACGAATGCTGCCCAATTCGCGCCCCAATCCAAGGCGAAACATACATCCATGCCGAGACGGGGATTGGGCAACAAGAGGCCGCCCAAGTTGATCCGACGAGGTTCTGTAAACTGCGAACATCCTCGAGAGGGACTTACAATGCTTAAATTCATCAAAAACTTCCGCCGCGACGAAGATGGTGCCGTGACTGTTGACTGGGTCGTACTGACCGCAGCTCTGGTTGCCCTGGGCATCCTGGTTCTGGGCACCGTGTCCGGCGGCATCGAAGATCTGGCTGACCGCATCGACGCGGCTGTATCCACGATCTCCGTCAACTAATCTACGATACGCCTGATTGGTGAAAACTAGTGACTTTGTTCAAGACTTTTCTCCGAGATAACGAGGGCGCTATCACAGTCGACTGGGTCGTCTTAACTGGTGCCCTTGTGTTCCTAGGCATAGCTTTGCTCGGAACCATCGGAGGAAGTGTCGAGGACCTCACCGACCGGGTAGATGCTGAGTTATCGGCAATGACAATCAACTAACTCCATGAGTTGTTGAATGCGACGCGCCCGCCCTTGAGCGGGCGCGTCCGCGTTTTGGAAACCAGCCTACGAACAGGCAAAGCCTGCCTGGGATAGGTCGGATCCCAGCACCGCAAATTGGTCCAAAACGTCAACATTCCATAAATACCGCGCATACCTTCCATCTTTTCGCCGCAATCCAATGGCATTTCGACCATGGGTAGAAGGGCCCTACGCAATTTGCGTTCGGGTGCAAGAATGAGGGCATGTCATGCGTATGGTTTTTGGTTTAGTTTTAATTATCGGCATCGCTCTTGCGGGCGGTGCGGTCTACATGGCGCAGGGGTATATCAGCCAGCATCGTGCGGCCCTAGCCCGTGAGCGCGCAAGCTCAGTTCCTATGACGGACATCATCGTTGCTAACGCTCAGCTAAAGTATGGCGACGAAATCGGTGAAAACTCGTTCAAACTTGTAAAATGGCCGAAACCTTCCGTGCCAGAAGGCGCTTTCATGTCCCGTGAAGAGCTTTTCTCGAATGGCGACGAAGAATTTCGCCTTGCGCTGCGCCCTATTGAGAAGGGCGAACCAATCTTGGCAGTGAAGGTCACCGAGCCTGGCGAAGGTGCGGGTCTGACCTCCCTTCTGGAACCAGGGATGCGAGCCTTCACGATCCGCGTCGACGTAGCCAGCGGTGTGTCCGGCTTCCTGCGTCCCGGGGACCGCGTTGACGTATTCTGGACTGGTAACAACGGCGCAAACCGGCGTGCAGGCGACGTAACCAAGCTCATCGAGCCGGGCGTGGAATTGATCGCCGTGGACCAAAATGCAAACACTGACACGAACACTGCCATCATCGCCCGTACTGTGACCGCCCAAGTCACCCCGCAGCAAGTTGCCCGTCTCGCGCAAGCACAAACCAGCGGCCGGCTGTCCCTGGCGTTGGTCGGCGCGCAGGATGAGAGCTTGGCTCGCGCAACTGATGTCGATCAGCGAGAGTTGCTAGGGCTGGAAGAAGAAAAAGTAGTCGAAGCCGAGCAAGAAAGAAGCTGCTCCATCCGCACCCGTCGTGGTGCCGAAGTAGTGGAAATCCCAATACCTTGCACGAACTGAACACAACATAGCAGACAGCAGCGGGTCCATTCGGGCCCGCTTCGTCATTCGGCCTGTGGCAAACGGGCGACACGAAGAACTGGCCACAACGCATTGATTCTTGCAATAAATCGCAACTCAAGGCATTGTGGATAAAAGAGCGGGCAAAAGATCCGTGACATCGAGGCGTGATCGGAGAGGCAGGTCACATGAAATCTAACGGTATTTTCGCCGCAGCAGTGCTGGGGCTTTCGATCGCATTTGCGGCGCCCGCGCCGGTTGCTCAATCAGAGACCCTGCGCGTCATGCGCGGTGCGCCCTCGGCGGCGCTGAATGTCCCGATCAGCCGTTCGGTGGTCGTCGAAAGTGACGTGCCTTTTGCCGAACTCTCGATTGCCGATCCGACGATTGCGGACATCTCCACCCTTTCGGACCGCACAATTTACGTTCTTGGCAAAGCGCCAGGACGGACATCTCTGACCCTGCTGGGCGCCGACGGTCGCCTAATCACGAATGTAGAAGTGCGTGTCGCACCCGATATTTCGGAATTCAAGGAACGCCTTGGGCAAATCCTCCCCAACGAGCCAATCGAAGTCCGTACCGCAAACGACGGCATCGTCCTTTCGGGCCAAGTAGGGTCGATCGCGCGCATGGACCGCGCCCTGGATCTCGCACAACGCTATGCACCTGGTCGGGTCTCGAACCTGATGGTCGTAGGCGGCAACCACCAAGTGATGCTCAAGGTCCGCTTTGCGGAAATGAGCCGCTCGGTATCGAAGTCTCTCGAGACCGGGCTTGTTGCAAGCGACACGGATGGTAGCGGCGTCATTGGATTGGGTCTGGGCGGCTTGACCACCGGGACAACCACCAATGAAAACGGTGTTAACCAGCTTGTCGGCGCCTTCGGGCGTGCAGCGACGGCGGCGGGCTCCACGATCTTTGGTTTCGACATCGACAGCGTACGCGTAGATATCCTGCTCGAAGCCCTTGAAAGTAAAGGACTTGTCCGAACTCTCGCAGAACCTAACCTCACCGCCCTTTCTGGCCAGGAAGCGACGTTCCTCGCAGGTGGTGAGTATCCTGTGCCAGTTCTCGAAGACGGTGACACAACGATCGAATTCAAGCGCTTCGGTGTTGAACTGAACTTCACCCCGCGTGTGGTGGACGGCGACATTATCAATATCCAGATGGATGCTGCAGTCAGCGCCATCGACCCGTCGAACGGTATCAATGTCGGTGCCTTCGCTATCGACGCGTTCAGTACGCGCCAAACATCCACGACAGTTGAAATGCGGGACGGAGAGAGCTTTGCGATCGCTGGCCTGCTTCAAGACGACTTTCGTGACCTGAATACGCAGGTGCCTTGGCTGGGCGATATCCCGGTTCTCGGCTCGCTATTCCGGTCCACGTCCTATGAGCGCGGCCAGTCCGAGCTGGTGATCATCGTGACGCCGCACCTGGTTACGCCGGTTCGTGGCGAAGCGCTCGCGCTTCCCACTGATCGTGTAAAACTTCCGAGTGAAAGTGACCTCTTCCTCTTCGGCAAGGTGAGCGGCGATGTCCCGACCCAAGGCGCAGCAGGTGAAGTAGCAAAACAAGACTTTAGCGGGTCTTATGGTTACGTGTTGGACTAAGAATAAAGACACAGACAGCATGCGGGGGCCGCATATGAAGTACATCGCAGCAATCACCGGGATCGCCGTCCTTTCGGCGTGTTCCAGCCCCGATGACGTCTATGATTTCAATCATCGCGAAAGCGGATCTCTTCTCGACGAAGGCGGGTTCGGCAACCCAACCATGAATAACCTCTTGGTTATGACCGGTCAGCGTAGCGCCGCGATTGATCTGTCCCGTCGCTTTGCGGCCGAAGTACCCACAACGGTCACCTTTGCGTTCAACTCCTCCGTGCTGGACGCGGCTGCACGCCAAGCGCTCTCGCAACAGGCAGTTTTCATTCGCCAATTCCCCGAAGCACGCTTCCGCGTATTCGGTCACACGGATTTGGTTGGCCCTGATAGCTACAACCGAGCATTGGGCCTGCGCCGAGCCAATGCGGCTGTGTCTTACCTTGCATCGCAAGGTATCGACCGTTCGCGCCTTGAGGCCGTTGTAAGCTTCGGCGAAACTCAGCCGCTTATCGTTACCGAAGGCCGCGAACGTCGCAATCGACGCACCGTGACCGAAGTCTCCGGCTTTGTGGAGACGCATCCGACGGTCATGCAGGGCAAATATGCCGAAATCGTCTGGCGCGAATACGTAAATAGCGCGATCGAAGAGACGACGACGACCGACGCCGGTAACACCGAAGCGCAATAATCGCGCAAAATCTTCACGAGATTTTTGAATTCCGGCCCAAATCTCGCCCTGATTGCCCGCCACACCTGATCTGAGGGAAAAAGTGGGCGCTCCTGACAAGCGCTTGGCTTTGATGGGGCAACATTGAGGGACGAATCCCTGAAAACCGCTCTGTCCTGGCCGCAAGGTAAAAGGGCAAATTGCGATGAGCAGCGCAATGTTACAACCTGAACCAATGCCGCTGGTGGCTTGCACCATCAGCCGCGACGTTCAGAACTTCGACCTCCTAATCGAAGATATGGAGGCGGTCTTAGGCGAACGATGGGGCGACCTTGGGTTCTCGGAAGCACTTGCTTTCTTTGACCAACCTGACGCCGAGTCTTTGGAATTCGTCGCAATCGCGCTGGATCAGGAAGACCAGGATGACATCCAGCAAGTCATGGACATCATCGAGTCCGCAGCGAGCAAAGGCATCAAGACCATTCTCGTTGCAGAGGACCTATCAACGGCGACGCTCCACCAGCTGCTGCGCAATGGGGCAAATGAATTCATTCCATATCCATTGCCCGAAAATGAGCTCGGGCAAGCAATTGAACGCCTGCAGCAACCCGAACCGGAGGCCCCTGCCCCGGCCGAACTGCGCAATACGCTCACTGCTACCGGCGACCGCGAAGGCGTAATCCTTCCCGTACAAGGTCTGTCCGGCGGCACAGGTTCATCTACCTTGGCCGTGAATTTGGCCTGGGAACTCGCAAATATCGATAAGTCCAAACCGCCGCGTGTTTGCCTGATCGATCTTGATTTCCAGCTGGGTGCCGTAGCCACCTATCTCGATCTGCCGCGTCGCGATGCGGTCCTTGAGATGCTGCAAGACACCGAAAGCATGGATAGCGAGAGCTTTATGGCTGCTCTGTTGAGCTTCCATGACAGACTTCACGTCCTGACGGCTCCAGGCGACATGATCCCGTTGGATCTACTGACGCCAGAAGATATCGCAAGGGTGTTGGATATGGCGGCAAAGAACTTTGACTACGTGGTCATCGACATGCCGTCCACACTCGTGCAGTGGACCGAGACTGTCCTGACCGCGGCTCATGTATATTTCGCGACGCTAGAGCTCGACATGCGCTCGGCCCAGAACGCCATGCGTATGAAAAAGGCCCTGCAAGCCGAGGACTTGCCGTTTGAAAAGCTGCGATTTGCGGTGAACCGGGCTCCAAAGATGATGGACATGACCGGCAAGGCGCGGATCAAGCGCATGGCAGAAAGCCTGAATATTTCAATCGAATTGCAACTACCCGACGGCGGCAAACAGGTAACGCAAGCAGGCGACCACGGTGTCCCGCTGTCCGAGGCAGCAGGCAAGATACCCCTTCGGCGCGAGATCCAAAAGCTCGCCAAGTCGATCCATGAAATCAATCAAAGCGATGCGCAGGCTGCGTAAACGTCGGGAGACCCACTATGTTTTCGCGCTACAAGAAAGATCAACCCGGTGCCGCGGCGCCCGCACCAGCGACATCAGACAAACCAGAAGCGGCGGCTGATCGGGGCCCAACGAAACTCGTTGAGACACAGAAAAAACTAACGCGACAGCCCGCTGTAAAGGCCGCGACGGCAACGCCAGTCGACAAAGAGGCGAGACGCAAAGAACGCCTCGGCGAGATCAAGCTCGAACTGCATAAGTCCCTGTTAGACAACCTTAATCTCTCAGCACTCGAAGGCGCTACCGAAAGCGATCTTCGCAATGAGATCACCGCCATCACGAACGAAACACTGTCCGAGATGGAAGTGGTGCTCAACCGTGATGAGCGGCAGACGCTGAACCAAGATCTCTACGACGAAGTTAAGGGCCTCGGCCCAATCGAACCGCTCCTAAAAGACGAAGATATCAACGATATCCTGATTAACGGGCCCAAGCAGATCTTTGTCGAGCGGCGCGGCAAGCTCGAACTCAGCGACATCACGTTCAAGGACGAACGCCACCTCCTCAGGATCATCGACAAGATCGTAAGCGCTGTGGGTCGTCGTGTAGATGAATCCAACCCCTATGTGGACGCCCGCCTCGCAGATGGCTCGCGCTTCAACGCGATGGTCCCGCCCGTGGCTGTTGACGGCTCGCTCGTCTCAATTCGTAAGTTCAAAAAAGACAAGCTGGCTATCGACGATCTCGTCCAATTCGGCGCCTTCACCGAAGAAATGGCCGCCTATCTCGAGGCCGCGGTGGCAACGCGCCTGAACGTCATCGTCTCTGGCGGTACGGGTTCTGGTAAAACCACCACGCTCAACGCGCTGTCATCCTTCATCGACGATGCCGAACGCATCCTGACGATCGAGGACACGGCGGAACTTCAGCTCCAGCAGACCCATGTGGGCCGCATGGAAAGCCGTCCGGCCAACGTCGAAGGCAAGGGTGCAGTGACCCAGCGCGACTGTCTCAGAAACGCGCTTCGGATGCGTCCCGACCGCATCATCGTGGGCGAGACGCGTGGCGAAGAAGTTATCGACATGCTTCAGGCCATGAACACCGGCCACGACGGATCCATGACCACGATCCACGCGAACTCCGCCCGTGATGGCGTGTCGCGTCTCGAAAACATGGTCGCCATGGCGGGTATCGAAATGCCGATCAAGGCAGTGCGATCCCAGATCGCCTCTGCTGTGAACCTCATCGTTCAGGCCTCGCGCCTCCAGGACGGTTCGCGCAGGATGGTTTCGATCACCGAGGTGACCGGCATGGAAGGCGATGTGATCTCGATGCAAGAGGTTTTCCGCTACCAGCGCACCGGCCTGACGCCCGACAACAAGATCATCGGTCACTTTACCGCTACCGGCGTACGCAGCCACTATTCAGAACGGTTCAAGATGTGGGGCTACGATCTGCCGCCCGCAATCTTCGAGCCCGTCGTTTCAGGATAATCAGTCATGACCATCGGCGCAGAACCAATCATCTACGGCCTGATTTTCATCGGGGTCATCGTCCTTGTCGAAGGTCTCTACCTGACCGTTTTCGGCAAATCCATCAGCCTGAACAGCCGCGTCAACCGACGGCTGGACATGATGAAAAAGGGCGCAGGCCGCGAGGATGTGATGGAGCAGCTCCGCAAGGAGATGAACCAACACCTGAGCGCGCGCAAAGTGCCGCTCTATTCGCTTTTGGCCGAAAAAGCACAGAAGGGCGGTATCGCATTTACGCCTGGCCAACTGGTGATCGTGATGATCCTGCTAACCGTGGTGGCCTTTGTGGGCCTCACAATTGGCACCGGCGCAGAACTCCCAATTCGCGTAGGCGTCTCGGTGCTTATGGGTGTTGGCGGCGTCTATCTTTGGGTCTCGAA
This sequence comes from Pseudomonadota bacterium, assembly GCA_038747015.1. Classification (GTDB taxonomy): domain Bacteria; phylum Pseudomonadota; class Alphaproteobacteria; order Rhodobacterales; family Rhodobacteraceae; genus Shimia_B. The sequence goes on from JBCDKE010000012.1 coordinate 14,562, forward strand.
CAAAGCCAAAAAACGTCTCAGCATGATCGAAGAACAGTTGCCGGACGCAGTGGAGCTCATGGTGCGCTCACTTCGGGTGGGACATCCCTTTTCATCGGCACTCAACATCGTGGCCAAGGAAGTTCCAGACCCATTAGCCTCTGAATTCGGCATCATCGCGGACGAAAGCGCCTATGGCCGCGACGTCGGCGAAGCGCTCAAACACATGGCCGAAAGGCTCGACATGCAGGACCTTCGCTTCCTTGCTGTGGCGGTTACCATTCAGCAAACATCCGGTGGTAACTTGGCCGAAGTGCTCGCAGGCCTAGCCAAGGTTATCCGCGCGCGCTTTAAACTTTTCCGCCGAGTGAAAGCGATCACGGCCGAAGCCAACTGGTCAGGCAAATTCCTCTCCGGATTCCCGTTCCTGGCGCTTGTCGCGATCAACGTTATCCAGCCGAACTATTATGACCGCGTGATGGAAACGCCGGTCTTCATCCCAGCCTGTTTGGTTGTGGCAGGCTTTCTCATCGCGAACCTCTTTGTGATGCGAAACCTCGTGAACATCAAAGTGTAAGGGATCGGACAATGGAAATCCTGAACCAGCTCGGTCCTTTCGGCCCCATCATCGTCATCGGTGTCGTGGGCGCTGTTTTGATCCTCGGCGCCGTCATCATGATGATGCGCACGCCGCAGGATCCCTATGAAAAGCTGAAGAACTCGACCAAAACCTTCCACACGGGCGCAAAAAAGGATGCCCTCCGATACGGCAATCCGAATGCTGAGAAACTGCAGAAATACTCTCAGTTCCTGGAGCCCCAAGACGAGGAAGAATATTCTGCCGTGCGCCTCAAGCTCATGCAAGCGGGCTACCGAGGCAAAGATGCAGTGCGAACGTATCACTTTATGCAGTTTGCCTTAGGTATTGGACTGCTTATCGTGGGCGCCCTAGTCGCAATTATTCAGTCAACCACCGCAGATGAGGTAACGACCCAGCAAATGGTCCTTACCGGGCTGGCTCCGGGCTTTGTCGGATACATGATCCCCAAGTACTGGGTGACCAAACGTCTGCAGACACGCCAGGAAGAAATCGAACAAGGCTTTCCTGATGCGCTCGACATGATGCTTGTCTGCGTCGAGGCCGGTCAGTCTCTGGATCAATCGATCATCCGCGTCAGCGAAGAAATTGCCGCAGCCTTCCCCGCCTTGGCCGAGGAATACGCGATTGTCGCTCACGAGATGAAGGCCGGTAAGGATAAGACAGCAGTTCTACGCGACATGGCCGAACGCGCCGGGGTGCCGGACGTGCAAAGCTTTGTGACGGTGCTGATCCAATCGCAGCAATTCGGTACCTCCATTGCCGAAGCCCTGCGCGTATACGCAAGTGAGATGCGCGATAAACGGGTGATGCGCGCCGAGGAAAAAGCGAATAAACTGCCTACCAAAATGACACTGGCAACGATGATGCTGACAGTGCCACCGCTCCTGATCATCCTGATCGGACCATCGATTTGGGATATCTATGTCATGCTCAGCGGCGGAGGCGCGACAGCACCCGGGAACTAGGCATGCGGGCAACACTCCTTTGGTTATCACTTGCGATCTTGGCCGCCTGTTCTTCAGGCGGCCTTATTGCACCCGACGACAGCCCCTACGCTCCTGTCAATCCGACGACCGAGAGGGTCATCCCCGAAATGGAATTGGGGCACAGGTTGATGGATGCGGGGCAGTATGAACTGGCGCTAAGGGCCTATACCAGAGCCGCAGGTGAGCAGGGCTTAACCTCTGATGTTTTGGCGGCGTTGGGCACTGCAAATCTGGGTCTTGGGCGCCTTGGGCAGGCGGAAAACCAGCTCCGTGAAGCCAAGAAGAAGGATGAAACCTCTCCAGAAACGCTAAACAATTTGGGGGTCGTGCTCATGGAGCGCGGCAAAACTGTTGAAGCAGAGCAACTCTTTCGCCGCGCGTTTGCTTTAGACAACGGAAATTCGGTCGCTATTCGGGACAACCTGCGCTTAGCGCTCGCAAAATTGGAAAACCCAAGTTATGATATCGCCCAAGAAGAGGCCTATAAATTGGTCCGACGGGGCAGTTCCGATTACCTGATTACAGAGTCCCCCTGACGAACCTTGGTCCAGGCACCGAAACGGTGCGCATTGAGGGCGCTTGACGGATACGAGCAAGAGATCCGCGAGCCGAGCAGGAGAATTGAGATGCGTAGCATCACGTTGGCGTTTTTGCCTATCGCGTTCCTTGTGGCAGGATGTGAAGCCCTGCAAGGTGGTGACGAAGTTGAACGGGCCATGAAGACCGTCAACGTCGTCGATGAAACCAATCTCAATGACGTTATGCTGACGGTGGCCGATCCCAACGAGGCCGTAGACTATTTCCGACGTTCGCTGATCGAAGAACCCGAGCGCCTGGAATTCCAGCGCGGCTTGGCCTTGTCCCTGCAGAGGGCGAAACGGCCGGGCGAAGCATTGGCCGCATGGGAGGTTGTAGAAACCCACCCCGAGGCCACCAATGAAGATAGCGTAAACCTCGCCGACGCATATATCCGCAACAATGAATGGAAGCAGGCCGAGGACAAGCTCAATAGTATTCCGCCCACCCACGAGACCTTCAAACGCTATCGACTTGAGGCCATGGTCGCGGACAGCAATGAACAATGGGAAAAGGCTGACAGCTTTTATGAAACCGCTGCTGGACTGACGACCCAGCCGTCGGGTGTTTATAATAATTGGGGCTACTCCAAGCTCACGCGCGGTGATTTCGCCGAAGCCGAACGCATGTTCTTCCGTGCTATCCAACAGGATCCAACGCTATTTACAGCCAAAAACAACCTAGTGTTGGCGCGCGGTGCTCAGCGCAAATACGATCTTCCCATCGTTCAAATGTCGCAGATTGAACGCGCCCAGCTGCTCCACACGCTCGGCCTCAGCGCTATCAAGCAAGGCGATATTACGACCGGTCGCGGCCTCTTACGCGAGGCTATCGATACCCATCCACAGCATTTCGACGCTGCTGTACGGTCGCTGCGCGCTTTGGAAGCCAACGTCGCAAACTAGTGAAAATGGCATGGCCCTGGGAGGTGTTCTCCCGCTTTGACCCTGCATTCCCGGCTGACGCTGCATTGGTGTTCATGGTGCTGCTAGCGCCAATCTGGCTCTACATGGCGTGGTATGACATGGCCCGCCTCAAGATCCTGAACGGCCTTGTTTTGTTGGTCTTTGGGATTTTCCTGGTGCTCGGCCCATTACTGTTACCCTTCGATCTTTACCTCGGTCAGCTCCTTCAGGCGGCGTTCGTATTGGTTGCTATGCTGGTGCTCTACGCAGCGGGGACAATGGGTGGTGGAGACGCGAAATTCATCGCCGCCGCGAGCCCCTTTTTTATGTCCCAGGACGCTATCCTCGTGACGATCCTCTTCACCGCTTGCCTTCTTGCTGCATTCACGGCGCACCGTCTCTTCTTGATCGGAGGTACTGATCGCGCCACACCGCTTTGGCGTTCTTGGCGGTCGGGGAAAAGGTTCCCCCTCGGTTATGCCCTTGGTGGCGTGGTCACGATCTATCTCGCCATGGCTGCATTCTAGTTATCTGCGCTCTGAGGCTTTTCGTACAGTGTGTACATCGGCGTCCGCACGACCTCACGTAGCTCGATGTCGCCCATAGCCTCGACGATCAGGTCCCGGGATTTCGTACGGATCGGACAGGCCGGCAACAGCACGAACTCGGCATCGTCTAGGCCTGGCAGTCCAGAGTAGTACCATGGGGTTCCCCCCTCCAGTGGCCTGTGATCTCCGTAGAGCCAGTAAGGGTTCAAGATATCCATCGAGAATATTCCAGCCCCTTGCGCCAGCCCACGGTCTCTCAAGTCCTGGGTAATCGATCCGTAATAGGACACAATCGGTTCAGTCTGGCAGTCGTTAAGAACCTGCCCCTGAAATACGACGGGTTCCGCAACCTCCTCTTCCGTTCCGAAATATCGATACGGATCACCAAGAGGTGTGTCCGCGCGCAGGCGGTTTGCCTTTGTCTCACTGACATAGAGGTCTTGGTGCCGGCTCCCCCCTTGCAATTCGGGGATGTAGTCTTCCTGCGGAATCGCGGCATGACGGAAGGGACTCACCGTCATGTTCAGGAAACTTGGAGCCGACATCGCAGCCAGGCCAATCGACCCTATCATTAGTCCCGTTCGTGCACCTTGCCCAGGAACCTCGATCGACCAAAGCCCCAGGAACAGAGCCAAAAGCGCCCACCATTGGGGATCATTGCCGAAATTCTGGTAGGTGATGTAGCCGCCTGCTCCGATCAGCATTAGGACTAAGAGCCCCTCTGCTTCGAGCCCCGAACGTCGCAGAACGACGACCATCGCAAAGCAGATGAAAGTCGCCGCGAGATAGGGTGGCGCCGTGAACATCTGAATGAGGTCCAGACCCGGCTGAGATCGGATCTCAGAGCCCGCCACCGCCAAGAGGTCCCCAAGATAGGAAGTCCAGTAGTTGACGCCGACAATACCGGTCATGACCAGGACCAAGAAGAGCCCAACCAGGATCCCGGTCAGCAACGTCCGACGCTGACCGGTCAAGGCAAGTCCAACAATGACAATTGGTGCGAGAGCCGCGAAGTAAGTTACCTTGATCAGTGCCAAAGCAACCATCAAAAACCCGATCAGCGGCCCGTCAAAACGCGCGGGACCTTCTGGTGACAGCATCGCCATGGCAAGCGCCACGAAGGCAACTGACCAAGCCCATCTGTTGTAGTGCATCGACACGGACACCGCGATATCGGCCTCACCGTGTACCAGCGCCATCGACAGGATCAGAACCAGCGCCACAAAGATGAGCACCCACCCGTGATCCATCCGTTTTCGGGTGGCGAAAAAGGCTATCAGGCCCATCACCGCACCAAATACTATCTGTGCAAAAAGAAAGGCTTGCCCGACGTCAAAACCCAATCGGATCACCATCGAAATCGGCCAAAATGCCAGGATCCCGATGGGTGTCATAAAGTCGAGATGGGGTAAGTCCCCTTGAGCGATGCGGTCGGCAATCGCCACCATGTGCACTGCGTCGGCTGAGTGCTTGGTGACAAAGAGCCCGCCGGGCCAAGCCAATGCCAACGCAAAAGCCACCCATAGCCCCAACACCGCTGTTAGCGTTAAGAGAGATCTGCCCATGTCGCCTCGTTTCCCGCTTGTCACGGAATTAGATGATTAAGGGCATGATATCAGAGCCTGCGCGCCCCACAAATGCCAATTTTTGCCGTTAGCACACGACCTTAAGCAGAGCGACAAAAGGCAGACGCCAATGAACATGCAGGTTTCGAACGTGGTGGCCCCTCCCGCGCCCAAACGGCTGGAGGATATGCAGCTTTCCATGGTGATGATGCGGGACGTCCTTCTAAAGACGATTTTCCGCAAAAACCTCGATACCGTCAGCGAAATGGCAGAAACGGTGTGCTTGCCGATCCCCGTTGTTCAGGAGTTGGTCGACCTCATACGCACGCAAAAGCTGATTGAGGCAACTGGTACGCTGAACGCGAATTCGGGCAACGAGATGGGCTATCAGCTCACCGACGCAGGTAAAGCCCGCACGCAAGACGCCCTCGCACAGTCGGAATATTACGGTGCTATGCCCGTCCCGCTCGAGGTCTATGCAGAGCAGGTCAAACGTCAGTCTATCCGAAACATCCAAATCACACGCAACCAACTTACCGGGGCCATGGGGCACCTTATCTTGCCGGACGATCTCCTCGACCAGCTTGGGCCCGCCGTTAGCGCCGGCCGCTCTTGCCTGATGTATGGTCCGCCCGGAAACGGTAAGTCCTCGATCTCAAACGGCATCCGCGACGCTATGGGCGACAAGATTTTCGTGCCTCGCGCGATCGAGTATGCTGGCCAGGTCATCACTGTTTATGACCCCATCGTGCATTCAGCTGCAGAGTCACAGGTTGATGACCCGAACTCGCTGCGCCGCACCGGCAATCGCTTTGACACCCGCTACGTCCGTTGTGACCGACCCACCGTAATCACCGGCGGTGAACTTAGCCTCGACATGCTTGATTTGGTCTATAATCCCACCGCGCGGACCTATCAGGCGCCGCTCCAGCTCAAATCCACAGGCGGTATCTTCATCGTCGACGACCTTGGCCGTCAGGAAGAGCCCCCGCAGAAACTCGTCAACCGTTGGATCGTTCCGCTGGAAGAAAGCCGCGATATCCTCGCGCTGCAGTCTGGCGAGAAGTTCGAGGTTCCCTTTGACACGCTGGTAATTTTCTCGACCAACTTCCACCCCAATGAAATCTTCGACAAAGCCGCTCTGCGACGAATTTTCTATAAGATCAAGATCGACGGACCAAATCAGGAAAACTACTTAAAAATCTTTGCGATGGTCGCCAAGAAAAAGAAAATGCCACTCAATCAAGAGGCATTAATATATCTTCTAGGGGAAAAATACCCATTGATCGACAACGTTTACGCGAATTACCAGCCCGTCTTCTTGATCGACCAAATGATCTCAATTTGCGAATTCGAAGGAATTCCAAATCAGATGTCCCCTGAATTGATCGACCGCGCTTGGGCTAACATGTTCGTCCGCGAAGAGGCGATCGAGCACTGATTTCGCGTCTGGCGACGACGTACACGCTGCGTCAACTGCGCTGTGTTTAATACGAACAGTTGCACGAGTCTCGTCAGCAGATTAGCCTGATAAGACTGGTTGGGAATCTCAGGCATCTATTTGATGAAAACGTTTTTTTTGGTTTGGTCGACCCGGGTACTAGACCGACAGAACCTTGCAATTTGGTTTGTAAGTTCGCTTGCCGGGGGCTTTGCCGGGCCGTTTGGCACCTTTGGTGCAATGGCCTTGGGCGAGCGTCTTGCCTTCTGGGCGGCGATTATTGGGTGCGGGTTGTTTGTTGCCAGCCTTCTTATGTCTGCACGTGATATCTATTTTTCCCATTGGGAGAGATCGCGGGTGGAGCTCGTTTCCGCTGTCATTTTTACAATTGTTTTTGCGCCGATTCTTCATCTTATTCTCGCGCAGTATGCAGCACCGTTGCCAAGCAGCTTTACCTTTACAGAGACAATATCGGCGGTTTTATCGATATCTATTGTCATTGTTGCCGTTCGAATCGTCCTTTTTGCGACGGTCGCATCAGAGATCCAGGAAAGCCCACCTATCGAAGCACCACGGCTCATGAAGAGACTTCCCAGTAACGACTGCGGCCCAGTTTTGCGTATTTCCGGCAAAGATCACTTTGTCGAGGTGACGACGGCCAAAGGGCGCTATGATATTCGCATGCGCTTGGCGGATGCCGTGGCGGAAATGGATGGTGTGGAAGGATTCCTTACCCACCGTTCTCACTGGATCGCGGTCGACGCGATCCAGAGCGTGGAACGCGTTAAAGGACGCCATTACGTGGTCAGCGCAGACATGGCGCGAATACCCGTAAGCCGAACACATCTCCCCAAGCTCGAAGAAGCCGGGTTCGCCTAGCGAGGCATCGGAATTACGTGTGGACGCGCCCCAGTAAGTATGGCGCGCGCGTCTTTACGCATGAGCCCCTTCAAAGTTTCATCATCGGACCGCAGCCCCCCGGTATAAGTCCCGTAAGCAGGCAAAATCAGCCGATCTACATCGTATAGAAAAGCAGGTCTCGAGATCACTCGCCCCCTTACGGTCATGCGCGCTTTGGGGTGATAGTGCCCACTTATCTCACCCACCTGCCCTACGACCGCGATATGGCGGAAAATCAGGGGACCAACATTCAGTTCAGCGAGATGAGTGCCGCCGAAATCCACGGGGCCCGGGTCGTGGTTCCCCTCGATCCAGATCCAGCGCCTTCCCGCTTGCAACCGCGCTATCCACAGACGCTCGTCTTCACTCAGGCTTTCAGCGGCGGCCAAATCATCGAAACTGTCGCCTAGACAGATGACTGTTGCTGCCTGGCTGGCTCGTATGTCGGTCTCCAGCCGTTGCAGTGTGTCCTGAGTTTCGTAGGGTGGCAGCATTGCCCCAGACCGTCGCGCAACGCGATCGGCCTTTCCTAAGTGCAAGTCTGACACGACGAGCATGCGTTCTTCAGGCCAGACCAATGCGCCGGAACCCAGGGCGACGAGCTTTGCACCCGCAAGGGGAAAGGCGTATCCGTTCATGTTGTGTTCTTCGCGCAGCTTTGCTGCCACCGCAAGGGGCTAGTTATAGAACTGCCCCATCTTGTGCTTAGAACGGAACAGCCCAACGCTTGGGCTTGTCTGGCTCAATCTTGTCGATCCCAGCGGTCGACATCAGCCGGTCTGCCTCTTCGGCCATGAGCCTTTCATCCGCAAGCCCTTTAACCGGGATACGCCCTGCCTCAAGAAACAACGGCGCCGCTAGGGGCGTCACGCGTCCCAGAACGCGGTGATCAATGCGATCGCCAACCCGTTCCAGCATTTCCTCGATGCGCCCAAAGTCAACCAGCCCCCGCGTCGCCTCTTCGCGCGTGATCTGCATCAGCACGTGGTCCGGGTCGTATTTCAGCAGCGTGTCATAGAGGATGTCCGAACTGAACGTCGCCTGCCGCCCGCTTTTGCGCGACTGGGGCGTATTGCGTTCGATTAGACCGGCGATGTTGGCCGATGCCTTGAATGTACGCTTCATCACGGCATTGCCCGACAGCCAGGTCTCCAGCCCATCAACCAGCCCCTCGCGGGAAAAGAGGGGCACCGGGTCACTCACCGGATCAAGCGACCAGATCAGCGTGGCGTAGTCCGTAGCCACAAATCCCATGGGTCCGAGCCCCGCCTCCTCCATCCGCTGCGTTACGAGCAGACCCAGCGTCTGCATCGCGTTGCGCCCGGCAAAGCCATAGACGACCGTTTGCGCCCGTCCGTCATGGGGGAAGCTCTCCACCAACAGCCTGTCCGCTTCCGGCAGCTTGGACACCTCACGTTGCAGTGCCAGCCAGCTTGCCGTGTGCTCCGGCAGCTCTGGCCATGTCTCCTGCTGGAACATCCGCAAAATGCGGTGGGTGAGTTGCGTCGAGGTGGCGAATTTGGTTCCGAGAAATGTCGCGATCTTGGGTTTGTCGCCCGGGCGTCGGGTGACCTCCACGGTCATTTCGCGCAACCCTTCATAGCGCACGATCTGACCACCAATCAGAAATGTATCGCCCGGCGTCAGGGTCGCCGCAAAACCTTCCTCCACCTCGCCCAAGGGCTTTCCGCCCCCACGATTCTTCAACCGCACCTTCAGCGTATCAGTGTCCTGAATAGTCCCGATATTCATCCGGATGCGCTGCGCCGCGCGTGGGTCCCGCAGCTCCCAGAGCCCGTCCTCGCGTCGCTTGAGCCGCTGCCACCGATCATAGGCGCGCAGGGCGTAGCCGCCGGTAGCGCAGAACTCCAAACAGTCCTCGAACTCCTCCCAGGCGAGGTCGGCATAGGCCCCCGCACTCCGCATCTGGTCATAGAGCGCGACCTCGTCGAACGGACCTGCACAGGCCGCGATCAAAATATGCTGACATAGCACATCGCGCGGCCCCGCGCCGCGCCCGTCTCCATCCAGATCGTGCTCGGCCACGGCCCGGAGCGCCGCCACGCATTCCACCACCTCGAACCGGTTCGCCGGCACGAGCAACGCCTTTGAGGGTGCATTGTACCGATGGTTCGCCCGCCCGATCCGCTGACCCAGCCGCTTCACATTCTTTGGCGCCCCGACCTGGATCACCAGATCCACATCGCCCCAGTCGATACCGAGATCGAGCGATCCGGTGCAGACAATGGCGCGCAGCGAGCCATCCACCATGGCCTGTTCGACCCTCACCCGCTGCTCGCGCGCGAGCGACCCGTGATGAATGCCGATGGGCAGCGCGTCTTCGTTAGCGAGCCAGAGATTGTGAAAGAACAGCTCCGCCTGTGCGCGGGTGTTGTGAAAGATCAGCGTCGTCTTGTGCTGCCTGACCTGGTCCAGAATGGCCGGGATCGCATATTTGCCACCGCCTCCCGCCCACGGGGGCAGCTCCTCTGTCTCCAGCATCGCAATATCCGGCGCTGGCCCCGGATCGGCTTGCAGGATTTCACAGGGCTCAGGATGCCGTGCGAGGAAACGCGCAATAGCTTCGGGATCTTCCACTGTGGCAGACAGCCCCACTCGCATAAGACCCGGACAAATCCGGTCTAGAGCCGCCAGCGCGAGCATCAATTGGTCACCGCGCTTTGACTCCGAGAGCGCGTGAATCTCATCGACCACCACCCGCTTCAGCCCTTTGAACATCCGCGGCGCGTCCTCGTAGGAGGTCAGTAAGGCCAGCGATTCCGGTGTGGTCAGCAGAATTTGTGGCGGGTCGACCCTCTGACGCTTCTTCTGCGTGGCGCTCGTATCACCTGTGCGATCCTCGATCCTGATATCGAGACCAATCTCGTCCACCGGGGTGCGCAGGTTGCGTTTGATATCCGCTGCCAACGCCTTCAGCGGCGAAACGTAGAGCGTGTGGAGCCCTTCATGTGGAGCAACCGCCAAATCGGCCAGTGTCGGCAAGAAACCAGCCAAGGTCTTGCCGCCACCCGTGGGCGCGATCAACAGGGTCGCCGCCTCACCGCTCCGCTCCAGCATCGCACGTTGATGCGGGTGCGGTGACCAGCCTTTGGTCTGAAACCAGGCTTCGATCTTTTCTGGAAGCTCCATGCACCTCAGCTAGCGCGCAACAGCGAATTGCGAAAACGCTTTTGCGCGCTCATGAGAAGTTTGTTGCCCGCCTTTAGGCCGTCAGCCCCTCGGGCTCTGCCAAACCGTTCGCGCGGCAACAGGCCGTAACAGTATTCGCCAGCAGGCACGCAATGGTCATCGGACCAACGCCACCCGGCACCGGCGTAATCGCCCCTGCAACCTCCGCGCAGCTCTCATAGGCGCAATCCCCCACGAGCCGCGTCTTGCCTTCGCCCTTTTCCGGCGCATCAATGCGGTTGATACCTACATCGATCACCGTGGCCCCAGGCTTGATCCAGTCGCCGGGCACCATCTCGGGCCGGCCGACCGCCGCCACAACGATATCCGCGCGCCGCACGACGTCCGGCAGGTCCTTGGTCCGCGAATGCGCGATTGTCACCGTGCAGCTATCACCCAGAAGGAGCTGCGCCATGGGCTTGCCCACAATGTTCGAGCGTCCGATCACCACGGCGTCCATACCGCTCAGCGACCCGTGATGGTCCCGCAGCATCATCAGGCACCCGAGCGGCGTACATGGCACCATGGATTTCTGACCCGTCCCCAAAAGCCCGACATTGGAAATGTGGAACCCATCCACGTCCTTTGCCGGATCGATGGAGTTGATGACCAAATCTTCGTTCAAATGACCAGGCAGCGGCAGCTGCACGAGAATACCGTGGACGTTCGGGTCCTTGTTCAGCTGATCGACCAGCGCCAGCAGCGTCGCCTCGTCGGTATCGGCGTCGAGCTTGTGCTCGAACGATGCCATGCCTACCTCGACGGTCTGCTTACCCTTGGAACGCACATAGACCTGACTTGCAGGGTCCTCGCCCACCAGCACCACGGCAAGGCCCGGGGTGATCCCGCTCTCTTCCTTCAGACGTGCCACATGGCCCGCAACTTTTTCCCGTACACTGGCCGCAAAGGCCTTCCCGTCGATAATCTTGGCCGTCATGCGTCCACTGCCTCTGCATATTCGCTCACCGTCACAACGATCTCCGTCTTGACGGATTTCGCAATGAAACAAGCCTCGTTTGCCTTCTCATGGAGCGCGCGCTCCTGTTCAATTGACGGGGCCTCCCCCGCCCAGGTCGTGTAGGGCGTCAAATCCACCCGCGCGACCCAAAGCCCGCCATCTTCGCTCGCCTCCATATGGCCCACAGCGTGGTCCGTATAGCTTTCCGGCAGGTACCCCGCGCGCCGCGCGAAATCCAAATACCAAAGCATGTGACAGGACGAGAGCGACGCCACATAGCCCTCTTCAGGGTCCACCGCGTCGGGCTGGGACAAGGGCACTGGGACAATATCGGGCGATGCCGACGCGGCTACCTTTGCGCCACCATCGAAATACCAGGCATGGGCGCGACTGTACTGACCCGAGGCCACATCGCCCTCGGCCACCCAGTAAATTTCAGCAATATGCGTCATCTAAATTCGCCCTTTCGCCTTTCCCAAAATACTCCCCCCGGAGGGCCCTTCGTCGCCCAAAAACCGAATTTGCCTTTGGTGCGTTGCGGGTCGGCGGGTGGGCGCCTTTGCCGTCAGGCAAACAGTCCCCCCCCGCCGACGCCGCTTAGAACAGACCTTCGATCTGGCCCTCGTCGTTGAGGTGGATCGCCTCAGCCGACGGCACACGGGGCAGACCCGGCATCGTCATGATCTCACCGCAGACAACGACCACGAAACCGGCCCCTGCCGACAGACGCACTTCGCGCACCGGCACCGAATGCCCCGTAGGCGCACCGCGCAGGTTCGGATCGGTCGAGAACGAATACTGCGTTTTCGCCATGCAGACCGGCAGATCGCCATAACCCTGCTCTTCCCAGAGCTTCAGCTGATCGCGGATCTTTTTGTCCATCAGCGCTTCATCCGCGCGATAGATGCGCTTGCACACGGTCTGGATCTTCTCGGCCAGCGGCATGTCATCGGGGTAGATCGGCGCAAAGTTTGCCGTCGACGCGTCCGCAATCTCTGCCACTTTGCGGGCGAGGTCTTCGGAACCTTCCGAACCCAGCTCCCAGTGGCGCGACAGCACCGCCTCTGCACCCTGCTCAGCCACGTAATCCTTCACGGCCTGCACTTCCGCGTCGGTGTCGGTGACGAAGTGGTTGATGGCTACGACGACCGGCACGCCAAAGGACTTCAGGTTCTCGATGTGACGGCCCAGGTTCGGGCAGCCCGCCTTCACCGCGTCCACGTTCTCGGCGCCGAGGTCGGCCTTGGCCACGCCGCCATTCATCTTCATCGCGCGCACCGTGGCCACGCAGACGACCACGCTGGGCGCGAGCCCCGCCTTGCGGCACTTGATGTTCATGAACTTTTCAGCGCCCAGGTCAGCGCCAAAGCCCGCTTCCGTGACCACGTAATCGGCCACTTTCAGCGCCGTCGTCGTCGCGATGACAGAGTTGCAGCCGTGGGCGATATTCGCGAACGGCCCGCCGTGAACGAAGGCCGGGTTGTTTTCAAGCGTCTGCACGAGGTTCGGCTGCATCGCGTCCTTCAACAGAACCGTCATCGCGCCGTCCGCCTTGATGTCGCGCGCAAAGACCGGCGAGCGGTCGCGGCGGTAGGCCACGATCATGTCACCCAGACGCTTCTGCAGGTCCTTGAGGTCGGTCGCGAGGCACAGGATCGCCATGACCTCGGAGGCCACCGTGATGTCAAAGCCCGCTTCGCGCGGGAAACCATTGGCCACACCGCCGAGCGACGCCGTGATCTGGCGAAGCGCACGGTCGTTCATGTCGACCACGCGGCGCCACTGCACCCGGCGCACGTCGATCTCGAGCTCATTACCCCAGTAAATGTGGTTGTCGATCATGGCGCTCAGGAGCGAGTGCGCCGAGGTGATCGCGTGGAAGTCACCCGTGAAATGGAGGTTCATCTCCTCCATCGGCACCACCTGCGCGTGGCCGCCCCCGGCCGCGCCGCCCTTCATCCCGAAGTTCGGGCCAAGAGACGCTTCGCGGATACAGATCATCGCGTTCTTGCCGATCCGGTTCAGGCCGTCACCCAGACCTACCGTCGTCGTGGTCTTGCCCTCGCCCGCCGGTGTCGGGTTGATTGCGGTCACGAGGATCAGCTTGCCGTCTTCGTTGCTCTTGGACGCGTTGATGAACTCCTGGCTCACCTTCGCCTTGTCATGGCCGTAGGGTAGCAGATCGTCGCTGCCGATGCCGATCTTCGCACCGATCTCCTGGATCGGGCGCTTCGACGCCTCGCGGGCGATTTCAATGTCGGTCTTGTATGCCATGGGGTGCGTCTCCGGCGCTTTGCATTCGTTCTCAATGCGCCCTAGCGCGGAATGGCAGGTTCGTGGAGACCCATTTCCGACATGATCCGCCCCTTGGGCGGCGCAAAACGATCAGCGGCGCTGCTTATCGGAAACAGGCGTCACGTTAACGGTCTGTTCAGCTTCATCGGCAAAGGTAAAAGCCCGTTGCTCAAGGGGGACGCCATGCGCCCAGTTACCTGGATCATTCACATGTCATTCATTCTCGGCGCCTCGGCGCTGATCATTCTGGTGGTATAGTCTGTTTAGAGGCCGCGCGCCGCGTCCAGATGCGCCCAGGCCCGTTGGTCAGGCACATGCAATACCAGCCCGTCGCCCAGCGCCAAAACACCTTCGCGTTCCACGCTAACGGTCACACCGCGCCGCCCTTCGGCACTGGCCCGGAATTTACCCCCAAAGCCCGGCTCGTCCTCGTCGATAACGCGTGCAGGCAGGTGACAGGGCCGGTTTTCCATATCGACGATAAAGGTCACCCCTGTCGGCCCCTGCAATCGCGAAGACGGCGGCAAATGGGTAAAGTCCGGCAGCCCTCGAACCATGAGCGAGGCACCCACCTGATGAGGGTGCAGACGCGCGATGCCCATGGCTTGGGCGATCTCGTTCAGTTCTTCTTCGCTAACCACCGATAGCTGCCGCACATTGCGTATCTCAGTACCCCTGGGGTGCTGCGATTTCACTCTGCTGCAAGACGCCCGCGTGATGCCCCCATGGGCCTCACCGTCAATGCCGGCGAAGGTGATCTCGGCGGTTTCCACGGCCTGCGACGCAAGCGACGCATTCCGATCCGGCACGTATCCGATCCAGACAACTTCGGCGGAAAACTCGGTGGGCTTCAAAGCTGGCATAAATTGAGGTGCTCCATCGTCAGACTTGCTCGATTTCAGACGCGTAACCGCAGCGGGCGGCCGCCGCGAAGAACAGCCTCCAGGAGGCACAGGCAAAAGACCATTTCCAGCACCTCCTCGGCCACAATCGTCAGGACGCCCAGCGTGCTGCTCAGCTCTGCAGCAAGCGGCTCGACCTCTTCCAGAGATTGGGCCACCACGGCAACCACCCCGCCCACAACGAGCAAGATCGCCCATGCCCGCCGGTCTATCAGCGCCCGGAAAAGGGCGGGCACGCCTTTCCATAGCAAGGTCACCGTCGCCAAAGCCAGGAGCAGGACGATGGCGCCTCCCGCAATTGCGGTCAGTGAAAGACCTTGCTCAGCGTAGAATTCGGCGCCCAAGAGGCGCTCATCGATAATCCACCAATCGGTCTCTCCCTCGCGCATGGCCAGCAATAGCCCATAGACGGGGATCGAACTCGCCTTCAGCCACGTATCCGCAGGGAAAATCGCAAAAAACACCACCGGGATGCAAAGCAAGGATAGGAAGGAAATCCACTCGAATGCGCCATCCTCGGTGGGCCACAGCCTTGGACCACCGGAAAGAACTGTCGCCACGAGTAAAGCGCCTGCAATCAGGACCAACCCGAAAGGTGAGAACAAGATAGCGCGATCTGCTCCGCTGACGTGGGACGGGACTGTCGCCTGCATATCTGGGTACCTCCGTGGCCGCGCTATACAGCGCAAGACGCAGAATAACCAAGCATCTTGTGAAACAAAAAACGCCGCCCCATGGGACGGCGTTTTCAATTGATGATTGCGAAACCTAAGTCGGTTCCGGCTCCATATCCCCGGAGGAGGAGCCATCCTTCTTCGGACGTGCCGCTTTCGGGATCGACGTGACCGAGGGCGTGCCTGACACATCCTGGTCATCCTCGTCGTCGTCACGGTTGAGCGGCTCGCCATTCATCACCTTGCGGATCTCCGGCCCGGTGAGCGTTTCATACTCCAAAAGGCCCTGTGCGAGATTTTCCCACTCTTCCTCATGTTCGGTGAGGATGCGCTTGGCCGTTTCATAGCCCGTGTCGATCAGCTCTTTAACCTTCTGGTCGATAATTTTCTGGGTCTCTTGAGAGTGGCTGGTGCCACCGCCGTAGGAGCCCAGATAGGACTGCTGCTCATTGGCGTAGTCCACATGACCCAGTTCTTCGGCGAAGCCAAATTGAGTGACCATGGCGCGCGCGATCTTTGACACCTGTTGAATGTCCGAGGTCGCCCCAGACGTAACATTCTCCGGCCCGAACTTGATCTCTTCGGCCACCTTGCCCCCCATCGCCATGGCGATTTTCGAGGTGTACTTGGTCTTCGACACGCTCAGCTGATCACGCTCTGGCAGCGACAGGACCAGACCCAGCGCACGACCGCGCGGGATGATCGTCGCCTTGTGGATCGGGTCATGCTGCGGGACGTAAAGCCCCACAACCGCGTGCCCGGCCTCGTGATAGGCGGTCAGTTTCTTTTCGTCCTCGGTCATGACCATGGAACGACGCTCTGCGCCCATCATGACCTTGTCCTTGGCGTTTTCGAAATCTTCCATCGTCACGAAGCGGCGGCCCACACGGGCGGCCATCAGTGCAGATTCGTTCACTAGGTTCGCAAGGTCGCCACCGGAAAAGCCCGGCGTGCCGCGCGCGATGATGCGCAGGTCCACATCTGGGCCCAGAGGCACTTTGCGGGCGTGAACGCCGAGGATCTTTTCGCGCCCCTTGATGTCCGGGTTGGGCACCTGAACCTGACGGTCGAAACGACCCGGGCGCAGCAGCGCAGGGTCCAGCACGTCAGGACGGTTCGTGGCGGCCACGATGATGATGCCTTCATTGGCTTCAAAACCGTCCATTTCGACCAGAAGCTGGTTCAACGTCTGTTCGCGTTCGTCGTTACCACCGCCGTAGCCCACGCCACGGGACCGGCCCACGGCGTCGATCTCGTCGATGAACACGATGCAAGGTGCGTTCTTTTTCGCCTGCTCGAACATGTCGCGGACACGGGATGCACCCACACCAACGAACATCTCGACAAAGTCAGAACCCGAGATGGTGAAAAACGGCACGCCCGCCTCACCCGCAATCGCACGAGCTAGCAGCGTCTTACCGGTACCCGGAGGGCCCACCAGCAGCGCGCCCTTGGGGATCTTACCGCCGAGGCGCGAGAATTTCTGCGGATTGCGCAGGAATTCAACGATTTCTTCGAGCTCTTCCTTGGCTTCGTCGATGCCAGCGACATCGTCAAAGGTCACGCGGCCATGCTTTTCCGTCAAAAGCTTCGCGCGAGATTTGCCAAAGCCCATGGCCCCGCCGCGACCACCGCCTTGCATGCGGTTCATGAAGTAGACCCAGACCCCGATCAGCAACAGGAATGGTAGCAGCGTCAGGAAAAGCGTCTGGAAGATCGAATCTTCCTGCGGACGCACCTGAACGGCCACGTTGTTGTCGATCAGAAGGTCGCTGACACTGGCATCCGTGGGCTGCACGGTCGAATAGGTCCGGTTGTCGGTGCCCTGGAATGTGATCCTCTCCCCGTCAATGACGGCGGAACTCACAGTTCCCGTTTCAACCTGCTCCACAAACTCTGAATAGCTCAGCGTGGTGGACTGGTTCGCGGTGCTATCGCCAGAAAACAGGCGGAACAACGCGAGAAGCAGGAGGAATAGCACAATCCAAAAGGCGAAATTGCGTGCGTTACCCAAGGGTCTCTCCTCATGAAGGGTATTTTAGCCGCACGTATCCCATCGTGCGGCGGCCATCGTATAAGATAGAGATTATTGAGACATGTTCAACGCGAAGTGAGCAAACGCGCAAAGCGTCGCGCATCGATTTCCGGATTCCAGTGCGGATTCTCCCCCAAACGTGGCGTGGAGAGCACCGTTTTGCCGTCCCAGACACCCGGAACGGGCCACAGAACGCGCGCCGGCAAATCCGTTTTGTCGCGAAGTTGCGCGGCCCCTGCCTCTCCTAGAGGGCGCACGTCGTTGTTATCTGTGCGGTATAGACCCCGCCATTTGCCATTCTCGCTGTTCAGATCTTTCAAACGTTCATACTCGGCGCATATAAAAAGCTTACTTTTGTGGGGGTAAACGTACCCGCCATGGAGCGTTGTTGCGCCTCCCGCCAACGCGCGTTCGAGCGCGTTCTCCAAGGCCGACCTGCGTGGCCGATAAGGTTCCAAAGATACATATTGTAATGCTGCCGCGAGCAGCCGCATTTGCGTGTCCCGTTCAATCTTGGCAAAGGCGTCTCGATCATAGGTGATGTCAAAGAGACCCCGCCCGGGATCATCGATCAAACAAGACGCGTGGGCCTCAAATGCTCTGGCATGCGCTGCCTCTCGCGCCCCTGCCAAATGCTCAGCCGTCCCCGCGAGACGATCCACCGTCAGGCCCAGTTCCGCCAATGCCGGTAGCGCCTGACGCATTTTTACCCTGTCATAATGGGGATCATCGTTGGTCGGATCATCGGCATGGTCAATTTTGAGAACACGCAGATAATGCCGCAGCTCTTCCCGCGTGGTGGAAAGAAGAGGTCGCAAAACTTCGAAAGCTCCGGGCAGAACTGACGGCCAAGGCGGCCCGTCGGGGTGTGCAGCCAAAGGCACAAAGTCATCTTTCAGCCGAACCTCGCGCACGGCAGCCATTCCGGACAGACCGTCAAGGCCAGAACCCCGCGCTAGGCGCATCAAAAATGTCTCCGCCTGGTCGTCGCGTGTGTGGGCCATGAGCACATGGGCCACGGCGCCCCGCCAGCGGTTGATCAGATCCAGACGCCCCTGACGGCCGGCATCCTGCAGGTTGCCCTGCCCGTCCCACTGCCAGTCCAGCACCTGGTGATAGAGCCCGAGCTCTGCACAGGCGCGCGCCACGAGCGCGGCCTCCTCTGGCGCTTCAGCGCGCAGATTATGGTTCACCGTGCAAACATGGAGCTTGATGCCCATCACATGCGCCCAAGGCGCCGCAAGATAGAGCATCGCCATGGAATCCCCGCCACCCGAGACTGCGAGGATCATCTCTTTGGGGAAATCAGGGCCCGCAAGACGGCCCATTTCATCGGCAAAGCGCTGCGGCAGCCCGTCTTCGGGGCCCATCAGCAGCCGAGCGTGGCCTGAGCCGACACCGCCTGCTCTGCCGCTTCACCACCGGGGAAACGGTTGGACACTTCGCCCAGCGTCACGCAGGCCTCAGCCTGTTGACCCAACGCGCCCAATGATGTGCCCAGCTTAAACAGCGCATCGGGCGCTCGAGGGCCTTCCGGATTGGCGGTAAACGCACCCAGATAGGCCCGTGCAGCAGACCGCATTTCGCCCAGCCCTTCATGGGATAGTCCCTGAAAGTACTGGGCATCGATCGTTAATGGCCCACCGGGATAGGTCTCTACAAAGGCTGCGAAACGGTCAGCTGCCTGAGCGAATTCCCCGTCCTCCAGCGCGGCCTGCGCTGCTTGATAATCGGCATTCTCATTGACGGTGAGGCCTGACGTATCAGGCGCTGGAGTCAGGGGCGACGGCACCGCGCCGGCCTCGCCTCCCAGCGTTGGTTCCGGGAACGGCAAGGCCGCGATATCGCAGCCCTCTTCCATTTCGCAGACACGGAACTGGAGATCGCCCAGACGATTTGTTCCGTCTTCGACGATGCTGTTGATCCGGAATTCCAGCTCTTCGGCCTTCGACGTCAGCCGCTGGACCTGCGCCTCAATGGCGTTCACCCGGTCGAGTACCGTCCCGCCGCTGCCCGTCCCCGACGGCGCGCCGGTTGTGTTCAGTTCCTGCTTGAGCCGCTGCAGATCGACAAAGAGCACCGACAATTCCTGCCGGATATCCGCCAGCGTCTGATCCTGCTGCGCGGTAACCGGGGCTGCCGCCAGCATCAAGGCAAGAACAATACCGCGCATTAGCTCACAGCACCTGTCGAGATGATGGTCACCGCCCGGCGGTTTTTGGAATAGCAGCTCTCATCAGCGCATAGCTCTGCCGGACGTTCCTTGCCCAAAGGCAGTGTGCGCAGACGGTTGCCCGCGATGCCGCGTTCGATCAGGAACTCGCGGACGGCATTGGCGCGGCGTCCGCTCAAGGCGATGTTGTATTCCGTGGTGCCCTGCTCGTCAGCATGGCCTTCGATGATCGCCTGATAGTCCGTGTTGGTCAGCAGCCATTGTGCCTGGCCTTCCAAAATCACCTTGGCCTCTTCGGACAGCGTCGACTGGTCAACGACAAAGAAAACGCGATCCCCAATGGTCTGTTGGAAATAGGCGGGTGACGACGGGTTCGATGGATCACCGGCGCCGCCGGTACCCGGGATCGCCCCTGGGTTCACACCGTCACTGTTGAAACGGTCCGGCGAGGAACAAGCCGCAGCCAGAATGATCATGGAAAACGTCAAAAGACGGAAGATGTGGGTCATGGTTCTGCTCTTTCTCTTTTTACTTCTCTACCACAGCTTTTCGGTGCGGGGAATCCTAGGGGCATTCGCCGGCAATTATGGCTGCAACGGCCCCCATGCCGGATCAGAGGCCGCTGAGGGCAGCGCGATGCGCCGCAAGTTCCGGCCGGTGATATCGACCGAGTAAATTGACGGCTCGCCGTTTTCGCCCAGCGTCTCGCGGGTGAACATGATGACGCGACCATTGGGGCTCCAGGTCGGTCCTTCGTCGAGGGGCGAGGCGCTCAACAGGCGCTCTTCGGATCCGTCCACGCGCATCACGCCGATAGCGAAGCGGCCTTTGGTTTGCTTCGTAAAGGCGATGAGATCCCCGCGCGGTGACCAAACTGGCGTTGAATAGCGGCCCTCGCCAAAGGAAATCCGCTGCGCCTCTCCGCCGCCTGCCGGCATGACATAGAGCTGCTGCGTCCCCGATCGGTCGCTCTCAAAAACGATCTGACGGCCATCGGGGCTGTAGCTCGGCGCTGTCTCGATCGAGGGCGAGCTCGTCAGACGCGTCCGCGACCCGTTGGCCAAATTGACGGCGTAGAGATCGGTATTACCGCCCTGCTCCAAAGAGAACACCGCCTGCTGCCCGTTCGGGGCAAAGCGGGGCGCAAAGCCCATGGACCCGTCCCCGGTATCCAGACTGCGCCGCCCCACGGTTGCCACGTCCAGCACAAAGACCTGCGGGAAACCGGTCTCATAGCTGGTGTAGAGAATACGGTCGCCTGTGGGCGAAAAGCGCGGGTTCAACACGATGGACGAGTTGTCGGTGAGAAATTGAATGTTCGCCCCGTCATAGTCCATGATGGCGATCCGTTGCGCACGTTCGCCCTTAGGCCCGGTCTCGCTGACAAAGACCACGCGGCTGTCAAAATAAGGCGTCTCGCCCGTGATGCGCGCATAAACCTGATCGGCGACCTTGTGCGCCATGCGCCGCCAGCCCGCCTCGGTACCGGCCAGCTGCTGACCCTGCCCCAGCTCCGCGCCAGAGAAAATGTCGTAGATACGGAACTTGACGGTGATGCGCCCCGATCCGTCCACGTTGACCGCACCCGTTATCATCGCTTGCGCATTGATGGCGCGCCAATCTGGGAAACGGACAGGTGCTGTGAATTCGGACCGCTGAGCGATAAAGGAAGATGAGGGGATCTCACGGAAAAGCCCCGTTCCCGTCAGGTCCGCAGCGACAAGGCGGCTGACATCCTCAGCCAACTGTGCCGCCGCCGGGCTTTCGGCCTGGAATGTCGGGACCGCAAACGTCAGCGGCTCGACCACGCCCTCAGTAATCTCGATCCGGAGAGGCCCTTGCTGCGCGGCCGCCACCGAGGTCCAAAGCGCCGCTAGGATAATCACAAGATAACGCATCACTTGATCCTCATCTGCTCGGGGTTGAAGGTCATCTCGATCTCCTCCCACTGGTCGTATTTTTCCCGCGGTAAGTCAAAGCCCGACGCGCCACAGCGAATGATTGCGCGGCGCGCTGCCTCAAAGGCCTGTCGCGCAGCATCCGATGACCCGCCTGACGACGATACCATGCGGATCGTCCCGGTCACGGGTTTCCCGTCGGGCTGCATGGACACATTTACGACAACCGTCGTGCCCAGCGCCTCGGTACTCAGCGATCCTACGTTCCAGCACCGCGACACGGACACGCGCAACGCGTCGCGCTCGCCAGACGTTAGCGGCGGCCCGAGCGGGCGCTGCGCGGGCGCCGGTTCTTCGTCCAGCGCCTCGGTTAGTGCGGCTGCCAGCGGGTCCTCGGCAGGCTCTTCTGCAGGGGCCGCGGCAGTTTCCGTCTCAGGCTCTTCCTCAACAGGTTGCGGGCGGTTCGGGCGCGCCTGCGGGCGCAGCGAAGAGGTCACCGCTCCACTGGGCTCCTGCTCTTCGGCCTCTGTCACGATCTCGGTCGACGCCTCTTCGGGAGAGGTCGCCTCTTGTTCTTCGACGACGGTGTCGGCGTCCTCGGCAGCCTCAGCCGCCTGCCGGACCTCATCAGCCACCTGCGCATCCGGCTCGGGTGGAGCGATAGGTTCTGGCGCGACGCGCGGCGCGGCTTGCGGCGCGGGCGGATTCTCTGTCAGCTCTTCCGGGATCGGCGCGATCTCATCGGGCAGATCTGGGATGATGATCTCTTCGGTGAACTCTGCTTCCGGCACAGGTTCCGGCGCTGGCGGTACCGGGTCAGGCTCCGCCGGCGGCTCAGGTTCCGGCGCAGGGGGCTGCGCGACAGGTTCTTCGGGTGCGGGCGCTTCGGGCTCCGGCGCAGGATCAGGTTCCACCAGCGCCGCCGGCGTCTCCGGCACCTCGGGCACCGGGCTGGGTTGCATCAGCGCGATAAACTCGGCCTCCGAGATCACCGACACCTGCTGCACATCCTCCATGGGCAGCGGCTCGGCTTCAAAGCCCGGGCCGAACAGCATAAAGCCAATCAGCCCCGCGTGGCCCACCGTGGAGATATAGCCGCCAATGGCCATGTGACCCTACCCGTCCGCCTCATCGAGCGTGGGTCCGCCGAGATCGGTCACCAGACCGATATCCGCGAAACCGCCATTGTTGAGCGCGCCCATGACCTGCACGACGCGCTCATAGGGGATCGATCCGTCCGCGCGCAGGAACACCTTGTTGTCGGCGCGTTCCTCGGCGATGCCGCGAAGACGCGACAGGAATTCGGCCTCAGGCACCTCTGTGGTCTGGATGATGATCTTGCCGTCAGCGGTAAGCGTCACCGTCAACGGCTCCTCGCTTTCCGAACTGAGCGCCCCGGCCGCCGTCTGGGGCAGCTCCACAGGAACGCCCACGGTCAAAAGCGGTGCTGCCACCATGAAGATAATAAGAAGCACCATCATGACGTCCACAAAAGGCGTCACGTTGATTTCGGCCATGGGACGCGACCGGCTGCGCCGGCGACGGCGGCCCCCGCCGCCGCTGCCCCCATCGCCCTGCTGAATACTCGCGCCCATTAGCTGTCGAGCTGCCGACTTAGGATCGTGGCAAACTCGTCGGCGAAAGCCTCGTAGCCCGACACGATCCGGTCACTGTCTGCGCTGAACTTGTTGTAGTAGATCACCGCCGGAATAGCCGCGAGCAGACCCAGCCCCGTGGCCAGCAGTGCCTCCGCAATGCCCGGGGCAACGACCGCCAGCGAGGTGTTCTGCTGCTCCGCGATCTCGATAAACGCGTTCATGATGCCCCAGACGGTCCCGAAAAGCCCCACAAAGGGTGCCGTGGACCCGACCGTGGCCAGGACGGGCAGCCCCTTTTGCAGCCCTTCCGCCTCCTTGGCGATGGCCACGTCCATGGACCGGTCAATGCGCGCTTGAGCCCCCGCGATCAGCCCGCCATCCTCGCGATGGGACCGGCGCCACTCCATCATGCCCGCGGCAAAGATGGTCTCGGATGCACCGCTGGGCTGCATCTTCATCTGGTCGAATAGCTCGTCGAGCGGCTCGCCGGACCAGAACGACCGGTCGAACTTCGCCGCCTCAGACCGCGCTTTCCTGTACTGGATGTATTTGTTGATGATAATCGCCCAGGCCCATCCCGAGGCCACTATCAGCATGATCATGACGATCTTAACTGTGAGCGTTGCGCGGGCAAAAAGCCCCCACATGGAGAAATCTACCGCTGCTTCCATCTGCGCCTCAATGTGCCTGTCCCCGGGTCTTGCGCCCGTGATTGCGTCCACAATAGCGGACCCGCGCCGGGAAAGCTACGCCCGTGACGTCGCGATGACAGGATTGCGATGAGCTAGGTTGTGGCTCGGCGAAGTTCTGCCGGAAGCCGCGTCGGCCGCCCCCGCGCGTCCATGGTCACAATGGTCACAAGCGCGGAAAAAAGCCGCTCACCGCCGCGCAGAACCTCCTGGCGCAGCTCCCAGCGTGCTGCCGTGGCCTGATCGACGTGCGACTGAACGTTGAGCGCGTCACCCAGCGTCGCCGGAGCCAGAAAATCCGCCTCGATCCGATGCACCACAAAGACCAGCCCCGCCTCCTTCAGGGCGAGCTGATCCACGCCCATCTCGGCCACCCATGTGGACCGTGCGCGCTCGATAAACTTAAGATAATTGGCGTGATAAACGATCCCGCCCATATCGGTGTCTTCATAGTAGACGGTGACGGGGAAGCTGTGGGTCATTGCTTGCCTGCTCCCAGCCGCGCCGCGACCCGCAGTGCGTGAGACGCATCCTGCGATGCCACCGGCATGACCGGATCATAGGCCGCGCGGATCAGGTCTGCGATGTCAGGGCGCAGGATCACGGTGCCATCCATTTGTGCCAACGGCGAGACCTCCATGAAGGCCTGATCGGACCAGAGAAGGATCGTCTGCACCGCCTGGCTCAGGCTTAGCGTGTCGGCGCTGACCTGCGACATGTGCTCGTCCATGCGGACAAATACGAATGCCGCCTTGATCGCGCCCGCCTCGTCAAATCGGAATATCCGATACTGGTTGGCGTCTGCCGCCTTGAGCTTCGCCAGAAGCGGGTCGAGATCGGGGACCAAGGATCCCAGATGAGGCACCTCCCCCAGCTCGTCCCAGGTACGGGTGAAAAAGACCATGACGTTGACGCCGAGCTCCGGGTCCGTCTCGGCCATCTGGTGTCCGGCAAGGGTCACCACTGCCTCGAACGCCGCCTTGACGACGTCCAGCGTCTCGGCCTCAACGCCAAAGACCACCGGCGCAATGGGTCGCCCCCAGCGCGCGAAGACATAAGAGCCGTCCGAGCGGGTGAAAAACTCTGTGACCTGATCTGCGTCCATGGTGCCCGGTTACCCCGTGCGGGAGCGAGGGGCCAGCCCCTCGCGCACCCCGGAGTATTTTTGGAAAGATGAAGGGGTGGATTGGACGTCAGGTGAAGAGGTCGTTTTGGCCTTTCGGGGCTTCAAGGCCGAGATGCAGCCATGCCTTTTGCGCCAGCATCCGGCCACGCGGGGTACGCTGAATCAGCCCCTGTTGCAGCAGGAAGGGTTCGATCACCTCTTCGAGCGCATCGCGGCTCTCTGAAAGGGCTGCTGCGATGGTTTCGACGCCGACCGGGCCACCGCCATAGTTTTCCGCCAAGAGCCGCAGGTAGCGGCGGTCGGCGCTGTCGAGGCCGAGGTGGTCGACACCCAGACGCGTGAGCGCGCCATCTGCCACCTGCTGCGTGATGCGGCCACCGCCATCTACAACGGCGAAATCGACGACCCGGCGCAACAGCCGCCCTGCAATGCGCGGCGTGCCCCGCGCCCGGCGAGCAATCTCGCGAGCCCCTTGCGGTTCGGCATCGATCCCGAGGAGCCGTGCGCCCCGGGCGACGATCTCGTTGAGTTCTTCCTCAGAATAGAATTCCAGCCGCGTGGGAATACCAAAACGGTCACGTAGCGGCGTTGTCAGCAGGCCGAGCCGCGTTGTGGCCCCCACCAACGTAAAAGGCTGCAACTCGATGCGCACCGTACGCGCGGCGGGCCCCTCGCCAATCACGAGATCAAGCTCGAAATCCTCCATCGCGGGATAGAGGACCTCCTCAACCACCGGGTTCAGGCGGTGGATCTCGTCGATGAAAAGGACATCGCGCGCCTCGAGATTGGTGAGGATCGCCGCGAGGTCGCCGGCCTTGGCCAGCACCGGGCCGGAAGTCATGCGGAAATTCACGCCCAGTTCGCGCGCCATGATCTGCGCCAGGGTCGTCTTGCCCAGCCCCGGCGGCCCGTGGAACAACACATGGTCCATGGCCTCGCCCCGCTGACGGGCGCTTTCAATGAAAACACGCAGGTTGGCGCGCGCTTCGGCCTGACCGATGAAATCACCCAAGAGCTGCGGCCGCAGCGCGCGGTCAGCATCCTCCGGCCGTGGTTCGGGGCGCAGGGTAGGATCCGGTTCGGCCATGCTCACCCTTTCGGCGCCAGCAGTTTCAGCGACGCGCGGATCAGGTCACTTTCGCTTTCAGCACCTTCGCCCGCCGCCTGCGCAACTGCGCCTGCCGCCTCACCGGGTCCATAGCCCAAATTCTGGAGCGCCGAGAGAGCCGCGGCCTGATCGCCCGAACCGCCCGTGGTGGCAGGGGCCACTGGAACAACGGCGGGCTCGATGACTTCTTCTACGACGGCATCTGCCGTGGGCCCGCCCGTGGCCCCCATGGCCATAACACTGGGCGCCTTGTCCTTTAGCTCGTTCACAACACGCTGCGCGGTTTTCGGCCCCACGCCCTTCGCGGTTGCCACAGCACTCCAGTCGCCCAGCGCAATCGCCCGGCCCACGCCATCTCCGCCCAGGGCGCCCAGGATCGACATGGACGCCTTGGACCCGATCCCCTGAACTGAGGTGAGCAGCCGGTGCCACTCCTTCTCCGTCAGGCTCAGGAAGCCAAAGAGTTGCAGGTTATCTTCACGCACCAAAAGGTCGGTGTAGAGCGCCACCGCCTCCCCTGGCCCGGGCAGGGCGGACAGTGTGCGTTCCGAACAATAGACAAGGTACCCCACGCCGCGCACATCCACGAGCACATGGTCATCAGCGCGATACTCCAGCCGCCCCGCGATTTTGCCGATCATGCCGTGGCCTTCATCAGCGCCGCACTGTAGCGGCCCGCCGATTGCAGATGATGGGCGTGACAGATAGCCAGCGCCAGCGCATCGGCCGCGTCTGGCCCGGACAGATGCACGCCAGGCAGCTGCATCCCCACCATGTGCGCCACCTGCCGTTTGTCGGCGTGACCGACACCCACCACCGATTTCTTGACCGCGTTCGGCGCGTATTCCCCGATGTCGAGACCAGCCCGCGCAGCCACTACCATGGCCACCCCGCGCGCCTGACCCAGCTTCAGCGTACCAGCGCCGTCCTTGTTCACAAAAGTCTGCTCAATCGCCACCGCGTCGGGGCTGTGGGCCGCAATAACATCACTGAGCTGATCAAAGAGCCGCAGTAGCCGGTCGCCCAGCGGCCCAGAACCGCCCGCGCACTGACCATTGGCCACGTGACTGAGTCGCGACCCTTCGGCCGTGATCACCCCCCAACCCATGGACCGTAGCCCCGGATCGATGCCCAAAACACGCATTGCTCGCGCCTCTTTGTTGTCTTTGAGGCACCAGTAGCACGAAAGGCGAACATCCGCCAAGGGCTTTGGAAGACCGCTCTGAGGTCTATCCGCGACACGGACCTGTCAATTTACGCCTCACAATGTCTCAAAAACGACGGCGCTATGTCGTAATTTTCGCAAAACTTACAGTCGCTTACGTCGCATTCGAGCTATGCAATTCCAGCATATCACCCATGCAAAAAAAGTCGCTTGTCCGGTGAGAAAATCGATCCTAATTGCGCCTCATAAGACGCCGACTAGGACGGCGCCAACCACCAGAAAGGACGACCGATATGGCCGCAATCGACACGACCCGCACTGACGCCACCACTGGTGGTTTCTTCAAACCTGTTCTTGGCGCATTCGCCGCCATCGCAGCCTGGAACGACGCCCGCACGACGCGCAACGCTCTGTCCGGCCTCTCCAACCGCGAGCTCAGCGACATCGGCATGGTGAAGGCTGATATCGACGATATCATCTCCCGCCACCTGTAAGTTTCTCCCTGCCGGGCCTCTAACTCTCTCCCTGGGAGGCCTGGACAAAAAAGAAGACCGCTTTGGTTCCCTCCAAAGCGGTCTTTTTTTTGTCCGCAAAAGGTCCTCTAGGAACCTTCCTTCGACTGTTATCCTCCTCAGTGGCGCAACGACATCAACCATTCAACTTGGTCGATGACGAACTGCGTCACTGGCTCCATCTGCATGGCGCGGGCCGCGTAAGTCTCAGGGAGTGTCCCCTCAGACAGTTGTGCCACCCGTGTCTGGTAAGAGATCTCTCCCTCAGCCACGAAAACGAAGGTTTTGAATGCCACTATGCCCATGAACAGCAACATGCCCGCTCGCAAACTGCGATAGAGCACACGACTATGCGGCCGAAGAACCATTAAACCATCAGAACGAAGAACAGTGACCGCGCCCTTTTCAAGGCGACGGTGCTTACGTTCAATCGACCTCATACGTCGACCGAACGGCGGAGATGCATAGTATGGCATGACAGCCTCCGTGATTGCCCCCAACAACCCCCAGAATCCGGGCGAAATGTGGCGGAAATGGGGCAAGAGAGGAAAATTAGCCGAAAATGCCCTTAATTTTATACTGAATTTGCCAGAGTCAGGGTGCTCCATTCAACAATGTCGCTCCGCGACTCCAGATTGAACCCGTGTTGTCGATAAATGTTGGCAACTTCTTCCGCTTGCTCAATCAAAATTCCTGAAAGAATCACTTTCGCTCCGGGGGCGGCGTGCTGCGCCATCGACGGCGCCAAAGCGACGAGCGGACCCTTGAGAATATTGGCAAAAACCAGGTCGAATGGCGCGGCTTTAGCGATGGCTGCGTGCTCAAATCCCGCCGCTTCATAGCAGGCCACGCGGCCCTCCAGACCGTTCGCAACCACGTTGGCCTCGGCCACTTCCACGGCAACCGGATCGATGTCAGCAGCCAGAATCGAACCGCTGCCCACGCGCGCCGCCGCCATGGCCAAAACCGCCGTGCCACAGCCGATATCGGCCACCCGGGCAAAGCTCTCTCCCGCCGAAATCAACCGGTCGAACGCCTCAAGACAGCCCTTGGTCGTGCCATGGTGGCCGGTGCCAAAGGCCATCGCCGCCTCGATCAATAGAGGCTCTACCCCCGCAGGCACCTTGTCCGCATCGTGAGACCCGTAGACGAAAAACCGCCCCGCGGGCACAGGGGCCAGTTCGCGCCGTACGTGGGCCACCCAGTCCACATCAGGCACCTCGCTCACCGCGAAGGGATTTGCGCCGAACGCCGCCGCCAGCAGGTCTAGGCTCGCGCCCTCTGGGGCATCTATGAAATAGCCGCCCACTTCCCAGGTGCCGCTGCCGTCTTCGACCTCAAAGACGCCCACACCCGTCGGCGCAGGCTCGAGCCGCTCCAGCGCTTCGCCGAGCGCTTCGGCCTGGGATTTCGATGTCAGGGTCGTGAGGGCGGTATAGGTGGGCATCGGCGGGCTCTCCAAGGATCGCCCGCCTGCTAGCCTGCGCGCGCCTTAAGCGCCAGTGCCAATGGGACAGGTCACCCCTGTCCCCCCGATCCCGCAATAGCCGTTCGGGTTCTTGGCGAGGTACTGCTGATGATAGTCCTCAGCGTAATAAAACTCGGGTGAGTCAACGACTTCCGTGGTGATCTCACCGTACCCAGAGGCCGACAGACGCGGCGCAAACGCCTCTTTTGAGGCCAGCGCCGCCTCCCGCTGCGCGTCCGAATAGGTATAGATACCAGACCGATACTGTGTGCCCCGGTCATTGCCCTGACGCATGCCTTGGGTGGGGTCGTGGCCTTCCCAGAAAACCTTTAACAGCTCGTCATAGGAGACAACCGCCGGATCATAGACCACGCGCACCACCTCGTTGTGGCCGGTCTTGCCGCTGCAAACCTCCTCGTAGGTCGCGTTGGGGGTGTAGCCTCCGGCATAGCCCACCATCGTCACGTGAACCCCCGGCAGCCCCCAGAACATCCGCTCCACGCCCCAGAAACAGCCCATGCCGAACATGGCCTCTTCCATGCCCTCCGGCACCGGCGCTTTCAGGGCTGCACCGTTGACGAAATGCTCGGACGCCGTGGGGATCGCAAACTCCCGCCCCGGAAGGGCGTCGGCCTCGGGGACCATCTCCATCTTTTTCATCATCAGCCCAAACATGGCGCTCTCCTATCTGGTGTCCCCCCTAATATAGGGTCGCGGGCACCTGCCATCAAAGCGTGACCCGACGCCGAGGCGCCGACCCCACCCTTCTTTGTTTCAAAAATACTTAACCTAGGCCGTCTGCCACGCGCCGCCGCCCAGGATCGTCTCGTTCCCGGGCCCCGGATGGCGCGGGATCAAGAGCGCCAGGATCAGTGATACAAGGGCCATGCAGGCTGCCAGCAGGAATACAGCCTCCGGTGACGCCAACCACAGGTATCCCAGCAAGGCAGGCAGAAAGACCGCCGCAATGTGATTGATCGTGAAGGAAACCGCCGCCGTCGGCGCGATATCTGCCGCGTCACTGATCTTCTGGAAATAGGTCTTCTTGGCCAGTGCTAGCCCGAAAAAGATGTGATCCACCACATAGAGGAACGCGGCCACCGCCACCCCCCAGCTGAAATAGTAAAGCCCGCCATAGGCCAAAAAGACGAGCGTCAGCCCGGCATACTCGAACGCCAGCGTGTTGCGCTCGCCAAAGAACGCCACCGCCCGCCCCAGCACCGGGGCCACAACCATGTTAATGAGCAGGTTGATGAGGTAAAGCGCCGTCAGCTGATGGACCTGAAAGCCAAACTTCTCGACCATCATAAAGCCGGCGAAAACCAGAAAAATCTGGCGCCGCGCACCGGCCATAAATTCCAGCGCGTAAAACAGCCAGTACCGGCGGCGCAAAATCATTTTCTTGAGCTGCGGAACCGGCGCTTCGATCTGCGGAAAGGCGAAATAACAGTAGATGGCAATCGCGACCGTCAGCCCTCCGGCGGCCATGTAGACAGTGCTGTAATCCAGCTCAAAAGCCTTCCAGGTCAGCACGATCAGGATATAGGCCACCAGCGTCGCCGCCGACCCGGCCGCGATCAGCCAGCCCAGAACCTTGGGCGCGCGATCCTTCTCAAGCCATTGTAATTGCAGTGATTGATTGGCGGTCTCATAGTAGTGAAACCCGATCGACGACAGCATGGTGATCGCCAAAATTCCTCCCATTGTGGGAAAAAAAGCGGTCATCGCCGTGGCCGCGCCCAAGAGCACCAGCATCCAGAGCGCCAGCACCTGCTCGCGAATGAAAACGATGATCGCGATGACCACGACGGCCAAGAGCCCCGGGATCTCGCGCACCGTGTGCAGCCAGCCGATATCTGATCCGTCGAAATTCGCCGCGTCGATCACAAAGTTATTCAACAGTGCCGACCACACCGAAAAGCTGAGTGGCATGGCAATTGCCATGAGCACCAGCAATGCCTCGGGTCGGCGCCGGATCGGCCCCATTCGGGCCTCAGAGAGCGGTTGGAAACGCATGGCACCGCCTTACGCCCATCGCGGTCGAAGGGAAACTGGCAAGACTGCACAGGTGCCTGTGTCCCTGCCCTTTCTGCTCCGCTAGTCTACCCGAGGAACCCCGAGGATCGCCCGCGCCATGCCAGACATTCAGTATTTCTACTCGACCCACTCCGCCTACGCCTATCTCGGCGCCAAAAAGCTGGCAGCCATATGCGCGACCCATGATTGCCGCCTCATCCACCGCCCGTTCGAGCTCTCTCCGGCGGTCGAGGCCGCCGGTGGTCTGCCCTTTGCAGGCAGGACCCAGGCCCATGTCGACTATTTCTTCGGGCGCGAGATCGAACGCTGGGCGGCCTATCGCGGCCTCCCCGTGCTTGATCACCGCCCGACCTTCCACGACGCGCCGTTGCATTTGTCCAGCGGGCTCCTAATCGCGGCAATGAATGCGGGTCGCGACATTGACGCCCTTTCCTTCGCTCT
Organism: Pseudomonadota bacterium; assembly: GCA_038747015.1. Taxonomy (GTDB): domain Bacteria; phylum Pseudomonadota; class Alphaproteobacteria; order Rhodobacterales; family Rhodobacteraceae; genus Shimia_B. The sequence continues at coordinate 46,331 of JBCDKE010000012.1, forward strand.
GCTGCAAAGCCATTGGCGCGATGACAGCAACCTCTCCAGCGCAGATGATCTGGCCAAGGCTGCGTCCAGCATCGGGATCGACGCCGCCGCGCTCTTGGATCAGGCCATGAGCGCCTCGGTTCAGCAAACCTTTGCCAACAACACCGCGGAGGCCATCGACCGCAGCCTATTCGGCTCACCCACCTACATCCTCGGGGATGAAGTCTTTTACGGTCAGGACAGGCTCGAACTGCTGGAACACGCGCTCACCACGCCGTTTCCAAAGCCGGGTTTCCGAAATCCACCGGTGACAGGCTAGTCCCGCGCGCGGTCCATCGTCTCGCGCAGATGCCTCAAGAAACCCAAGGTCCGGACAACATCATCGGGCTCCATCTCCGGCAATACCGGCACCATATCTGCGCTCACAAGCGCCATGGTTTCTGCCCGAAACGCGCGTCCCGCATCCGTCAGCCACACGGTCTTGGATCGCTTGTCCTTGGGGTTTGGCCGCATCTCAATCAGCCCTCGCGCCTCCAGCCCTGCCAGCGTGTGGGTCAGTGAATTCTTCGGCACTTGAAACGCCCGCGCGATCTGCACGGGCGTCCTGCCCTCGCCAACACGTGTCAGATGATTGAGAACGCTGAAATGCGGCAGCACCATCCCATCCGGTAGCCGCTCCTCAAAAAAGGCGCGTCCCAGTTGCTGGATAATCCCGATCTCGTTGAAGAGCTCGAAGAGTTTGCCCTGATGTTCGTCCAGTTTTTCAGGCATCTACCACTTTTGCGTCGATGGGCCAGCGCGGGCTGGGAGGCACGTCGGGGCCGTAGCCCAGACGGCACAACATTTGCACGACTCCCCCCTCCGGCGCCAGCCGTTCATGCACCTGTCCATAGAGCGCTGACATCTCTTCGTATTCCTGCAACGCCTGGCTCATGGGATGAAATCCGAGGCCTTGAGCCGTGGCCGCCAGGTTTACCCGTACCCAGTTGGCACCGGTGGCAATCTGATCTTCGCGCGTGTTGGTCCGCGTGACCAGCCACACAAAGCCCATGGCAGACATGGCCGGGGCCAACGTTTGTTCCAGCCCCTGCTGAAACGACATGCTGTCTGGATCCATCAGCACCTCTGTCGACATCTGCCCCGCCAGACGCGCAAACTCGATCATCGGGCCGTTCAGATCGATCCCATCGGGGTTCGCATCGGTCTGCCGCGCCCCGATGCGCATAACATCGACGCTTTCCTTAAAGGTATGCGGCGTCAGGATCTCGATCTCCAGCGCGTCCCGGGCCAGTTGGCGAAAGTCAGCAACAAACCCCGGCTCGGCCGACGTCCCAATTACGGCACCGGGCAATACCGCCGCCTCCAAGGCCGCCAGCGTGGCGGCCTCAACCGGACGCGCCTCATCATAGGGTTCCTTCAACGACCGCCGCGCGGGCACATGGGCAAAGAGAGGGTCTGGCCCGGTCTCCGTTGGTGCGAACTCGATCACAGCCACCGGCCTGTCATCCAGCACCTTCGGGTCGGAACCTTCCGGGAAAAGCTGCGTGCGCGTTTCAAAACCGTCCTGCAACGCCGCCATCCGCATGACTTCCAAAAAGCAGCCCAGCCCGATCGTGATCTGACGGCTAAACGGATCGGTCTCGGGCAACAGTTTGCCCTGATTAACGAGCAAGGTCACTTGGCCCGGCGTCCTCAGATCCACCAACCAAGGCTGCTGGTTATGCGGATTGGGCGCAAGGATCGCCCAGCTAAGCGCGCGCATCCTCGGGTCGTCGTACCCTCCGGCCAGGTTCCACGGCTCCGCAGCGGTCTCCGGCGTGCGTGTCAGCACGGACCCCAGCCCCGCCCCAGCGGCAACAATTGCCCCGCCGCCGATCAGTGCGAGCGTTTTGCGTCGTGAAAGCGTCATCGTATTCTCCCTTTTAATTCGATATCGAACTAATATCGTTCTATGTCGAACTAAATCAAGAGCAGATGCTTGCCACACAAAGAACCCGTTGATAGGCCAAAAGAAACTGCTGACAGGTCCGCCATGCCCGCCATCACGAACATCTACGATCTCAAGAAAATCTACGCCCGCAGGGTGCCGCGGATGTTCTATGATTACTGCGAAAGCGGGTCGTGGACCGAAACGACCTTCCGCGAGAACGTCAGTGATTTTGAGGACATCAAACTACGCCAGCGCATCGCGGTGGATATGACCGGCCGCACGACAGCGTCGCAAATGGTGGGACAGGACGTGACGATGCCAGTGGCGCTGGCTCCCGTGGGTCTCACCGGGATGCAGGCCGCCGATGGTGAAATCAAAGCCGCGCGCGCAGCGGGCAAGTTCGGCGTCCCCTTTACGCTCTCGACCATGTCGATCTGCTCGATCGAGGATGTAGCCGAAAACACCGACAAACCCTTCTGGTTTCAGGTCTACACGCTCAAAGACGACGACTTCATGAAGCGACTCTTTGCCCGCGCCAAAGACGCCAAGTGCTCGGCGCTCGTGATCACCGTGGACCTGCAAATCATGGGTCAGCGGCACAAGGACATCAAAAACGGCCTATCCGCCCCACCGAAGTTCACTGCCTCATCGGTGCTCGATCTGGCCACGAAATGGGGCTGGGGGCTGGAGATGCTTCAGACAAAGCGCCGCTTCTTTGGGAACATTGTGGGTCACGCAAAGGGGGTCACCGACCCATCGTCACTGTCCTCATGGACCGCCGAAGCCTTTGACCACTCCCTCGACTGGGAACGCATCAAGGAATTGCGCAGCTGGTGGGACGGCCCGGTCATCCTCAAGGGCATCCTCGACGAAGAAGACGCAAAAATGGCTGCTAATGTTGGAGCCGACGCCATCGTGGTGTCGAACCACGGCGGGCGCCAGCTCGATGGCGCGCTCAGCTCCATCCGCATGCTACCTCGTATTATGGACGCCGTGGGCGACAAGATAGAGGTGCATCTCGATAGCGGTATCCGCTCGGGCCAGGACGTGCTGAAAGCGCTCGCACTTGGGGCCACGGGAACCATGATCGGACGCGCTTTCGTCTACGGGCTAGGCGCGCGGGGCGAACAAGGCGTGACCGAAGCCCTCGAGGTCATTCACAAGGAGCTCGACACCACCATGGCGCTCTGCGGCAAGCGCGATGTCAAAGATCTCGACCGTTCCGTCCTGATGTTACCTCAGGGTTTTGAAAGCCGCTGGCAAAACGCCGGATGATGGTCTTTCACAAAGCGCGGCTTGTGGTGTTTTCAATCCCGCGGACCGGGTCCACTTCGCTGCACAAGGCCCTGCGCCCGCACGCAGATATCGAATGGTCGAACCCTCCCAGCCGCAAGCACACGAATGTGCGAAATTTCGAAAAATGGGCAGCCACGCGCCCACGCCGGATCGAAACCTATACCCGCGCTGCCGTCATGCGAGACCCGCTCGCGCGCATCGCCAGCTGGTACCGCTACCGACGGCGACCCAACATCAGCACCCCCGAAAACTCCGCCCTCGGCTTTACATTTACCGAGTATGTCGCGGCCTCAATGGCCGAGAACCCACCGAAGCCAGCCAAGCTTGGCAATCAGTACAGATTTCTATCCAACGCGAATAACGAACTGGCTGTGCAGGAGCTTTTCTGCCTCGAACATAGAGAGGTGATGGTCGACTATTTCAGTGGTATCTTCGGCCAGATAGACCTGCCTCACCGAAACGCCGCGCCAGATGAACCGCTGGACCTGGACCCCGACGTCGAAGCTCAGTTTCGCGAAAGACACGCCGCTGAATTCGACCTCTTCGCCCGCGTCGCGAAAACGGGCAGGCTCACACTCTAGCGGCTGACCTTTGTCAGCCACCAAACAAAGCCGATCGTCGACAGCACGCCAAAAGCCATCACCGTGTAAGCCACACGCAGCGAGTAAAGCTCGCTGAGTCCGCCCATTAGAACCGGCGCGATGAAGAACCCGGAAAATCCCAGCACCGCGACCTTGGCAATCGCCTCGGTTCGGTGCCTGGCCGACACTTTGCGCCCGACCAGCGCCAATCCAAGCGGCCCGATAACCGACACGCCCAAACCCAGAATGCCGAATCCAAGATAGGCCATGGCCGGGCTCTGCGCCGCGGCAGCAATGAAGAGACCGCTCGAAGCCAAAAGCGTGGCAATGACGATCACCTTTTCGTCCTTGAACCGATCCGACAGCCCCTGCCCGCCCAACCGCCCGATGGCCATGGTAATGCCCAGCATCACCGGACCAATGGCACCGGCCAGTGGATCGCCGCCCAAAGTCCTCTCGATATGCAACGCCGACCACGTCTCTACCGTGCCCTCGGTCAAAAACGCCAAGAGCACGATCGCGCCGCAGATCCCGACGATGAGCCAGGGCATGGATTGCGAGGTGCCGGGGTCGTCTTCAGCGGGCTCCACCGACATCCGCAAAAAGAGGCACAGGACCATCCCCGCCAGTGCTGCGAGCCCCAGCGCGACCCAGGGCGGCTGCGATGCGTCGCGCAGAAATCCGGTTGCCAGCGCCGAAACCGCGTAGGCCAGCGAAAACATCCCATGCGCCACATTCATCAATGTCCGCTTGTGCCGCGCCTCAAGCTCGCTCACCCGCGCGTTCATGATCACGTCGGTCAGCCCCGACGCCATTCCCAATGCCACCATCCCCAGCGCGAACAGCACCGGCGTGGGCGCGATGCCCGGAATGATAAAACACATGGCGAAAACGGCGGTCACCACCTGCAACGCGCGATCGCGCAGGGCCGCATCGATTCTCGGGGCCAGCCACATGGCGCTCACCAGGCCCACCGGATTGCCGATCATCAGCGCGCCAAACACCGCGTCATTGACGCCCAGACCCGCCTTGATATCCGGCACCGACGCAGCAAATGCGCCCCAAAAGAAGCCCAGCACCACAAAGGCCGTGGACGGAACGCGCGCGAGCCAGAGAGCATTCAGAATTCCCATGCTAGCCCGCTTTCACGACTACCCGTCCAAAGCAACAACCAAAGCCCTTTTCAAAGTGCGAAAAGACGTCTAAAGGCACGGCTTCCACGCGGGCGTACACCCTTGGAGGACGCTCGCCTCAACATGATAGGAAATCCAGGGTCGCCCAATGACCTGAGATCGCTCATAACCTAACCAATTCAGCCAGCAATCAGTGACCGCCGTCAGTCGTCCGGTTGTATCCATCGCCTGCAAAATGGCAGGCACCTGATCGTGAAAGGGGCGATCGCACGTCATAGTCACTCCAACGGTGGGGAAAATCGTTTAGACAATCATCAATAGCTGAAGGAAGGCTTTTCATCAGCCAAGCTACAAGCTACAGAATGCCCCAGTTCTTCACAGGATGCTGATTACTCTTACTGTCGCTCGCTTAATCGACCACAACAGACTGCAGTCTGTTGTGGTCGGAGTTAGGAATTAAACTTTATCGGAAATAGGAAGGAAGTTGCTTTGAGTCAGCATCTCCCCGAGGTTGTTTAGAACTAAGCGGCATGGCCTTGCATTCGCCGGTGAGTCAAGCGGAAATTGTGTAAGCCGCAGGCGGTTTCCATCACGTCATCGACGAAATGGTCGAGCCAATTGCGAAACGGCTGCACCAGGATTTGGCACCGCTTGATACCCCCGATGTGGTGTTCGACTGCCACTCGGATGCTGGAAATATTTTGGTTGTTGAGCTTCTCAAGCATACTGAGCGCGCGATGGCGAGGTTTCTTCTTCGGTTGTTGAATCGTCACTCCCGCTGGGGCAAAGCCTTGAAACCCCGTATCCTGCCACAACGTACTGTCCTTGGGAAACTGCAGCTCCTCTTCATCGGCAATCGCTTTGTCGTGCTTTTTCCCTTCATAGGTGTCACTCAAGTAGCGCACCTGACCCTTGCGCTCATGAATCACTAAGTTCTTAACCGTATGAGCCTTCTGCTTGCCACTGTAGTACGTCTTGCGGTCAGCTTTGTCTTTAGGACGATTGATGCGACGTTCGGTACCATCCAGCATGAACTCTAAACTGGGACAGTTTTGGAGCACCGTCTTCAGGTTCGCTGGCTCTCGCTCCGGCAGTTGCTGCTCGTCACTGAGGGCTTGGTTCAACACGCCCGTGAGACGATGAATCCATTGATTCGCTTGGGCCTGGCTCATGCCAAAGAGAAAGCCTTGCACCTCCTGGGTGGGATAGAGGCGAAAATACATCAGGATAAACAGTAATTTGTCCTCAAGTCCCTTGAGATGTGCTTTACGACCCGCGCCCACCGCTCGTTTGCGCCCTTCGCGCTCAAAGGTCTCTCGGATGAAGTCGTCCCAGGCATCGCCAAAGCTCGGCAACAGCGCCTCAAACTCTGACACCCTCAGCCCAGTTAGACTGCACAGGGTTCGAGGTTTGGTCCGCAACTCGGCGTA
>JBCDKE010000013.1:0-52004 GCA_038747015.1 Pseudomonadota bacterium
AGATACGTGGCACCGGCATAGCCCATCATCGGTGTCCCGGTGGCGCGCCGGATCGCAGCGCCCGGAAAGCTGGCGGGGATAAAGGCGGGCGACGGCCCATGCCCAGCCTTCATCTCGGCCAGATACATCTTTTCGTTGATCGACCCCATCACGATGAGCGGGCGGTGCTGGGCCATCAGCGCGCGCACTTCTTCATTGTTGGTCTTGGTTCCCGCGCAGCGCGCCACGGCAAAGGCGCAGGGCAGGCCCAGATCGCCTTCGAGGTAATTGCGGATGCCGCGGGCATAGGTTTCATTGGCCACGATGCCGAAACTGGCGGTGGCAAAGAAATCCTGCGTCACGGACCGCCACAGGTCCCAGACGGGTTTGATCGTCGAGTGCTTCTCGCGCTCGATGAAAGGTTCGGGGTCGAGTCCGAGGAGTTCACCAAGGGTCCGCAAAAACTTGGTGGTGGACTCGACCCCGACGGGCGCTTGAAGGTAGGGCTTCCCGAGAAGCTCCGCCAACCCGCGCCCGAACTCGCGGTACATCACGACATTGACGTCCGCATTAACGAGGTTGCGCATCTCGGCGACATGGGCGCCGAGCGGATGAACCATGTTGATCTCAGCCCCGAGCCCCTCGATGAGACGCCGGATTTCAGCCAGATCAGATGGCATATTAAAGGTGCCGTACATCGGCCCCAGAATGTTCACGCGGGGCTTTTGACCCTCCACGCGCTTGGCTTCGCGCGGCAACTGGCCCCGCGTCATGCCGTATTCTGTAAAGATCCAGGTCATCGCCCGGTCCGCGCATTCCCACTGATCCTCATCGATGGTGCGCGGCAGGAACCGCTGGATGTTGGTGCCCTGGGGCGTCACGCCCCCGCCGATCATCTCGGCGATGGACCCGGTGACAACCACGGCGGGGAGAACCGGATCGAGCGTTCCCCAGGCCCGCTTCATGGCACCCTCGGTACCATCGCGACCCAGCTCCTCCTCGCCTAAACCGGTGACCACGATTGGCAGCTCGTGGGGTGGCAGCCCATCGGTGTAATGAAGCACTGACGTCACCGGTAAATTCTCGCAGCCCACAGGGCCGTCGATCACGCATTGCAGGCCTTTGACCGCACAAAACGCGTAAACGGCACCCCAGTAGCCGCCCGCTCTGTCGTGGTCTTGCACTAGCATGACGCGCCCCCCGATCTACGGGGGCCGTAGGGTGCGCATTGCGCACCATGACCTGCGGCAAATTGGATGCCGTTAACCTTTGGCACACCCGATTCGACACGAATCCGGAGCCATACGGAATCCATACGGGTTCTGTACGGAATCTGGCTCGCCGTTTTTGGGCCGAAATCGGCAAAGTGCCGAACGTGAACAGAGCGTACGTTGGCCATCAGACCCCGACCTCCTCTGTCTCGGCAGCCTTCTTGGCCAGCTTCTTCTCCTGCTGCGCACGGAAATCCGGACGCAGGTTCGGGCTCTTCTCCCAGACACCCGCTGTATCCTCACCACCGACGCCTTCAAAGAACTCCCGCATGTGATCCATGCGTTCCTTGTTGGCCATCGCGGCGTTGATAACAGTGGCCAGCGATCCAGCACCGGCAGGTCCCATGAGGGGGCGCGCAGAGATCAGATTGGTGTAGTAAAGCCCTGGAATAGCGAGCTCTTTTGCCTTCTGGACAACCGGCGTTGTGCCAATGGCCAGGTCCGGGCGGAACGCCTCCATGGCCATGCAGTCGTCTTCCAGCGAGGCGCGGAACTTGACCCGGACGCCCTTGGCCTCCAGCCACGCCGCATCGTCGGCAGAGTAGTCGGTCTTGGCACAGGCCGAGCCGACATAGGCCACATCCGCACCGCTCTCGATGAGCAGCCGCGCAACCAGCAGCTCGGAACCTTCATATCCGCTTAAGGTGATGCGCCCCTTAATGGGCGTCTCGGCCAGCGCGCCCTTGATGGCAGGCAAGAACGCATTCTTAGCCGCATCCACCTGCGCCGCCGGCAACCCAAAGGTGTCACCGATCTTGGTCAGCCAGGCCTCGGTGCCATCGTAACCCACCGGGGCCGACCCGATGATCGGCTTCCCAGCCGCGGTAAACTCGCGCATCGCGGCGCTATAGAAAGGATGGATCGCCGCCACCGCGCCGCAATCGAGCGCGCTATATAGCTCCCGCCACTCACGGCACGGCACGGTCGGACCAGTGGCCAGACCCAAGGGCGCCAGCATCGCGCCGATCATCATCGGATCCGCCGGGAACATCTCGCCCAGCAGCGTCACTGTAGGGCGACCGTCCTTGGCCTTCTCCGGTGACGGCACCGGACCCGCCTCGATCTCTTGGCGGGCAAAGTTCAACATCGCCCCGGCGAGCACGTCCTTGGCCTCGGCATGGGTTGGAATTCCGAAGCCCGGCACATCGATGCCAACGATGCGTACACCGTTGATTTCATTTGGTAAAAGCCTTAGCGGCACGCCCGATGCCGTCGGCACACAGAGGTTCGTGACGATGATCGCATCGTACTTTTCCGGGTCCGCCATGTCGTAGACAGAGTCGCGGATATCCTCGAAAAGCTTGCCCGTAACGAGCGTCTCGGAATTGAAGGGCACATAGCCCACCGACCGCCGCGCGCCGTAGAAATGGCTGATGAAGGTAAGCCCGTAAACGCAGCAGGCCGACCCCGACATCATCGTCGCCACACGACGCATCCTGAGCCCTACGCGCAGGCTGCCAAAGGCCGGGCACATGCTCTGAGGTTTGTCGTGGGGACCGACGGGATAGTCCTTGGCGAACTGATCCAGCATCTCGGAATTGCCCGAAGCGCGAGCCTGCGCCTCCATATTGGCCGCCGAAGAATGGCACCCTACCGGTGCATTCGGATCGCTGATCTTGGGCTGACCCAACTGCGGCGGGGCCTTGCCCTGCACGCGCGCAGCCAGTGACGCAGGCGGCGCTTTCGTGCCCCCCAGTACGGGAGCCGCATCAGCCGCAGGCGCGCCCAGAACCGGCGCAGGCCGATCCACTACCGCGTCCACCTCAGCCTCTTCGGCTAGGTCATATTTGACCTCGAAAGACACTACTTTGCCTTTGCTCCCTTATCGCCGAGCGCCCGCTCGACTTCTTTCAATGCGTCCAGATCAAGCATCGTCGTACATGACCTCCAAGCTTACCTTGGGCTTGGAAAACTTGCCGCGCATGTCCTCGTCCGTGGCCGGAACCAGCTCGATCCCGGCGCCGGTTTCCTTGCCGTCGAAGAGTCCGAGAAGGCCGTCCTGCGACAGCGGCGAGGGGCGCACGGGAGGTGCGGCCGCCACGTTGTCGCCTAGCCCGGCGAACAGGTCGCCCCATTGGCCTTCCTTGGTGCCAACTATCTGATAATTTGCGGATTTCCGGCGTAGGTCTTCGTCCTGCGGGATCGATGCCAGGACCGGGATGTCGACCGCCTTGGCAAAGGCCTGCGCCTCGCCGGTGCCGTCATCCTTGTTGATGACGAGGCCCGCGACACCGACATTGCCGCCCAGCTTGCGGAAGTACTCCACCGCCGAGCAAACATTGTTGGCCACGTAGAGCGATTGCAGGTCATTCGATCCAACGAGGATCACCTTTTGCGCCATGTCCCGCGCGATCGGCAAACCAAAGCCGCCGCAAACCACGTCGCCGAGGAAGTCGAGCAGAACGTAGTCAAAGTCCCAGTCGTGGAAGCCCAATTTTTCGAGCGTTTCAAACCCGTGGATAATGCCCCGGCCACCACAGCCGCGCCCCACTTCGGGCCCGCCAAGCTCCATGGCAAAGACGCCGCCACGCTTGAAGCAAACGTCGCCCACGCCGACCTCTTCGCCCGCCAGTTTCTTGCGGGTCGAGGTTTCGATGATCGTCGGGCAGGCCTTGCCGCCAAAGAGCAACGAGGTGGTGTCGGATTTCGGGTCACACCCGATCAACAGCACGCGCTTCCCCTGCTCCGCCATCATGTGGCTAAGGTTCGCCAGAGTGAACGATTTCCCGATGCCGCCCTTACCGTAGATCGCGATGATCTGCGTTTTTTTGGTGGGCTCGCCTTCGTTGATGATATCCGCGAGGTCCTCGTTGGCCTCGTCCCGCAGACGTTGATCGAAGTCGCGCAGATTTGGCACGTCCTTCATGCGATGTCCTCCCAGTCCAGGATCATTTTCAGGCAACTGGGATCGCTGAACGCGGTCTCATAAGCCTGGGGGGCATCGGCTGCGGATTTCCGATGAGTGATAAGATCGTCGAGCCTGAGCGCACCGCTCTCAACGAGCGCACGCGTGGACTGCATGTCAGTGTGGTCCCACTCTGCCGCCACACGGAGGCGGGCCTCTTTGAGGAAGGCGGGGGGGAAAGCGAATTGCAGGGGGGCGGAATAGAACCCCGCGAGTGTGATCTCTCCACCTTTTACGAGGCGCATGATCAGCGTGTCGAGCAGAGCTCCGTTGCCGGAGGCGTCATAGATCGCATGGTAGTCTCGTCTTGTATCCGTATCCGGATGCAGCACTTCGTAATCGGTGGCGTCGCGGCGGCTTGGATCTAGTTCCCACACCACCGGGGCCGGCGCGCCAGCGGCCAATGTGAGCCTTGCAAGCAGCCGCCCCAACGTCCCGTGTCCGACAATCAAATCAGGCAGCGCCGCATTCGGCGCAGACAAGGCATGGCTCGCAGTTGCAGCAAGCGCGAGCAAGGCACCGGCTTCGCCCATCCCAGAATCGATTTTCACGGCGCGGCTGGAATCACTGACCAGACGCTTCGTTGCCCCGCCGAACAGGCCAAAGGCATCGTCGTAGCAGTTTGCGCCCGGGACGAAGACCCGATCACCGGTCTTCAGGGTCGCCAAGGGCCCAGCCTCGACCACCTCTCCGGTGGATTCGTACCCCGGAACCAGTGGAAATCCAGACCCCGGAAAAGGTGGCATATCCCCAGAGTAAAACAGTTTTTCGGTGCCGGTAGAGATACCCGAATGCGTGATTTCCACCACCACGTCGCCTGCGCCCGGGGCCTTTAAGGCCACGGTCTCAAGCCCTAGCCTTTTTGGCTCGGACATCAGGACGGCGGTGGTTTGCACGTCTTCGGCTCCCTAGCTATTGTTCCGTAGGTGCGGGTTGGACGCTGCACCATCGGCTTTAATTGCATGTGTCAGTTTAACCTGACACATGGACATGTCAATTATACTAGACAAAAATCTGTCAGCTTTGCTTGCGTGCCGTGACTATCGACGTCACGAATGCGCGCCGTGGCTTAGGCATTTTCAGGTCAACAAAGCCCGCCTCGCTCAGCAAATCTGCAATTTCCGCTTGGGATCGGGCGCGCCCTGTTTCCATGCAATACGTGTAGAATGCGAAGTAAATGTCACCTGCGACTGTCGGGGTTTGTCCGCCAGTCATGGGCTCTGAGACAACAATCCGACCGCCCGGAGGGAGGGCATCATAGACCTTGGCAAGCAGCCTTCGCACCGTGTCATCCGCATGGTCGTAGAGAACTCGGATGAGCGTTATAACATCAGCACCCTGCGGGAGATCATCGTCGCGGAAAGATCCCGATGTAATCTGCGTGCGGTTTGCCAAGCAAGCATCGCGAAAACGGCTTTCTGCGCCGGGCACCACGGCTGGCAAATCAAAGAGGTGAAGCCGCGGGTGTTTGCAGGCAGCTCCAACCGCCGTCAGGAACGCACCAGTGCCTCCACCGATGTCCAAAACTTCGCGCCCATTCGATAGGTCCACCGTTCGCAGGGTGTCCGCAGCAACTAAGCGCTGGCTGTCTGCCATAAGCTCTGAATAGGCGCGCGTGGTGTCGGGGTCTTGTGCCGCGGCAGCGCCAAAGACGTAGGGCCAGAACTTCGCCAGCTCTGGGTCCGTCTCGCGCCGCAAAAGCGCCACGGGATCAGCCATGTCACGATACATAACCGCATGGTGCCGGATCATCGGTATGACGCCTGGAACACCCATCAGCGCCGCACCGCGCGCCGTAAGGCTGTAGCGACCTTTGGATCGCCCCAAAATCCCGATCGCACAACCCGCATCCAACACAAGCGCCGCCGCCCGTTCGGTTAGCTCAGGTGCAGCATCGCCTGCATCGGCGGGCCCGTGGCTCAATCGTTCGAGCACACCGAGATCGACTAGCGCAAAAAGCGTCTGGGATTTGGCGAAACCTGCGATCAGGTCGAACATTTCCTCACCCTCACGGCGCGCCTTTTGGGCAAGCAAAGGCGTACGGGCGGCAAAGGATTGAAAGCGCGCAGATGCTGCCAAGCGCAGCATCCAAGCACGTGGCCCCCTACCAAAGCGGCCTTTTTGCGCCATGGGCTGCGCCGGGATGCGGCGCGTGTCGTTCATTCGGCCGCGGTGCGTGCGGCCGCAAAGAGCGGGGTCAAACGCTCTGCATAGCGGCGAACCATTTCAGCGAGCATTGCTTCGCCTTTGCACGATGGGATCGATGCAATGGCTCCCGCTAGCGTATCATCCAGCTTTGAAATGGCCCCATGAACACCGAGCAGTGCCACGGCGTTGGGACGCCCATGGAGATCATCCTGTCCTACAGGTTTACCTAGCGCTTTTTCGTCGTAGAGCGCATCGCGCAAATCGTCAGCGATCTGGAAGCTCTGCCCGATTCGGGCACCGAGTTCTTCCCAAGGCTCAGCATCCTGGCCTGCAGCGATGGCCCCCATCTGGGTAGCGGCGATGAAAAGCGCCCCTGTTTTGGCACGGTGATATGCATCGAGATCGATCTCTGCCTCGCTCTCCCACCCCTGGCCCGCGCAAATACCACCCGGCATCCCCGTGCGTTGCGCCAATGTGATGGTCAATTCCGCTGAGCGGAGCGCGTCGTGTTTGGCTACACGACCCAACAGCTCGAACGCGAGTACGATGAGGCTATCGCCTGTGAGCAGTGCCAGAGGTTCCGAATACGCGACATGCACGGATGCTTTGCCCCTCCGCATGTCTGCGTCGTCAAAGCACGGCATATCGTCATGGACGAGCGAGGCACAGTGGATCAGCTCTAGCGCGGCGGCTGCGGCATCCGTGATAGCAGGCTGATCGTCACCGCACGCCATGGCCACGGAGGTGAGGATCGTCGGACGGATCCGCGCGCCACCCGGCGTAACTGCATAATCAAGCGCCGAAGCCAATCGGCCCGGCACCGCACCGCGGCCTTGGCCAAGCTTGATGGCAGCCCCAATGGCGGCCTCGATTCGCTGTTCCATGCGCCCGTCTCCCGCATTGTTGAAGAGTAGCGTCAGCTAAAGCGGACAGTCTGACTGTAAATTACACTGGACACTTTGGCCATCCAAGTCAACACTGCGGGAACGGGAGGAAAGATGGTCGCACAGACGCGAAGCATCGTTATCGGCGCCGGCATCGGCGGACTCGCCGCAGCACTGAGACTGCGTGCGCAGGGCTGTGATGTCCTGGTTTTGGAGCGCGCGTCAGAAGTTGGCGGCAAGATGCGAACGGTACCCTCGCAGGTGGGTCCGGTCGACACAGGCCCCACTGTTCTGACCATGAAACCGGTGTTCGACGAACTCTTTGAAAGCATCGGCGCACGGTTGAGCGACTACGTGGAATTGGTTAGCGAACCGCATCTGGCCCGCCACTGGTGGCGTGATGGAGCGGTGCTCGATCTCTGGCAGGGACGCGAGAGATCCGCGCAGGAGGTCGGCGGTGTCTTTGGTGCCCGGGCCCGAAGAGAATACGAGGCGTTCGCCGCAGAGGCGGAGCGCCTTTTCGATGCATTCGACGGGCCAATGATGAAGGCTGGACGACCTAATCCGGCTACGCTCACTGCTCGCGTATTGCGCGAACCTTCACTGATCCGCGCCATGGCACCGTTTTCCACACTTGCCGCAAAACTTAGCCGCAGCTTTCGCGATCCGCATCTACGGCAACTCTTTGGTCGCTATGCCACCTATGTCGGAGGCTCTCCTTTTCAGTCGCCGGCCATCCTGTCGCTTATCTCGCACTCAGAGGCCACAGGCGTCTGGCGTGTAAAAGAAGGCATGCACGCACTGGCTTTGTCCTTGAAGGAGCTCGCTGAGGGGCGCGGCGTGCGTTTCCAGACGGGCGCAGACGTTACGCGCATCGAAATTCAAAGCGGCAAAGTAGCAGCAGTACACACCGGCGACGGCAGATTCCCATGCGACGAAGCCGTATTTAACGGTGATCCTCGTGCCCTAGCTCAGGGAATGCTGGGTTCCGGCGCCAAGGGCGCGGTGGCTCTCGCGCCATTGGAAAATCGGTCACTCTCTGCTCGAGTCTGGGCCTTTGCATCGACTGTGAGTGGCCCAGAGCTCGTCCACCACAACGTATTTTTCGCCAGCGACCCTCACCACGAATTTGACCCTATCGCAGCGGGATCTCCCCCCGCAGATCCAACAATTTACATCTGCGCCGAAGATCGCGGAACGGGCATCTCCCCTCCCGAAGTCGAGCGCCTTGAAGTGATCATTAATGCCGCGCCTTTAGCAAAAGACGACAGCACTCCTGCTGCAGAGGAGATCGACAGATGCCGCCAACAGACGCATCAAACACTCGCCCAATTCGGCTTGACCTTCGGGACCTCGCCGCCCGACCGCGCGCTGACAACGCCACGGGAATGGGAGGCGCGGTTTCCCGGATCGGCCGGATCCCTCTACGGGCAGAGCCCACACGGGATGATGGCAGCCTTCCAGCGTCCTACAGCGCGGACACGTATCCCGGGCCTCTACTTGGTCGGGGGCGGGACCCATCCGGGGGCGGGGGTGCCGATGGCGACACTCTCCGCCCGGCACGCGGCCGAGGCGATGCTGAGGGACCGAACTTTGACCTCGCCGTCCCCCCAAACGGCTACGCATGGTGGTATGTCGACGGCCTGAGCCACGACGGAACCCGCGCGATTTCAATCATCGGCTTTATCGGGTCGGTCTTTTCGCCTTGGTACGCCTGGGCGGGGCGACGCAGCCCGCAGAACCATTGCTGCATTAATGTAGCGACCTACGGCGCGGGTGGGCGATTTACGATGACCGATCGAGGCACCGAGGCGCTGCGTCTGTCGCCCACGAAATTTCAGGTTGGACCCAGTTCCATGACCTGGACCGGATCCGAGCTCATCGTTGACATCAACGAGGTTTCGAGCCCACCGCTGATCTCCCGTGTCCGCGGTCAGGTCCGAGTGAAACCGTCTGGGCTGACCGGCGTTGAGATGACTTTGACCGATGATGGAGCACATGTGTGGCGGCCTTTCGCACCGACGTCGAAAATCACAGTCGAACTCGAGGCCCCCGGCTGGCAGTGGGAAGGGCATGGCTACTTCGACGCCAATTTCGGGACCCGCGCGCTGGAGCAGGATTTCAGCTACTGGACCTGGGGCCGCTACCCGGTAGGCGATGGGTCTGTCTGTTTCTACGACGCCGACCGGCTCGATGGCTCAAAGCTTGGCACCGCGATCCAATTCGACGCCTCGGGGCAACCCAGCGTCATGGAAAACCCTCCGCCCGTGGCGCGCTTTAAGAGGTCTCTGTGGGCGGTTAAGCGCGAGACCCGCGCCGATGCAGGCTACGTGCCACATCAGGTGCAGAACATGCTCGACGCCCCATTCTATTCCCGCAGCGCGGTGCGCACGCGGGTGGGTGGCGAGGAAACGGTAGGCGTGCATGAGGCGCTGGATCTGCGCCGCTTCCGGTCTCCTCTGATCAAGCCGATGCTCGCGGTCCGGGTGCCGAGGCGTGCCGGCTGGCGTTTCTGATCACGTAGCCGCTGCGGCGTCGTTCTTGCGCCAAATCCACCAGTTCAGAGCACCGGCATAGCTGACCCAAACGATGTAGGGAGCCATCAGCAGCCCAGCCGTACGGTCGATTGCCAGAAAACTCAGCGTCGTCGCCACGACGGCGAGCCAAAGGCCAACCAGCGCAACCATGGCCGCACCCGGTCGTTTGTGGCCGAAGAAGATCGGCGACCAGAGCGTATTCAGGGCGATTTGCAATGCCCAGAAGGCCGACGCCAAAGCTGCGCCTTCGCGCCCGGCAACGCGCGCGGCTGCAACAGCTGAGGCGATGTAGAGTGCGCTCCAAGCCAGCGGGAAAAGCCATGGGGGCGGTGTCCAGCCGGGCTTCCTAATCTCCTCGAAATACCACTTGTCGGGCGGAAAAAGGCTGCCCGTGGCGGCCGCTGCGCAGCAGGCGGCGAGGTAAACAAGGAAGACCGACAGGTCCATGGCAAGAAGCTCCAAAACCTAGTTCAACTGGCTGGTATTTAGCGCGTCACTCGCCAGGCGCCAGACGTCCTGCATCGCGGGCCCGCAGTTCTGCCATTACCTCTAACACGGCTGAAGCACGACTGGGCTGAGGCGTGCGGTCGGCGGCGGCGTCCACGAGAAACGTTACTTCAGGCAGCGGTGCTGCGTAGAGCGTCGCGTGCTGCGGCATGATTAATCCCAAAGCGCTGCGCAGGACGGCTTTCCCAACCCAACCAAGCTTTTGCCCCTTCGTGGTCACGGCGCGGCGCGAGATGCTGTCGAACCCGTTGGCGCGGATCTGGCTGCCGATCCCGGCATAAACAAGCCGCGCCGCCGTGATCCCGGGTCGGGCAGAAATCGGCAAACTTCCTATACCCGCTTCGGCGCGCAGATATAGCCGGTCTGCGTCTCGCAATAGGCGCCGCGTCAGGCGACGCACCTCGGGCGTTGGCAGAGGATCGGCCAGCCAGGCATCCGGGTCCATGTCCAGCTCCGCAAACCAATCTCGCGGCAAATAGATGCGCCCCATGCGGGCGTCTTCGCCGACATCCCGCGCGATATTGGTGAGCTGCATCGCCACGCCCAAATCGCAGGCCCGCGCCAGCGCGTTCGCATCACGCACGCCCATGAGCACGGTCATCATAGCGCCCACAGCCGCCGCAACGCGGGCGGAATAGGCATAGACGCCAGACAGCGTCTGATACTCCTTGCCCAGCGCATCCCAGGCGAGGCCCTCGAGCAAAGCTTCTGGCAGGGCGCGGGGCATTTGGTGATCCTCGACCATGGCCGCAAACGCGCGGTCGCAGGGCGTGTTGCGAGGCCTGCCGGAATAAACCAGCTCAAGCCTCTCCTGCAGCATCAGCACCGCGGCGGTCTCATCGTCGCCTAGATCGACCTCATCATCCGCGAGTCGGCAAAAGGCATAGAGCGCCAGCGCCGGGTCCCGCACCCGCGCCGGCAGCAGGCGCGAGGCTGTGTGGAAGGATAACGACCCATGCCGGATCGCCTCCCGGCAATATTCCATGTCTTTGGGATCAATCATTCGGCGGCCATCTTGATGTCTTGGACCATGGGATCAGGCGCGTCTGGGATCATCTTGCCCAACACCTCGGCGCTGGACACGACACCCGGCACGCCGGCGCCGGGATGGGTTCCCGCCCCGGTGAGATAGAGACCGCTGATCGGCGTGACGTTGTGGGGCCTGAACCAGGCAGACTGTAGAATGCGCGGTTCAAGACTAAAGCCCGCGCCGAATGGCGACAGATAGCGATCGCAGAAGGTTTCGGGCGTAAAGACCACCTCGGTCGACAGGCGCTCCTGAAAACCGGGGATCGTCTCGTTCAACACGCGCGCAACCTTGCGCTTGTAGATCGCTTCTTCCTCTGACCACTCCACACCGTTGTCGTGACCAAGATGCGGCACAGGTGAGAGGGCATAGAAGGTGTCGTCACCTTCCGGTGCCACCGTAGGGTCGGTCAGCGCCGGCCGGTGCAGGTAAAGCGACATGTCATCGGCCAATTTGCCCTTGATGAAAATGTCTTTCAGCAATCCCTCGTAGCGCGGTCCGGACAGGATGGTGTGATGCCCCACATCCTTCCACATGTCGCGCGTGCCCTTGGTGCCAAAGTACCAGACAAAGAGGGACATTGACCAACGCCGGGTCACACTAGCGCGGGTCCAGGTGGGTTTGGGTTGCTGTCGCAAGAGATGCTTATAGGTGTGCCCTGCGTCGGCGTTGCTCACGACAACGCTCGCGTCCAGCGTCTCGCCGTCGGCCATACGCACGCCACGGGCTTTTCCACCTTGCGTGACGATCTCATCGACCTCCGCCCCCAGAACCACCTGCCCGCCCTGATCCTCGATCACACCAGCCATGGCATCGGCAATCGCCTGCACGCCACCCATGGCGTAGTGCACGCCGTATTCCTTCTCCAGATGACTGACGAGCGCGTACATAGACGTCACATTCATCGGGTCCCCGCCGATAAAGAGCGGGTGGAACGAAAGGGCCATCCGCAGCCGCTCATCGCGCACGCGCTTTTTCGCAAGCTTTAGGATCGACTGGTCCGCCCTTAGCAGTGCGAATGTTGGCAGAACCTTCACCGTATCCCATGCCTTGTGCATGGGCTCTGCCACCATGCCTTCAAACCCGACCACATAGCGGCGATAACTGTCTTCTAGGAACTTCCGGTACCCCTGCACGTCTGACGGGTTCAGCCGAGCGACCTCAGTCTCCATGATCTTGGTGTCACCAGTGGCAAAAAAGTTCGATCCGTCGGGCCAACGGATCTCATAATACGGATCCAAGGGCTTGAGCGTGACATCGGTGTAAAAATCGCGCCCGCAAGCGGCCCATAACTTTTCGTAAACCTGTGGCACTGTGATGATCGTGGGCCCTAGATCAAAGCGATGACCATCTTGAGTTATTGACGAACCACGCCCACCAACGCGATCCAGGCGATCCAGAACCGTGACTCTGTATCCTTTGGCCCCCAAGCGCATGCCCGTAGCCAACCCGCCCAATCCCGCGCCAACGACAATGGCCTTTGTTGGTCCCTTTGCTCCCTCATTCGGGTAGAGCGTCATAGCATCACGATTCCTGACTGTAAGTCTTGATTTACAATCATGTCATGGAAACTGCCCCTTTGTCTTCCAATATTTCCAGATATGTGTCAGGATAAAGTTACACATTCGGGAGTCCGCATGACTCAGACAGTCTCTCTTTCCTTCTTTCGCTTTGCGGGGGCTGGGCCCAAACTGTGGGCCCTCGGAATGATGGGTGTGTCTCGGATGCTACTACCAAGGGTCCCAGATGTCGGGTTTTGGAAGCTATGCGGATCGGGCACGGGCGAAGGGTTTACGCCGGTTCCAAACACCGCAGTCTATGCAATCCTCTGCACATGGCCCGACAGCGACACCGCCAAAGCGCGCGTCGAAGAGCAGCCCTTTTTCGCGCGTTATCGCCGCATGGCTGCGGAAAGCTGGACAGTCTATCTGACGCCCACCCAAGCCAAAGGAAACTGGTCGGGACGACAACCCTTTGAGACGGCGTCCGAACCTCCCGAAGGCCCTCTGGCCGCACTCACCCGGGCGACAATAAAACCCAGCGTTTTGATGAAATTTTGGGGACGCGTTCCCGATATTTCCAAGGTCATCGGCCTCGACGAAAATGTCGCCTTTAAGATCGGCATTGGCGAGGTGCCTTGGCTACACCAAGTGACCTTTTCGATCTGGCCCTCGGCCCGTGCCATGGGGCAGTTCGCGCGCAAGGACGGTCCACATGCACGCGCAATCCGCGCCGTACGTGAGGGTGCATGGTTCCGAGAAGAACTCTACGCCCGATTCGCCGTAACCGGTGAACACGGCCAATGGGAGGGCGAAAGCCCGCTCAACAAACTCGCCGCTCAGGAGGAGCAGCCATGACCGCATTCCCGTTTTCCGCCATCGTCGGACAGGACGACATGAAGCGCGCCATGGTGCTGACTGCGGTCGATCCGTCTATCGGCGGGGTGTTGGTGTTCGGCGACCGGGGAACGGGCAAATCCACAGCCGTGCGCGGGCTCGCCGCTCTTTTGCCTCCCATCATGGCTGTACCTGGCTGTCCGGTGAATTCACCCACCTACGCGGAGTGCCCCCAATGGGCGGACGTCGACGAGGCCGAACCCTTCGCCGTCCCAACCCCTGTGGTCGACCTGCCTCTCGGTGTTACCGAAGACCGTGTGACCGGAGCGCTCGACATAGAAAAGGCGCTTACGCAGGGGGAAAAGGCGTTCCAGGCAGGACTGCTGGCGCGCGCGAACAGGGGCTACCTTTACATTGACGAGGTGAACCTTCTGGAAGACCACATCGTCGATCTACTGCTCGACGTAGCGCAAACGGGCGAGAATGTCGTCGAACGCGAAGGCATGTCCATTCGCCACCCCGCGCGCTTTGTTCTGGTGGGATCGGGGAACCCCGAAGAGGGTGAACTCAGGCCACAATTGCTGGACCGTTTCGGCCTGTCGGTCGACGTGCAATCCCCCAAAGACATCGGAACCCGCGTAGAGGTGATCCGACGCCGCGACGATTTTGAGCGCAATCCGGCGGCGTTCCTGCACGCGTGGGAGCTCGAGGACAGCGACACCCGCGACCAGATCATTTCGGCACGCGAACTCCTGCCCCAGGTAATCACCCCGCCTGCCGTTTTGGAACGCTGTGCAGCGCTTTGCCTGGCGCTCGGTTCGGACGGGCTACGCGGCGAACTCACCCTCTTGAAAGCAGGCCGCGCATTGGCTGCATTTGAAGGCCGCAAAAAAATGACCGAGGCCCATGTCGCCGAGGTTGCCACATCGGCGCTTCGCCACCGCTTGCGCCGCGACCCGTTGGACGAGGCCGGCTCTGGAACGCGCGTGAACCGCGTCGTGGAAGAGGTGCTGGGCGCGTGATCGACCCGGCCCAACGATGGGGCCAGGCTCTGTTGGCTCTCAAGCTTCTGGCGCTAGAGCCGCGCCTTGGGGGTATCGTCGTGCGCGCCCGGGCCGGACCCGTGCGGGACCGCTGGCTCGACGCCCTCGCCCGGCTTTCCATGCCAGCGCGGAAAGTCCCGCTCAATATTAGTGACGATCAGCTCTTTGGCGGCCTTGATCTGGCCGCAACTCTGACCGCGGGGCGAGAAGTCCGCAGCAAAGGGCTGTTGGAAAATGCCTCGCTCCTCATTGTGCCGATGGCCGAGCGGATGGAGCCAGGTCTCGCGGCGCGCCTCGGGCAAGCCCTAGATGACGGAAATCAGTGCCTTATCGCCTTGGACGAAGGCGCCGAAGAAAGCGAGGGCCTCCCACAGGCTCTGCGCGACCGTCTGGCTTTTCACATTGATCTAGATGAAATTGCCTGTGGGGACGCGGTCACGGGCTTCGGAACGCTACCAGAACCCGAAATCGTAAGCTCTTTTGAGACCGATATCCGCGCCATCGCCGAGCTGGCGCAGTCACTTGGTGTGCGCTCCACCCGCGCCACTATCCACTGCCTCTGGGCCGCGCGGGCTCACGCTGCTTTGCACCGGCGCCGTTCGGTACGCCCCGAAGACATCGAGGCCGCTGCAATCCTTGCTCTCGCACCACGGGCGACGCGCATTCCTGAGCCACTGAGCGAAGATAATTCCGCGCCAGAGGAAACACAGGAAACGGACACTCAGGACGCCGACGAAGGTGCCCGTTTGGAGATCCCAAAGGAGCTTTTACTCGACGCAGTCCGCGCCGTGTTACCGACCGACATTCTGGCGCAAGTCGCAGCGCGCCGCGCTCGTAAAGGTGCCAAGGGCCTTGGCGCAGGGTCCAAGCGCGTGAGCAATCGCCGTGGCCGCCCACTGCCCTCGCGCGCAGGGCGACTGGATACCAAAGCACGCCTCGATCTTGTGGCAACGCTCCGCGCAGCCGCCCCGTGGCAGCGCATACGCAAAGAACTAGTAGATCGTAGCCGACCGGTAGAAATACGCGGATCTGACATCCGGCTCAAACGGTTCGAAGAAAAATCGGATCGTTTGCTTGTGTTTGCCGTCGACGCTTCAGGCTCCGCGGCACTAGCTCGCCTCGCAGAGGCAAAGGGCGCGATCGAATTACTTTTGGCAGAGGCATACGCCCGCCGCGACCATGTCGCGTTGGTCAGCTTCCGAGGGGCTCAGGCCGAAGTCTTGTTGCCGCCAACGCGTTCTCTGGTCCAGACCAAACGCCGCCTCGCAGCGCTGCCGGGCGGTGGCGGTACGCCTTTGGCCGCGGGCATCGAGGCCGCTACCTTGATCGCGCTTCAGGGCAAGGCGCGCGGGATGACTCCGACACTTGTGCTTTTGACAGACGGTCGCGCAAACGTGGCCCTGGATGGCGAGGCAGACCGAAAACGCGCCGCAGCTGACGCCTCGCACATGGCGCGCGCAGCGCTAGCCCAAGGCATCGAAGGGCTCGTCATTGACGTGGGCAAAAGGCCCGAGCGAGCCCTGCGCACCCTCGCAGAAACCATGGACGCAACTTACGTGCCCATGCCCCGTGCCAATGCAGAAAAGCTCAGCGCCGCCGTAACGGGCGCGTTGGATTAGGGACGCCCATGGACTGGGCACGTGCAAAAACCCACTGGCCCCATGCCGAGCACAGCCGGTTCATTCCCGCAGGCAACCTCAACGGGCGTTGGCACGTACAAGAAATGGGTGAAGGCCCACTTTTGTTGCTGCTCCACGGTGCTGGCGGCGCCACGCAAAGCTGGCGCGGGCTGCTGCCGATCCTTGCGCGCGACTACCGTTGCATCGCACTTGATCTGCCGGGTCAGGGGTTTTCGCGTCCACGCGTTTCGGGACGCTATGGCCTCGACGCCATGGCCAAAGACATTGCCTCCCTCGCTTGGTCCGAAGACTGGAAACCCGCCGCCCTAATCGGCCATTCCGCAGGTGGAGCGCTTGCACTGCGGCTCGCAGAAGAGGGTCTCTCGGACACCGTCATCGGCATCAACGCAGCCTTGGGCAAGTTCGAGGGGGTCGCGGGTTGGGCCTTTCCTTTGGCTGCCAAGCTGATGGCGCTGAACCCACTGACGGCTGTATTCTTTTCCTCTACATCTTCTTCACCGCCAACGGTCCGGCGGCTTCTTGAGAGCACAGGCTCAAAGATCGATGCAGAAGGCCAAGCGCTGTATCAAGAGCTGGTCAGCAGCACCCGCCACGTGGACGGAACACTGCGGATGATGGCCGCCTGGAACCTTGATCCACTCCTGGCGCGGCTACCTCGCAATCAGGCGCGAACAATCCTGATCACCGGCGCGAACGACACAACTGTGCCGCCAGGCGTCTCTGATCGCGCAGCAGAACGGCTGCCTAATGCGAAGGTCATGCACCTTCCCGGTCTCGGCCACCTCGCCCATGAAGAAGAGCCGGATACGGTCGCCGATCACGTCGTTTCGGCCCTGACCAGCGTGCCTGAGAGCCTGTAAGCCGCCCACCCAGTCGCCGCCCCCAAAAGGGACAGAATCAACATGGTCACTAACAATGTCGTCGCCGGTGGGCCGAGCTCTAACAGCCGGGCCGAGGTTGCGGTAAAGAACGCGCCAAAAGCCAACACCAGTGCCCCCGACAAACCCGCTGCACTACCCGCCAGCGCAGGATTCACGGACATCAACCCGGCATGAGCCGACGGGTTGGCTATACCGTTGCCAAAACCGACAATCGCCATCAGGCCAAAGAATGTCAGTGGATTGAAATACCCCGCAAAGAGCAAAAGCAGATTGGCCGCAATCGCCGCAACTTGCAGCAGACGCCCCGACAGAACCATCAGGCCCAGTCCAACGCTCTCTGCGATGCGGCCGGATACGCCATTGCCCACAAAGAAACCCGCAGTGATGATCCCCACTGCGATCCCGACCTGCGCAGTTGAGATATTGAGGACCTGATCCGCCACATAGGGCGCGCCGCTGATAAAGACGTAAAAACACCCTACGCCGGTAACGACGGCCCCAGAAAACGCCCAGAACGCTGGCGATGCCAGCAATGTCGGATAAGCACGAAACTGGGCACCGAAGCTCGCCGATTTCGACGTATTTGTCTCGCCCCAGTTAAAAAACACCAGCAGCGAAAGCAGGGCGCCGCCACCGCTCAGCGTCCAAAAAATCGACCGCCAGCCAAAGGCTGCGTCCAAAACGCCACCAATAGCGGGGCCTACCATGGGGCCCACGGCCATGCCCATGGCTACCCAGGAAATACGCCGCGCCGCGGCCGCGGCCCCTGAGGTGTCGCGCACCGAGGCCAGTGCCATGGTGGAACCCGCGATGATGACCCCCTGCAACATCCGAGCCACCAGAAAAACAGTGAAACTGGTCGCCAGGGCGCACACCGCCGACAGCACCGCAAAGCTGACAACCGCGAACAAAACCACCGGCCGTCGGCCGATCCGGTCAGAGAGCGGGCCCAGCAACAATTGCAGCACGGCAGTCAGCGCCAGATAACCAGACACCGACCAACCCGCGGCAGCGTAGCTCACGCCGAAATCCCGCGCGATCTGCGGCAGCGAGGGCAAAAACATGTTGAGCGACAGCACGGCAAGGCCAGAGGCAACCATGAGCGTCGCGAGTGAAGGTGCAGGTGCCATGGAACCGCTCTAGCAGGCCCAAAGCTTGGCCGCCATGCGCGCCTCCCTGTGCGTTGCCGCAGCCCTCCCGCGCGCGGGTCTGCGTTTTCGCTCCCAAATGCGGGCTCTATCTTTGCCGCGACACAGGAGATCGAAATGGGACTACTCGTAGACGGAAAATGGGTGGATCAATGGTACGACACCAAATCCACCGGCGGCGCTTTCAAACGTCAGGACGCCAAGTTTCGCAACTGGATCACGGCGGACGGATCGGCGGGTCCCAGCGGTGAAGGCGGCTTCAAGGCCGAGGCCGACCGTTATCACCTCTATGTCTCCTACGCCTGCCCCTGGGCGCACCGTACGCTGATCTTCCGCGCGCTCAAAGGTCTCGATCAGATCATCACTGTAGATGCTGTCCACCCCGACATGATGTCCGACGGCTGGACATTCGAAACCGATGAGGATGGCGCCACCGGCGACAGCCTCTTTGGCTCCGCCTTTGCGCGTGACATCTACACGCGTGCCCAGCCGGACATGACCGGCCGCGTGACAGTGCCGATCCTCTGGGACAAGAAGCAGGGCAAGATCGTCTCGAACGAGTCCTCGGAAATAATCCGCATGTTCAACTCCGCCTTCGACGGGATCACGGGCAACACGCTCGACTTCTGGCCGGACGACCTCCGCGAGGAGATCGAGCCGGTGAACGCGCGCATCTACGACACCTTCAACAACGGGGTCTACAAGTCGGGCTTTGCCACGACGCAAGCTGCCTACGACTCCGCTGTTGTACCGCTCTTTGAAACGATGGACTGGCTCGACGAACGTCTCACGGCGCACCGCTACCTCATGGGTGACAAGGTGACTGAGGCCGACTGGCGTCTCTTCACCACACTGGTGCGCTTTGACGAAGTCTATCACCTGCATTTCAAGTGCAACAAAAAGCGCCTGATCGACTACCCGGCGCTGTGGGCCTATGCGCGCGAGCTCTACCAGTGGCCCGGCGTGGCCGAGACGGTGAACATGACCCACATCGTGCGTCACTACCACTATAGCCACGAGAGCATTAACCCGCATCGCATCGTGCCGATCAATCCGGACATCGATTGGTGGGAACCCCATGGTCGCGGGGTCTTGCAAGCCGCCTAAGGGTCAGGTCATGTGCCGGCCATGGCTGGCGATGCGATCAGGGCGGAAAAACACGAGCATGGCGGTGGTCTCGACGCCGCCATGGCCCGCTACGGCGGGGAGCGGGCTGACTGGCTGGACCTCTCCACCGGCATCAATCCCGAGCCCTATCCCATAGGTGATATCCCGGCTCATGCGTGGTCAGCGCTCCCGGACAGTGCGGGCTTTACCCGCCTGACAGAGGCTGCGCGGCGTTTCTGGAACGTGCCCGATGGGGCGCAGATCCTCCCCGCAGCCGGGGCGTCAGCACTCATTGCCAAACTGCCCGCCCTTGGGGGCACGTCCGGGGTCTACATCCCACAGCCGACCTACAATGAGCACGCGGCCGCTTTCGAAGCCCATGGGCTGGACGTTGACCCCGATGATCAGCACCGTGACACCCATGTCTACGTTCACCCCAACAATCCCGACGGCCAGCTCTGGCCTGCAGAGGCCATGGGGATACGCCGCCTCACGGTGATTGATGAAAGCTTTTGCGACGTCACGCCTGACCGCACCCACATCGCGCTGGCAAAGGAACCCGGCGTCGTCATTCTCAAGAGCTTCGGCAAGTTCTGGGGTCTCGCCGGCTTGCGCCTGGGTTTCGCCATTGCCGCGCCCGAGACCTTGACGCCGCGCGGCGGCCCCGCCCTCAGCGACGCCCTCGGCCCCTGGGCAGTCTCTGGCCCTGCCCTCGAAATCGGCCGCAGAGCCCTCGAAGATCACGCCTGGGCAGACGCCACACGCACCCGATTGGCGCAAGACGCCACCCGCCTCGATGCACTGTTCGAAGCCCAAGGCGCCCGTCTTCGCGGCGGCACCACCCTCTTCCGCCTCTACGAAGTCGCCGATGCCGAAGCCGCCAAGGACGCGCTGAGCAAAGAGCACATCCTGATCCGTAGCTTCTCCTACGCCAAAACCTGGATCCGCATCGGCCTGCCGCCACAAAGCGGCTGGTCGCAGCTGGAGCGCGCCTTGGGGACGGCGGGCGGGGTGATCCGCGCTGGCGCAGCCAGCCGCGGGAACGCCGTCCCGACGTCATGACCCTCGCCCTTGCCCTGATCCTCGACGCGCTCTTAGGCGAACCGAAATGGATCTGGGACCGCATCCCGCATCCAGCCGTTCTGATCGGACGCGCCATCGGATGGGCCGACGCGACATTTAACAAAGGGCAAAATCGTACCGCCAAGGGCGTGATCCTACTGATCGCGCTGGTCCTCGTATCCATCATCATCGGATCCGCCATTGCCGATCTAGGCTGGTGGGCCGAGGCGATCATGGCCGCAATCCTCCTGGCTCAGCGTTCTCTCGCGGACCACGTCAGGGCCGTGGCCGACAGCCTACGCGACAGCCTCGCCCAGGGCCGCCGCTCCGTCGCCATGATCGTCGGCCGCGATACCGCAGAAATGGACGAACCCGCCGTCGCCCGCGCAGCCATCGAAAGCGCCGCCGAAAACCTCTCCGACGGCGTCATAGCACCGGCCTTCTGGTTCGCCATCGCAGGTCTTCCCGGCATGCTCGCCTACAAGGCCGTGAACACCGCCGACTCCATGATCGGCTACAAAACCGACCGCCACGGCGATTTCGGCTGGGCCTCCGCGCGCTTCGATGACCTGATAAACTGGATCCCCGCGCGCCTTACCGCCCTTCTCATCCTGATCTCTCACGGCGCGCTGGGCCTCTGGCCTGCTGTCCGCCGGGAAGCCCCCCTGCACCGCTCCCCAAACGCCGGCTGGCCTGAAAGCGCCCTTGCCAGATCCCTGGGCATCGCGCTCTCCGGTCCCCGCGCCTATGAGGGCGAATTGCGGGACTTCCCCTTCGTGAACGCCCCCGGCCGCCGCGACCTTGGCCCCGCCGATATCGATAACGCCGTCTCGGCGCTTTGGCGCGCTTGGGCCGCCGCCCTCATTCTTGTGATCGCCGCCGGGCTGCTCCTGCTCTAGAGTGCCCAAAACAAGGGAGACCAACCCATGCGCATTGCCCTCCTCCTCGCCCTGCTCGCAGGCACAGCCCAGGCAGAATGCGGCGGCAGCTTCGCCAGCTTCGTGGATGGCCTTAAGGCGGAAGCGCGCAGCAACGGTCACTCCGAGGCCACGGTTAACGCCTTCTTCGCCGGCGTCGCGCAAGACCCCGCCGTGATCCGCGCCGACCGGGCGCAAGGCGTTTTCCAGCGCCCATTCCTCGATTTTTCCCAAAGGTTGATCAGCCAAAACCGCATCGACAACGGCCGCCTGAACCTCGATCGCTACGCGACGGTGTTTGACGAGATCGAAAACCGCTTCGGCGTCTCCCGCGGTGTCCTCACCGCCTTTTGGGCGTTCGAGACGGACTTTGGCGCAGTTCAGGGCGATTTCAATACGCGCGACGCGCTGGTGACCCTTGCCCATGACTGCCGCCGACCGGAACTCTTTCGCCCGCAAGCATTGGCAGCCGTTGAACTCTTCGAACAGGGCGGCATGGACCCCGCAACCACCACGGGTGCCTGGGCGGGCGAGATAGGCATGGTCCAGATGCTGCCCGAGGACATCCTGGAAAACGGCATAGATGGCGACGGAGACGGCGTGGTCAGTCTTAAGACCTCCGCTCCTGATGCGCTCCTGTCAGGTGGAAATATGCTCGGCTCTCTGGGTTGGCGCGCGGGCGAACCCTGGCTGCAAGAAGTTACGCTGCCCGCAGAACTCGACTGGTCAAAATCAGGTCTCGATACTGTGCTGCCGGCCTCTGAATGGGCGGCTATGGGCGTCACCCCCCGTCAGGGAGAGATCGCAAATCTCGACGCCTCGCTCCTCCTGCCCCAAGGCCGCAAAGGCCCCGCCTTTCTCGCCTACCCGAATTTCAGCGTATTCTTCGAATGGAACAAAAGCTTCGTATACGTAACGACGGCGGCCTATTTCGCCACCCGGCTCGAAGGCGCACCAGTCTACAACAAGGGCAACCCCGACCCCGCATTTACCGGTGATGAGATGAAGGCACTGCAGACCAAGCTGGTCGCGCGCGGCCACGATGTGGGCAATATCGACGGCATCCTCGGCCGCCTCACCCGCGCCGCCGTTCAGGCCGAACAGCAACGGCTCGGCCTGCCCGCCGACGCCTGGCCCACGCGCGAGCTTTTCAACCGCCTCTAGGAGGCCTGCCCACTCTCGCTCAACCGGACCGGAAAACGCGTGCCGTCTTCATTGATCAGAACCAGCCGATCACCGGCGCGGACATAGGTATCGCACCGCTCGAACCCGTGATTGAAAAAGGTGCAGACAACCCCGTTCTCCCGCAGTTCATAGCGCCCATAGGCAATCCCACCGTCTGGGTACGTGTAGGAATAGCTATCGGTCAGCGAAAAGAAGGATCGCCCCCCGTCAAAGAACGTATGGGTCGATCCGACGACTTCCGCGCGCATCTCCGCGTCGCTGAGGATCGCGTCGCTGTCACGAACACCCTGAGCTGATGCAGCCCCTGCCATGAGAATGAAAATCAAATATCGCATAGGCGATAGCTTAGCCCGCCAGCACCCAAAACCACCCTCACAATGAAGAGAGGCCAATGGGACGGCGGGCGGGGCGTCTTTGCCGTGAGGCAAACAGCGTCCGGACGGCGTCGCTCAGGCCACCAACCGCTCCGCACCCTGCAGGTCCACGGAAACGAGCTGGCTCACCCCCTGCTCCTGCATCGTCACCCCGAACAAACGATCCATCCGGCTCATCGTCACGGCGTGGTGCGTGATGATCAGGAACCGCGTCTCAGTGCGGCGCGTCATCTCGTCGAGAAGGTCGCAGAATCGCGTCACGTTGGCGTCGTCCAGCGGCGCGTCCACCTCGTCGAGCACGCAGATCGGCGCCGGGTTCGCCAGGAACACCGCAAATATCAGCGCCAGCGCGGTCAGCGTCTGCTCCCCACCCGACAGCAGCGACAGCGTGGACAGCTTCTTGCCCGGCGGCTGGCACATGATCTCGAGACCGGCTTCCAGCGGGTCGTCGCTTTCCACCAGCACCAGCTTCGCTTCGCCGCCGCCAAAGAGGTGCGTGAAGAGGGTAGAGAAGTTGCGGTTAACCTCGTCAAAGGCTTTCAGCAGGCGCTCGCGACCTTCCTTGTTCAGGCTCGCAATTCCAGACCGCAGCGTAGCGATGGCAGCCTCCAGATCTTCCTTTTCCGCGGCCAGATTATCGCGCTCTGTCTGCACCTCGCGCGCATCTTCCTCGGCGCGCAGGTTGACAGCGCCCAGCGCATCCCGCTGACGTCGCAGCCGCGCCACATCGGCCTCGATCCGGTCGGCATCCGGCATATTCTCGGGATCTTTGCCGATGCTTTCCAGCAGCGCTTCGGGCGTGACGCCCTGATCCTCGCGGACACGCTCCACCGCAGCATCGAGCGTTTCCTTTGCGGCCTCAAACCGCGCCTCGGCCCGCGCCCGCGCTTCTCGCGCCGACCCTGCGCCGCGTTCCGCTTCGCGTTCTGCTTCCACGGCAGCGCGCAGGTCAGTCTCAGCCTCCGCCAACGCATCTGCAGCCGCCTTGCGGCGCGTCTCAGCCTTCTCGATCTCGTCCGCCAGTGCCTCACGCTTGGTTGCGATCTCGTCCGGCGTCGCGCGGGCAGCTTTCAGCTCTGCCTCGCTGGCTTCCTTACGCTCGTTCAATTCGGCCGTGCGCGTCGTCGCGGTCTCGAGCCGGTGGCGCCAGCCGCTCAGCTCTTTGGTCACTTCCTGTGACCTTTTGGTGCGGGCCTCGCCCACCCGGCGCAGCTCGTCATGGGCGGCCCGGTGCGACAGCATTGTCATCCGCGCGGCTTCCACCGTCAGCTTCACGTCTTCAAGCTCGGCTCGAGCAGATTCTAAATCCGGCAATTCGCCCAAGGCGCGCTCCGCCTCGTTCAACTGGGCCCGGGCCGCGGCCTCCTCGTCGCGCAGACGCGTCACCGACAGCGTCAGCGATTCCACCTTGCCCTCGGCCATGTTCTTTTCCGCCTCGGCGCGCGACAGCGCCCGGGCGGCATCGGCCATGTGCTGATCCGCAGCGCGACGCGCCTGGCGGGCGGCCTGATCCGCAGCGGTCAGTTCTGCCAGTTGGGCCTTTAGCGCCTCATGGCTGTCCCGGCACACCCCGGCCCGGGACTGGGCCTCTGCCTCTTCGGCCTCCAATGCGCGCAGGCGGTTCATTTGCTCCAGGCGCATTGCCGCCGCTGACGGCGCATCCGCCGCCGCAGCGACAAAGCCATCCCAGCGCCAAACGTCACCGTCGAGGCTCACGAGCCTCTGACCGGGTTTCAGGTCAGCCTGCAATCGGGGCCCATCAGCCGGTTCCACCACACCCACTTGGGCCATACGGCGGGCCAGAACATCCGGCAGGTTCACATGTTCAGCCAGTGGGTGAACGCCAGCGGGCAGCTTTGCAGGCTCAGCGTAATCCGGCAGCGCCCGCCAACCGGTGCCGCCATCGGCACCCACGCGGGGCGCGCGCGCATCATCTGCTAGGGCCGCACCCAGCGCCTTTTCGTAGCCCGGAGAAACGGTGAGCTCGTCAACGATCTGCTCCCCGTCCGAGCTTTCGCGCGCGAGCACGCGCGACAAGGCCTGCACTTCGGCCCGCAGGGCCCCTGCCTCGCCTTCAGCCTCGGATCGCGCAGTATGGGCCTCGGCCTCTTGCGCCTGCACGTCACTGCGTGCCTGCTCTGCCGCGGCGAGCGCCTCCTCTGCCGAGGCCGCACTTGCAGTGGCTTCAGCCTCAGCGGCCCGAGCACTGTAAAGGGTCTCATCCGCGCCGGAAACCAGCGCGCGCGCCTCCTCGATGGCCGCCTCAGCATCCGCCGAACGCGCCGCGATGGCAGTCAGGGATTTCTCGCTGTCATCCCGGAACCGCGCCGCAGATTGGTGCCGCGCCGCCAAACGCGCGGTGTCCTCGGTGGCCCGCGAAAGCCCGGCTTCACGGTCTTCCATAACCGCCGCAGAACTCCGCGCCGACTCCGCCGCCTCCGCCAACTCTTCGTCGAAGCCTTCGGCGGCCTTGGTCAGCTCGCCCGCCTCCCATTCCAGCCGTTCAATCGACTCGCCTGCATCCCGGTTCAGGCCGGTCTCACGCTCAATGTCATGGGCCATCTGTGCGATGCGCCGCTCCAGCGTCTCGATCGCGGTCACGGCGTTGGCCTCTTCGGCTGCCAGCGTATCGCGCTGCACAGTCAGCCGCTGAAGCACCGCACCAGCGATGGCCTCTTCCTCACGTTTGGGTGGCACCGCGGCCTCTGCCGCTTCCCGCGCCTTAGCGGCCTCCCGCGCCGCGCCTTCGCCGCGGGCTGCAGCCGTCACGAGTTCGCGCAGCGCCGCTTCGGCCTCGGCCCGCAACTGATCGGCTTCTTTCCAGCGACGGTAAAGCAGCATGCCCTCCGCAACGCGCAGTTCCGACCCGATCTCACGATACCGAGCGGCCTGACGCGCCTGACGCGCCAGCGATGCGAGCTGCGCGGTCAGCTGTTCCAGAACGTCATCGACGCGCGACAGATTCGTCTCTGCGCCTTTCAGCTTCAGCTCAGCCTCATGACGACGCTGATAAAGCCCGCTGATCCCGGCCGCTTCCTCCAGAATGCGGCGGCGGGCGCGCGGCTTGGCATTGATCAGTTCCGCGATCTGGCCTTGGCGCACGAGGGACGGCGAATGTGAACCTGTAGACGCATCGGCAAAGAGCATCTGCACGTCCCGTGCGCGCACGTCCTTGGTATTCGCCTTGTAGGCACTGCCGATGTCGCGCGTGATACGACGCACCACTTCCAGCGTGTCTTCGTCGTTGAAACCCGCAGGCGCCAAACGGTCGGAATTGTCGATGCTCACCGACACCTCGGCGTAGTTCCGCGCCGGTCGCGTGGCCGCACCGGCAAAGATCACGTCCTCCATCCCGCCGCCGCGCATGGCGGTCGGGCGGTTCTCGCCCATGACCCAACGCAGCGCTTCTAGAAGGTTCGATTTCCCGCAGCCATTGGGCCCCACCACACCGGTGAGTCCATCCGCGATAATCAAGTCCGTGGGATCTACGAAGGACTTAAATCCGTTGAGCCTGAGCTTTGAAAAACGCAATGCGGTCTCCGATTCCTGCCTCCGCCGATGGTGACGGGCGGCCTTGGCCCCTGTCAACATCATGTTGATGGAGAGGGTAGCTTATCCACAACATATCGGTGTTGGGGCAGGATATCGTCGGAAAACGTGACGCGCGAACACCGAAACCTGCCGGATTTAGCATTGCTGACCGCGCCCAACTGGACCACACAGGCGCCTGCAAGGTTCCCCGTTGGCGCAAAGCGTCTGGGGATGAAATGGGAATGCGGTGCGGGCAGACCAAGTGAGGGCCCAATACCGCAGCCGCCCCCGCGACTGTAAGCGGCGAGCGCGTGCACAAGGCCACTGGGGACGCCCCCGGGAAGGCCGCACACCGAGCGCATCGACCCGCGAGCCAGGAGACCAGCCCTGCGACACGGCAACTCCCGTCGGGTGTGACGGGTCAAGGAGATAGACATGCCATCCAAGATTCCTGCCACGATCGTCACGGGTTTTCTGGGCGCGGGTAAAACCACGCTGATCCGCCACATGCTCGAAAACGCCGAAGGCAAACGCATCGCGCTCATCATCAACGAATTCGGCGACCTCGGCGTGGATGGCGACATCCTCAAGGGCTGCGGCGACGAAACCTGCACCGAAGATGACATCATGGAGCTATCGAACGGCTGCATCTGCTGCACCGTGGCCGATGATTTCATCCCGACGATGGAACAGCTTTTGTCCCGCGATCAGGCCCCCGACCACATCGTGATCGAAACCTCTGGCCTGGCGCTGCCGCAGCCGCTGGTGCGGGCGTTCAACTGGCCGGGCATCTCGACCAAGGTCACGGTGGACGGCGTGGTCACGGTCGTGGACGGCAAGGCCGTCACCGAGGGCCGCTTTGCCCACAACGTCGAAGCCGTGGACGCCCAGCGCGCCGCCGATGAAGGCCTCGACCACGAAACCCCGCTCTCCGAGCTATTCGAAGATCAGGTGGCCTGCGCGGACATGATCGTCGTGAACAAATCCGATCTGCTGACGTCAGAGGAATCCACCGGTCTGACCGCCAAACTCAAGGAAGAAAGCCGCGACGGCGTTCAGGTCATCCCGGCCACAAAAGGCGCGTTGCCTGTGGGCGTCCTCCTTGGTCAAGGCATCGGCGCTGAGGCCGATCTCGAGGCCCGCCACGAGGTGCACCACCACCATCATCACCACGATGACGACCACCATCACGACGATGATCACCACCACGATCACGGTCACGATCACGACCACCACCATCATCACGAGCACGAACACGAACACGGCCATGACGAGTTCGAAAGCTTCACGGTAGAGCTGGGCGAAATCAAAGACGCCGCCGCCTATGCTGAACAGGTCGCCGACGTGATCCGCGCCCACGATATCCTGCGCCTCAAGGGGTTTCTCGCCATCGAAGGCAAGCCCATGCGCCTGACGCTCCAGGCCGTTGGACCCCGGATCGACACCTATTTCGATCAACCGCTCGCTGATCGCGCCTCGCGCCTTGTGGTGATCGGTCAGGCTGGTCTCGACCGTGCCGCCATCGAGGCCGCGCTGCAGTGCTGATTGTCGAACCAGCAGACCCCACGGCCCCCGGCCCGAGGGCCCTGCTGGAGGCATCCCACGCCCTGATGGAAGAACTGTTCCCGCCAGAGGACAATCACTACCTGTCTCTCGACGCGCTCAAGGCCCCGGGCATCCACTTCTTCGCCGCGCGCGAAGGGGAGGCAACCCTGGGCACCGGCGCGCTCGCCGTGAAGGACGGCTACGGCGAGGTGAAGTCCATGTTCACCGCGCCCGAAGCCCGCTGCCGGGGGGTCGCCGCCGCGCTCCTGCGCCAGATCGAAGACACCGCGCGCGAGCTCAAGCTCCCCACGCTGAAACTAGAAACAGGCAACAGCCTCCATACGGCGCACACGCTCTACAAGCGTTACGGATTTCGCGAATGCGGCCCGTTTGGCGACTATGAGGCCAACGCCACCTCGCTCTTCTTTGAAAAAGACCTCTGATGCATCTCCTTGCTGCAACACCGGGTCAGGTGAGCGACGGAAACGAACCCGTCGATCTGAGCCAGACGCCCGCCGACATCGTTTTTATCTCCGCCGCTGATACCGAACTCGCCGCGCTATCTCAGGCGCGGTCCGAGATGGCCGAGGCCCCGTCGCTCAGGCTCGCAAATCTGACCCACCTGCATCACCCGCTTTCGGTCGACATGCATCTCGACACTTGCGCGACGAAATCGAAACTGGTCATCGCGCGCCTCCTGGGCGGCGCGGGCTACTGGCGCTACGGGTTCGAACAATACGCCGCACGGCTCCAGCAGGCCGGGATCCCGGTGGCTTTTCTGCCCGGCGACGACAAACCTGACGACGAAATCCGCGCGCTGAGCACCGTCTCGAATGCGGACTACGACGCTCTCTGGGCTTATATGGTGGAGGGCGGGCCTGAGAACGCAGCGGGCTTTCTCAGCTACGCCGCTGCCATGCTGGCGGACGCGGAACGCCCCCCCGCCGCGCAACCTCTGCTCAAGGCCGGCCTCTACTGGCCGGGCACGGGCCAGGCTGACCTCGACACGCTGCGCGCCAGATGGACACCGGGTGCACCGGTGGTCCCGATCATCTTCTACCGCGCGCTCGTGCAGGGCGCGGGCCTCAACCCGATCAACCGCCTCACCAAAGGCCTCGCCCGCCGCGGGTTGAACGCGATGCCGATCTTTGTGGCGTCGCTCAAGGACCCGGTTTCAGCCGCAACGCTCGACCACCTCTTTTCCGAGGCACCCCCGGCGGTGATACTGAACTGCACGTCCTTCGCCACCGGCACACCGGAGAGCGCGGGCGACAACCCCCTCGCCGCACCATCCGCCAGCAAGGCGCCGGTCTTCCAGGCCGTGCTCTCCGCCTCCTCCGAGGAGGCTTGGTCCGAGGGCCTCACGGGCCTCTCCGCCCGCGACATCGCCATGAATGTGGCCCTGCCTGAGGTCGACGGCCGCATCCTGTCCCGCGCGATTTCCTTCAAGGACGAAGCGTTCTTTGACGAGGCGACCCAATGCGCCATCGCCACCTATCGCGCCGAGGGCACGCGGGTAGAATTCGTGGCCGACCTTGCCGCGAACTGGGCCC
This sequence comes from Pseudomonadota bacterium, assembly GCA_038747015.1. Classification (GTDB taxonomy): domain Bacteria; phylum Pseudomonadota; class Alphaproteobacteria; order Rhodobacterales; family Rhodobacteraceae; genus Shimia_B. Next base: position 29,581 of record JBCDKE010000013.1, read on the forward strand.
AGCTCCGCGCCACGGAAACGGCTGACCGGCAAGTCGCCCTGATCCTCGCGAACTACCCCAACAAGGACGGCCGCCTCGCCAATGGCGTCGGCCTCGACACCCCCGCCGCCACCGTAGACACCCTGGCCCGCCTCAGCGCCGAGGGCTACCGCGTGGAAAATCCACCTGCGAATTCTGACGCGCTCATGGCGCAGATCACCGCAGGCCCCACGAACTGGCTCACCGACCGCGCCCAGCGCGAAGGCGGCGTCGCCCTGCCGCTTGAGACCTACAAGGAATACTACGGCCAACTGCCCTACGATTTCCGCCAACAGGTCGAGGATCGCTGGGGCGCTCCGGAAGATGACCCCTTCATCTTTCCAGAAAAACTCCCGCCGAAGGCATCCGCTGAAAGCGGGTTCAAACTCAGCGTCTTCCAATTCGGGAATGTCACCGTCGGCGTACAACCGGCGCGCGGCTACAATATCGATCCCACCGATACATATCACGCGCCCGACCTCGCGCCGCCGCATAACTACATCGCCTTCTACATCTGGCTGCGCCACGTCCAGGGTGCCCACGCCCTTGTCCATATGGGAAAGCATGGCAATCTCGAATGGCTGCCCGGCAAAGCGCTAGCGCTGTCTGAATCCTGCACGCCCGAGGCCGTGCTTGGGCCCACGCCCCACATTTACCCGTTCATCGTCAACGACCCCGGCGAGGGCACGCAGGCCAAGCGTCGCGCCCAGGCGGTCATTCTCGATCACCTGACGCCGCCGCTCACCCGCGCGGAAACCTACGGTCCGCTCCGCGACCTCGAGGCGTTGGTGGACGAATACTACGAGGCCGCGGGTGTCGACCCGCGCCGCGTGACGCATCTGAAAAAAGAAATCCTGACGCTGGCGTCGGCCACCGGTCTCGACGACGATATCGGCATGGCCGGTGACGATGCCGAGACCGATCTGGCCAAGCTCGATGCCTATCTCTGCGACCTCAAGGAGGCGCAAATTCGAGACGGTCTCCATATCTTCGGGACCTCACCTACAGGCGATCAGGAACGAGACCTGACTATCGCGCTGGCCCGCGTGCCCCGCGGTGACGGCTCAAACGGCAACGCCTCGCTCATTCGTGCCCTCGCCACCGATTGCGGCGTCGATATCGACCCGCTGAATTGCGACCTGGCCGCGCCTTATGAAGGCCCACGCCACAAGTTCCTAAAAACCGCCGGGGCGAGCGCCGGTTTGCGCACGTGGCGCAGCAATGGCGACACCGTCGAACACCTCGAAGAGCTGGCAAAGCTTGCGCTCTGCTGGTCGGATCACCCAGAACACTTCAAAGCGACAGCCCCGGTGCTCGAAGAGATTCATGGCCGCATCCTTCCAGCCGTCCGGGCCTGCGGCCCCGCCGAGATGGACGCGCTCGTCACCGCCCTGAACGGCCAAGCCATCGCGCCGGGCGCCTCTGGTGCACCCACCCGGGGCCGCCTCGACGTCTTGCCCACGGGGCGCAATTTCTTCTCGGTCGACAGCCGCGCCGTGCCCACGCAGACCGCCTGGACGCTCGGTTGGAAAAGCGCCTCTCTCCTCGTTGAAAAGCACCTGCAGGATCACGGTGACTGGCCGCGCTCGCTGGTGCTGACGGCCTGGGGTACGGCGAACATGCGTACCGGCGGCGACGACATCGCGCAGTGTCTGGCCCTCATGGGGGTCAAACCGACCTGGGACGCGGCTGGCCGCCGCGTCACCGGGTTCGAGGTCCTTCCGCAAAGCGTCCTCGGCCGCCCCCGCGTGGACGTCACGCTGCGCGTCTCCGGCTTTTTCCGCGACGCCTTCCCGGGCCTGATCGACCTCGTCGACTCAGCCGCCCGCGCGGTGCAGGCGCTCGACGAGGGCGCGGACGTAAACCCCGCCAAATCCGCCCCTGGCCACCGGGTCTACGGGTCCAAACCTGGGGCATATGGCGCGGGTCTTCAGGCGATGATCGACGAACGGCTGTGGACTGACCGCAAAGACCTGGGCGAGGCTTATCTGGAATGGTCTTCCTACGCTTATGGCAAGGGCGCGGCCGGGGCACGCGACCGGGCAGGCTTCGAAGGCCGCCTAAAAAGCGCCGAGGCCATCGTCCAAAATCAGGACAACCGCGAACACGACATCCTCGACAGCGACGACTACTACCAGTTCGAAGGTGGCGCGGCGGCAGCCGTGGCAACGCTCAAGGGCGAGGACGTGCCGATCTACCACAACGACCACTCGCGCCCCGAAAACCCCCGCATCCGAACGCTCGATGACGAAATCGGGCGCGTCGTGAGATCGCGCGCCGCAAATCCGAAATGGATCGCGGGCGTCATGCGCCACGGCTACAAGGGTGCCTTCGAAATGGCGGCGACGACCGACTACCTCTTTGCCTTCGCGGCCACGACGGGCGCGGTACGCTCGCATCATTTTGACCTGATCCACGAGGCCTATCTCGAAGACGAAGAAGTCCGCGACTTCATCGCAGACCACAATCCGGCGGCGCTCAGGGAGATGGCCGAAAGGTTCCAGGAGGCCATCGATCGGGGCCTCTGGCAGCCACGTTCAAATTCCGCCCGCGCGCTGCTCGCAGAGTTGGCTCAGATCACCACGCAATAGAGGAACTCGTCGTCCTTCTCGATGTCGCAGTCGATCAAGAGCTCGACCTCCACCGGCCAAGGCCGCGCGCCCGCACCGCAATCGATCCGCGCATTGGCCAATGCCACGTCGCCCTTCAATTTGCCCACCACGTTGCAACCTGTCGCAAAGCGGATCGCGTGGATTATCTTCGCCTCCGCGTTCTTATTGGGCAGCATCTCAGGGCTCACCCGCAGAACCTGCGCGCGGTCTTCGGCCTGAAAGACCCTGTAGGCAGACCCGTCCATAGTGACCCGAACGGGCTCAACACCGTAGAACTGCGGCGTAGGGGTGTTGCACGCGGCCAAGAGCAGCGCCACAAAGAGCCAAAGCAATCGCATGTCCCGAACCTGCGCGTTCGTGGTTAAGGAGAGGTTAAAATGTCTGACGCAGAAAAGCCCGCCGCTGTCTTGGGTGCCAAACCTGACGACGCCGAACGCCACGCCACCAAAATGGCCAAGAAGAAAGCCGCGCGGGACAAGATCATGGCCACCAAGACCGAGAAGAAAGGTCTGATCATGATCCACACGGGCCGCGGAAAGGGCAAAAGCTCGGCCGCGTTCGGCATGATCTTCCGCCACATCGCGCACGGCATGCAATGTGCCGTCGTGCAGTTCATCAAGGGCGGCATGTCCACCGGCGAACGCGACCTGATCCTGAACCATTTCTCCGACACATGCGCCTTCCACACGATGGGCGAAGGCTTCACCTGGGAAACCCAGGACAAAGAACGCGACATCGAGATGGCGCAAGCGGCGTGGGACAAAGCCAAAGAACTGATCCGCGACCCGACGAACTCCATGGTGCTGCTCGACGAGATCAACATTGCGCTGCGCTATGACTACATCGATCTGGCCGATGTGGTGACGTTCCTGAGCGAGGAGAAACCAGAAATGACCCATGTGGTACTCACGGGCCGCAACGCGAAGGAAGAACTGATCGAGATCGCCGACCTTGTGACCGAAATGGAGCTTGTGAAGCACCCCTTCCGCCAGGGTATCAAAGCGCAGATCGGGGTGGAGTTTTAACCTTGAAATTCTTGCGCTTGGCGCTCTGGGTTTTGGCGATAGCGGCCACCGGCCTCTGGGCCGTATGGTACTTTTTTGTAGGTGCCATGGCCTGTGCTTACACGAGCTCCAGCTCCTGCCGGGTTAAAACTCCGTTTGAGTTGGGTGGTGAAGACTTCTTGCTACTCTTCGCCATGCCCGGTGGCGTCGTATCGGTTTTTTGGGTCCTGGCAATTTCCGTTGGGAAGCAGAGTTAACAGCAGACACAATTCTTCGGCACTGATTGAAGCTACCGCGCTCCGTAATCTTGCGCATAGGCTTGGCAATAGGCCCAGCCGCGGCCGCGCCGGCTAGAACTGGGACCGTTCGACTCAGTCATCAGCAGTGCGCAACCTTCTGGGTCACCCGTGCAAATCTCGGCCGTGATGACGCCGGTAGAAATTACGCGCTCGTGCATCTCGAGCCATTCGCCATCGGTGCCTTCAGGCGCTCCTTGGCCTTGGCGATATTCCAGCTGTTCAACCGGTCGGCCCGCTATATCAAAGCGAATTTCAAAGCGCCGCTCGAAGTCAGAAGTGGACAGATAGCGGTCCTCTCCTTCCTGTGGATTTCGGATCATCACTGTTTGATCGACCTGCCGGTGTACATACCAGTCAATGCCCCCGCGTGCCTCGCATTGGCGATCAAAGAAGTAGTCGCGATACACACTATACGTGCGTCCGCGTTCTGTCTGGAAACCCTTTTCGCGCAGATAGCATAGGCCCTCGCCCCGCCCGCAGGCGCGGTTCTGATCGCTGATCATTCGGCCCCGCGCTGCGCGCCGGTCGCTGAGCCACTGTGGCCCGTCACGGTAACGTACACGCACACCGTTAACGTCAGTTTCTTCTATATAAGACAGGAACTCGATTGCCCCTGGCGAGCCCTTGAAATGGCACCATATCAGGCCGCCCTCCTGTGAAGGCGCCACAGCCATGCGAAACCCTTGATGGTGCACGCGTACATAGTTCCGGTGCAGATGCACATAAGTCCCCAGCAGAGACGGTTCCTTGGCATGGGGCGCACAGCTTTGTGCGAACGCAGGAGAGGCTAACAAAGGCCCTGCGAGTTGCAGCATCAACCCGAACAGGCGTAACAAGAGCCTACCCCGAAACGGAGGAACCATGGGCAATCCCCTTCTCATCGAATTCGGCATGGGCACATCCCTGCGCCGCGCCGACTACACCCAAGCAGCCGCGCGCGCGATCAAGGACGCGCTGTGGCATAACTCGATCAATCTGGCCGAGCTTTACGGCAAGGATAAGGCCGACATGGGCCTGTGCGTCGTATTGGGGGTCCAAGAACCGGATCAGGTCGACACCGCGAAGCTGGCGGAGATTTTTCCCTACGGCAGTCTCACCTTCCACGTCTCCAAAGGTGGGCTGGACGTGCCTCGACCGGGTGGAGGCAAGCCCACAATCATCGCAAATGTGGCGATCAAGGTTTCCCTGGAGGGCGCCGAATGACCGACCAGCGTTTCATCATCGAAATGGGCATGGGCAATGATCTCTACGGTGCGGATCAGACAAAGGCCGCCGCGCGCGCCATCGAGGATGCCATCCGCCATTCGTCGATCCCGCTCTTCGAGGTCAAAGGCCTCTCGCACGATGCCATGCGCGTCGAGGTCACTGTTGCGGTGCCGAAACCCGACGAAGTCGATATCGAGGCGCTAAAGGCGAAACTCCCGCGCGGGCGCGTCACGGTGAAAGCCGTCGAAGGTGGGCTGCACATCAAGACCCCCGCCAGTGCACAGGGGATAGTGGTGGCCAGCGCCGCCGTTGAGGCCTATCTGCCCAAGCAGACAAGTTAAGGACCAATCCTCATGGCATCGCATCACCTGCTCGGCATCTCCGGCTCCCTCCGTTCCGGATCGACGAACACGAAACTTATCCACGCGGCCAAAGACTTCTTTGACCCGGCAGAATTCACCATGGGTGACATCAACCTGCCGCTCTACAACGGCGACGTCGAAGAGGCAGATGGTATCCCCGCCAGCGTCCAGAAGCTCGCAGACCAGATCGCCGCAGCCGATGCGGTGATCATCTCCAGCCCTGAATATAACAAGCTCCTCTCTGGCGCTTTGAAGAACGCGCTGGACTGGGTCAGCCGAACAAAAGGTGCCCCGTGGAAGGGTAAGCCCGTCGCCGTCATGTCGGCCGCCGCCGGCCGGGCTGGTGGCGAGCGCGGTCAGTGGACGCTGCGCCTAGCGCTGAACCCTTTCGGCCCACGCGTCATTCCCGGTCCGGAATTCCATCTCGCCCAGAGCTTCCAGGAATTTAACGAGGACGGCTCGCTCAAGGGCGAGCTCTATCAAAAGACGATGGGCGACCTCATGGATGCGCTAAAGGCCGCCATCTGATGAGCATCGAGGCCCGTGACCCGCTCGATCCCGCGCGGGCCACGGCGCTTTGGGCCACTCTTGGGCCGCAAGCGCTGGCGACCCGCCTCCAAGCCGCTTTGATCTCCGATTTGAGCCACGGATCCCCGTCCAGTACGGGCCGCTCTTTACGACAGCGCTGACGCTCGCCTAGAGGTTGTCCTCCACCCGAAACCCCATCGGTATCGCGTCCGTACGTTCCAGCAGCAACTCAGCCATGATATCCCCCACCTTGGGGGCCATGCCGAACCCGATCTTGAACCCGCCATTGGCAATGAAATGCCCGTCACGATCCGGCCACGCGCCCAGCATCGGCGCCCGGCTCTTTGCTCGCGGTCTCAAGCCCGCCCAGCGCTGGACAACCGGTGCCTCGGCCAGCTCGGGCACTGCTACCCGCGCCCGTTCGATCACCTCGTCCAGCAAAGTATCTGTCGCCGTCCCGCCCTCAAATTCACGCTCGCTCGTCGATCCGACCGCCACCGTGCCGTCAAGATGCGGCATGATGTGGAGCGCATTGGCAAAGAGCTGCGGCAGCCCGGCACGATCCAGCTTCATGAGCGCTGCCTGTCCCTTCACGGCCACGCCCACATTCTTGCCCACCGCATCACTCAATTCCTCCAGCCCCGCGGCGCCGGTCGCCCAGACCACCGCCCCCGCATCATCCGCTTCTGGAACCAGCACGCCGCCCTTGAGCCGCACCGCCTCCGCCAAGGCGCGGGTCGCGAGAATTGGATTAATATGGGCACTGAGATTGTCGTGGATCAGCAAACCCGTGGGGCTCCGCGGCTCCCAGCCTCCCGCAGCCTCCACGATCTCCCACGAAGCAAGACCCTGCCAAAGCTCCCGCGCGCCGACCTCACGCTGGCGTGCCAGTGTCAGCGCCCGGTCGTCTGCGATGGGCTGCAAGCGCCCCGTCCTCGCGTAGCCGGTGGGCATGCCGGTTAGCGCCTCGATCTCGGGCCATAACTCACGAGCGGCGATCAGGCTTTCAAACTGAAACTGCTTCTTGGGGTTCCAGTTCTCCGGCGTATGCGGCGCCAGCGCGCCCACGATCCCGCCTGACGCCCCCGCCGCGACGCCGCCCGGGTCGACGATCTGCACCCGCGCACCGCGCGACACGCAGGCCCAGGCCACAGAGAGCCCAAAGATCCCTGCCCCGCGCACGGTGACGTCGTAGCTTGCCATTCGCCTGCCCCCGGATTTACCTGCGCCCATGACGAACCCCATGGGCGACCTGAAAGGCCAGTTAGGCCATACCGAGGCAGAAATCACGTGGAGAGATGGGCGCATCCCCGTCTCCACGCGTTTTGATGACCCGTATTATTCGCTCGACAACGGTCTCGCAGAGACACGCCATGTGTTCCTAAACGGCAATGACCTGCCTGCTCGCTTGCGGGATGGGTTTCACGTGGCCGAGCTAGGATTTGGCACCGGCCTGAACCTTCTGGCACTGGCTCAGTCCTGGCGCGCAGCGGCGGTTCCTGGGCGTCTCAAGTTCACCTCTTTCGAAGCCTTTCCGATGTCCTTGGAGGAAGCTCAGCGCGCCCATGCAGCTTTCCCCGAGTTGGCAGAGCTGGCAAAAGACTTCGCGCCCCTTTGGCAAAGTGGCCATATTGACCTCAGCTGGATCGAAGCGCGCGTCGTGATCGGGGACGGCCGCGAAACACTCCCCAACTGGGACGGCAAGGCCGATGCCTGGTTCCTCGACGGTTTCTCACCCGCCCGCAACCCGGAGCTCTGGGACCCCGAGTTGATGCAGGCGGTCGGTGCCAAAACCTCGCCTGATGGAACATTCGCGACCTACACCGCCGCCGGTGCCGTGCGCCGCGCGCTGTCGGAGGCGGGCTTTACCGTCGAGCGCATCCCCGGATACGGCCGCAAACGACATATGACGCGCGGGGTGCGGTCGTGACCAATAACCGCCTCGGCATCCTGCTGATGATTGCCACGACGTTTGTCTTTGCAATGCAGGATGGGATCAGCCGGCACCTCGCATCAGAATACAACGTCTTCATGGTCGTCATGATCCGGTACTGGTTCTTTGCAGCCTTCGTGATCGCCGTCGCGGGCCGCCGCGCGGGAGGCATTCGTGCCGCCGCAAGAACCGAACAGCCCGTTCTGCAAATCGGGCGCGGATTGCTGCTTGCCGCTGAAATCTGCGTCATGGTCGCCGCTTTCACGCTGCTCGGCCTCGTGAACAGCCTCGCGATCTTTACCTGCTACCCGCTCATCGTTGCGGCTCTCTCCGGCCCGATACTCGGTGAAAAGGTCGGGCCCTTCCGGTGGGCCGCCATCGGCATCGGCTTTGTGGGTGTGCTTATTATCCTGAAACCCGGCTTTGGCGTCTTCTCCCCCTACGCGCTCGTTGCGGTGTTCAGCTCCATCATGTTCGCGCTCTACGGTCTCCTGACACGCTATGCCGCCCGCAAGGACAGCGCTGAAACCTCGTTCTTTTGGACAGGCACCGCCGGGGCCGTGGCCATGACCCTAGTCGGCATCTGGTTCTGGGAACAGATGATCCCCCGCGATTGGGCATGGATGGCACTACTTTGCGTGACCGGAGCCTTCGGCCACTACCTCCTGATCTGGTGCTACGAAGTCGCTGAGGCCAGTGCGGTACAGCCCTTCGCCTACCTCCAGCTCGTATTTGGCGCGGCGCTGGGCGTCGCGGTGTTCAGCGAGGTCATCGAATGGAACGTCGCCCTCGGCGCGCTTATCGTCGTGGGTGCCGGGCTCTTTACTCTCTGGAGAGAGAGGCGGGCCGCCGCTGGGGCCTGAGGCTCTGCGTCGGTGCCCAGTCGGCCCGTTTCGGCCCTCGGATTACGGCACCAGTCGGCCGTTCACCCCGCAGATCGTCCGATATCCCGATAGGCCCCACAGAACCGCTCAGCCGCGCGCGGTAGACCGGCAGGCTTTCGACCACGCGCATGATGTAATTGCGGGTCTCGCGGAAGGGCACGTGCTCGATCCAGTCCACAACATCCACCTGCGAAGATCTCGGATCACCGTTGCGCTCCATCCATGAAAAGGCGCGGCTCGGCCCGGCGTTATAGGCAGCCGAAATCAGCACCGGACTATCGCCGAATGTGGCCTCCAGTTCTGCCAGGTAGGTCAGACCCAGACGCGCATTGTAGTCCGGATCGTCGAGCAACCGTCCGGGAATAAAGGGCAAACCGATATCCCCGGCCATCTCTTCGGCGGTGGCGGGCATCAGCTGCATGAGGCCCATGGCCCCCACGCCAGACATCACGCGAGGATCAAACTCGCTTTCGCGCCGTGCAATCGCCAGCGCCAGCGCAGGGTCCACATCGCCAGTATCCGCCGCCAGCGGATGTAGCGCAAAATAGGGACGCTCGAGGACCATGCCGTATTGCACGCCCCGCTTGGCGATCATCACTTCCAGATGCGGCTCTCCCATCTCCAGCGCCATGGCCGCCATTTGAGCGACCTGAGTGCGATCGAGGCTCTCTGCGAGGTGGGTCAGGAAGCGCTCTCCCAGAGACAGATCCCCTGCTTCGAGCAAAAGCCGCGCCGCCTCGTAGACCGAGCTCTGCGTAAAGGCCGCGCCGCGCCACGGCGGAAAACTCTCCGTCCCCGCCAGCTTGGGGTCCATGTCCGCGCCGATCTCTTCGGCTGCGAGCAATCCGTAAAAGGCAGTCTGATGCTGCGCCGCCCGCGCGAAATCCTCTCGCGCCCATTCCGTGTTGCCCATGGCGGCATGGGCACGCCCCTGCCAATACTGCCCCCGCGACAGGGAAATCGGCGTATCCACCGCCTTCTCCATCCGCTCGAAGTGTTTGATCGCTGTGTCTGCATCGCCGAGCTTGCGCAAAGCGATGAACCCGGACAGCCACTCGAGATCCGCATAGTGCCGCCCCTCGCGCAGCCCGTGGCGCGAGGCGAGGCGATAGGCTCGCCGATCCTCACCTGCCCGCATCAGCTGGCGGGCGTACCGGCGACGCAAATTGCCCCAGGCCTCCGGGTCGCCAAGCTCCGTCTGCGTTTCCAACAGCTCAATGGCCGACTCAGATCGGCCCCGGTTTACCCGCCACAGGAACCTCTCAAAGGCGAGACCGGGATCGCCAGCCAAGGCGTTCGGCACCGCATTGATCTTGGCATTCACGCCATCCTCGCCGTCCCGCAGCGCAATGCGCGCCTCGGCCAGCGCGCGGCGATCTGCACTCAGCAGCGGCAGCATGCGCTTCGCTTCGCCGGTCAATCCACGCCAGAGCAGCATATCCGTCCGCGCCCAATGTTGCGGGCGGATCAGTGCGCCGTACTCAGTTATAAACTCTGCTTCCTCTGCGGTGGACAAAGACAGAGTTGTCCACCCGAGAAGGATCTCCTTATCCGCCTCAGTACGCTGCCCCATGGACCGCAACGCCGCCGCATAGCGCAGCGCACCATTGCCGGTGCGCGGTGGTTGCGGAACGAAGAAATTGATGACGTCGACCGCGGGCGCAGTCGGGCCAATGGCGTGCTCCGACCGCTGCCGCAGATAGGGCAGACCCGGCCAGTCGCTGCGGCGGGCCAGAAATGCCCGGGCCTCGTCAAAGGTCCCCTGCTTTGCGCGCAGTCTATGCCATTCGATGATGTCCTGACCTAATGGACCCGCGGCGCGGGCCTCGGCCACCGCACGGGCCCAGTCGCCCAACGTCCGCGCTTCCAAAGCGCGCGACAAAGCTGCCGCATCAGCCCAAAGGCCGGTGCCAAACCATGACAAGAAAACCGCTAGTATTACGCGGGTGACGGGCATCGCCCCCTCCCCAACTGCTCTTTGCTGCAAAAGGTGGGTCCAGATGGGCCCGGAGGCAACTGACAATCTTGGCATTCTTTCGAACCCGCACTAGGTTCCGCGCAATTTCGCCCATGGGAGCGCCTGAACACGCGCGCCCAGCAACTGGAGGTTAGGCATGTTCAAAGGCTCGATGGTCGCCCTCATCACCCCGTTTTCCAATGGCGCGGTGGATTTTGAGGCGCTCAAACGCCTGGTGGACTGGCATGTCGACCAAGGCACGCAGGGAATCGTGCCCGTGGGCACCACCGGTGAAAGCCCGACCCTGACCCATGAAGAACACGACGCCGTCGTAGAAACCGTGGTCCAGCAGGCCGCCGGTCGCGTGCCAGTGCTGGCCGGCGCCGGATCGAACAACACGGCCGAATCGGTGCGTCTGGTACAGGCGGCCAAGGACGCAGGCGCCGACGGCGCTCTCGTGGTAACGCCCTACTACAACAAGCCGACGCAGCGCGGGCTGCTCGCGCATTACGAGGCCTGTGCCGCTGTGGGCCTGCCGATCATAATCTACAACATCCCGCCGCGCTCGGTCATCGACATGTCCGACGCGACCATGGCCGAGCTGGCGAAACTGCCGGAGATCGTGGGTGTCAAAGACGCCACCGCCGATCTGTCGCGCGTGCCCGCCACACGCCTGTCCTGTGGCGAGGATTTCATCCAGCTTTCGGGCGAGGACGCCACCGCCGTGGGCTACAACGCCATGGGCGGGGTCGGTTGCATTTCGGTCACGGCAAACGTCGCACCGGCGCTCTGCGCGCAGATGCAAAACGCCTGCCTGCAGGGGGCCTATGACACGGCGCTCAAAATCCAGGATCAGCTGATGCCACTGCATCAGGCCGTCTTCACCGAACCGGGCCTTTGCGGCGCGAAATACGGCGTGGCGAAGCTGGGTCTCGGCTCGGATGAGGTGCGCTCGCCACTGGTGACGCTCTCGGACGAGACCAAGGCCAAGATGGACGCAGCCATGGCCCACGCGGGCCTGATCTAACGCCCGCCGGCAGGGTGCGCATCGCGCACCTTGTCAGGCTGCCAGCGTCTCTGCTGCAAAACTCGCGCGCAAATGGTCTGCCGCTGCCAAGGCGTGGTCCGGCAGGCCGTCGCGCACTTGCAGGCACAGCTCGTAATGCGACAGCTTCGGCAGACCCGCGGACGCAGGAACCTCCACAATGTCGCCGCCAATGGCGCTCAGTGGAATTGGCGCAACGGCGAGATCTGCCAAAACGGCTGATTTCTGGCCGCTCAAATGGCCCGACTCCAACGCGATGCGATAGTCCCGCCCTTGGGCTTCTAACCCTTCGAGCCCCGCCTTGCGCCACGCGCAGGTGCTTTCCCAAACCGACACAGGCAGCGGCGCGGTCTCATGTGAAATGCCCCCACGTGCGCCGGCCCAGACCAGTTGTTCGCGGTGCAAGACCTCTCCGGGGCGACCATCTCGCTGGCTCGGCAGCCGCGTGATGATCGCGATGTCGAGCCTCCGCTCGCTGATCATCTGCATCATCTTATGCGACTCATTCACGATCGCATTCACCTGCACCCCCGGATGGGTGCAGCAGAACCGGCGCAACATGTCGGGCAGGAACCGCTCTGCCACGTCGCCGGGCACGCCGATCCGCACCTCGCCCTTCAGGGCCTGCGGATCAAACTCCGCGCGAAATTCGTAGTCCAGCGCCAGCATGCGCCGTGCGTGGACCAGCACCTTTTCCCCGTCCTCGGTCAATCGAACCGACCGGCTATCACGGACAAAAAGCGGGCGATCCAGTGCTTCTTCCATCTTCTTGACCTGCATTGATACGGCCGAGGGCGTCCGGAACACTTCGTTGGCGGCAGCCGAAAAATTCCCGGTCTCGGCAATCGCGACAAGGGTCCTGAGGAGATCGAGGTCGAGGCTCTGCATGGGCGTGTCTTTCAGATATTCTGATAGATACAATAAGACCTTTTCGTTTTTCTGACAAGTCGCCAGCGCCTATGTTCAGATCATCACAGCGAAAGGACACTCCCCATGGCCGACACGACCACCCCCACCCGCCTGCCGCTCCTTGCAGCTCTGGCTGCTCCTGTCGCGGCCGCGATGGCGATCTTTTCATCGACCCAGGCACCTGCGATTTCAGATCACCTTCTAGATGATTCAGGGATCGACAAGCCCATTGAAATGCCCCCGCTCTCCCAGGACGCGGCCACCGCACTGCACCTGCAGTCGCTGGGTAAGTGGCGCTGAGGCAGCATCTCCCGTTACGCTCCCCGTGACACTGCCTCATCGGGGCGGAGGTTCAGGCCTCCGCCCCTTATCTTTGCCCAAAAGCAATCGAACAGACCCGGCCCGCCTTGCCGACGCCCTAGCGACGCGCCTATATCCCGCGAATGGCCAAGAAGGACGACAATCCGAACTACAAGGTGATCGCCGAAAATCGGCGGGCGCGGTACGACTATGCGATCGATACTGATCTAGAGGTCGGCATCATCCTCGAAGGGTCCGAGGTGAAATCCCTGCGTCAGGGCGGATCGAACATCGCCGAGAGCTACGCCGAAGTGGACGGCGCCGAACTCTGGCTCGTGAACTCCTACATCGCGCCCTACGAGCAAGCGAAGATGTTCAAACACGAAGAACGCCGCCGCCGGAAACTCCTCGCCTCACGCAAGGAACTCTCAGACCTCTGGAACGCGACCCAGCGCAAGGGCATGACCCTCGTACCGCTGGTGATGTATTTCAACCATCGTGGGCTGGTGAAGCTCAAGATCGGCGTCGCCAAGGGTAAAAAGAACGTCGACAAACGCGCCACAGAGGCCAAGCGCGACTGGCAACGCCAGAAGGCCCGGCTCCTGCGCGATCATTGACTACTGTCGTACCAGAGGCGCGAGCAGCGCCTTCGGACGTCCCTCGGGCAAGGTCAGAAAGCTCCCATCCACGGGCCGCTCCCCGAAATAGAGATGGTCGGCAACAACACCCAGAACCTCAAACTCGACAGTTGGGCTGTTGGCGGGAAGTCCGAGAACGGAACATCCGGTCTCCAGCACGTCCCCCGCGCTGCCCACTTCCCAGGCAGACGTCCCGTACGTCCCCGCCTCGGCGGAGTTCAGGAAATCCGCAAAACCCTGCGCCAGCGGCGTGAAGCGCACGTACTCGTCTATGGTCAGATCGGCCTCGACCGCGCCCTCCAGCACGTCGGATGGGCCCAGCACGTCGACGCTCCCGGCAAAGCTCAGCACCTGCAATGGAAACCCGCATCCGGGGCCTGCATAGGTGATGAAGTCTGCCTCGATCCGGCCGGACTCGATCACCACGTCACGGGTCAACCACCATTCCCCCATGGTGCCGTCTTGGTTGGGTTGCGGGCGGACCTCACAAGACAGGGATTTCCAAGCTCCGTCCAAACCAGCCGCAGTGGTGTCGGCATAGGCCGCAGGCGCTGCGACCACCGCCAGCAAAGTTGATAAAAGAATGCGTTTCGACATGACTGACCTCACTGAGTTGCTGTCATGTCGCGTGATACCCGGGTTGCCATTGCCGCTATATTTTCAAAACAACAATTTGTAATTTCGATTTTTTAGAAGCCATAGCACCCCCTTTTCCGCTAGAACGGGCCCATGCATGGCTATCTCAGACATCTGGCCAACTTCGCAGAAGTTACGCGCGCGGGATCGATCACCGGTGCCGCAGGGCGTCTCGGCGTCAGCCCCTCGGTGGTGTCCAATTCGATCCGCATCCTGGAAACGCACTACGCGGAACCATTGCTGGAACGCCGCCGCGACGGGGTCAGGCTGACAACCAAAGGCAGCCGGGTCGCAGAGGAGGCCGGGACGATCCTCGACGCGCTCCACCGCGCTGTGGGCAAACCCTCCAGGGAGGATGCCACGGGGGAAGTGCGTCTCGCACTACCCCGCGAAACAGTACGCGGCTGGTTCAACGCTGCTTTTGCGGCCTTGCGCACGGATCACCCGGAAATTCAGCTCGCGCTGTTTCCCGATGACACGCTCGAAGACCACACCCGATACGCCCGCGATCTCTATCTGAGGATCAGCCCCGAAGAGGCCTATCGCGACCTCCACACGCTGTGGACACTACCGACTGAGGCCGCGCTGGTAGCGCATCCCGACCTGCTCGATGGCAAGGATCCGAACGACGCCGACGCTGTGACCCGGCTCCCCGATTTGTCGCCGAAACCGATATTCGCCAAAAGTCAGAGCAGTCTTGTGGCGCACAGCGCAACCGGGCGCATCGCCTTGGCGCGGGAAGGTTTTGGAATGACGATCTGTCTCCTGCACAGCGTGAGGCACGACCTGCGACGGGGGACCCTCGTGCGATGCCTGCCCGATCAGGTGAACCGAAAACTGCACATCGTTCTCGGCGCGCCCCACAAGCGCCCCGCAAGACGCGTGGCGGTCGTGGCCGAGGCCCTCGAACAGGCCGTACGCGCGGATTAGGCCTACTTTTCGCGCGGACCCGGCCCCAACAGCGGGGAAAACCGCATGATTCTTTTCCTTTTTTACGAAACTCGCCTTTTGCGAAGGTGTCGGCAGCAAGCCGCACGATCGGGGCGACGCGCGGCGGGCACCAAATGAGCCCCGCAAGACTACGAAAGGGACAGCCATGGAACTTATCATCGGGCTGATTTCGGGCGCAGTGGGCGGCAACGTCGCCGGCGCCGCCATCAAAAACATCAACCAGGGGACGCTCATCAACTCCATCGCCGGTATTGTCGGCGGCGGGCTGGGTAGCTCGCTTCTCGGCATGGCAGGCGCTGGGGCCATAGCAGGCGGTGGCATGGGCCTCATGGGCATCATCGGCCAGGTCGCGTCCGGTGGCGTCGGCGGTGGCGTCGTGCTTGCTATTGTGAGCGTCCTGCGCAACGCTCTCACCAAGTGAGGCGTAATCGAATCGTCTTTCTTGAACATGGCGGGTGGAGCGGTCGGGCTCCGCCCGTTTTCTTTTGCCTAATCAGCACGCTTGCAGGGTCGCGGTCAGAGGCGTAAGGCAAGCGCGATTGGAGCGTGTTCCCATGTTCAACGATGATCCAAAGACACTCGTGTCGACCCAATGGTTGGCAGACCACCTCAAAGACCCGGATCTGCGGATTCTGGATGCATCATGGTATCTGCCGAATTCCGATCGGGACGCCAAAGCAGAATACGCTGCCGCCCACATCCCCGGCGCTCGTTTCTTTGACATCCCAGATGTGTCCGACCACCGCAGCGATCTGCCTCACATGGTCCCCCCGGTCGAAAAATTCATGTCGCGCATGCGCGCCATGGGCGTGGGCGACGGTCACCAGGTTGTGGTCTATGATAGTGCGGGTCTGTTTTCTGCGGCACGCGTTTGGTGGCTCTTCCGGTTGATGGGCAAACGCGACGTGGCGGTGCTCGATGGCGGGTTCCCGAAATGGCAGGCCGAAGGCCGCCCGGTCGAAGACCTGCCGCCTGTGATCCGAGACCGCCATATGACCGTGAGCCGCCAGAACCACCTCGTCAAAGACGTCACTCAGGTCGCCATGGCCTCCAAGCTCGGCGATTACGAAATCGTCGACGCCCGCCCCGGTGAACGGTTCCGCGGCGAGGTCGAAGAACCCCGCGAAGGGATGCGGTCAGGCCATATTCCGGGCTCAAGAAACGTACCATTCCCGACGCTGCTCAATCCCGATGGCACGATGAAGGACGCCGACGGCATCCATGCCGCCTTTGCTGCCGGCACTGTGAACCTGTCAAAACCCGTGATCACCACCTGCGGCTCAGGCGTGACCGCAGCGATCTTATCTTTGGCGCTGGAACGGATCGGCAAGACCGACCACGCGCTTTACGATGGCAGCTGGACCGAATGGGGCCAGTTCCAAACCCTCAATGTCGCAACCGGAGAGGCCTGATGCTCGACGCCCTTAAACCACAACCCGCCGATAAAATTCTCGCGCTGATGGCCGCCTACAAGGCCGACACACGCGATGGCAAAATCGATCTGGGCGTGGGCGTTTACAAAAACGCCGAGGGCGTCACACCGGTGATGCGTGCCGTTAAGGCCGCAGAACAGCGGATCTGGGAAAGCCAGGAATCCAAAAGCTACACCGGCCTTGCCGGGGATCCGGCGTTCTCGAGCGCGATGATCGACCTCGTTCTGGGCGATGCCGTGGCCCGCGACCAGGTGGCTGCGGTGGCAACGCCGGGCGGTACCGGCGCCATCCGCCAGGCATTCGAGCTGATCAAGATGGCCGCGCCCGGTGCCACCGTCTGGGTCTCGGCCCCCACCTGGCCCAACCACAACTCGATCCTGCGCTACATGGGCATGACTTTTGCCGAATACCGCTACTTCGACGAAGAAACCTGCGCGGTAGATTTCGAGAGCATGGCCGCAGACCTGGGCAAGGTCGCCAAAGGCGATATCGTGCTGCTCCACGGCTGCTGCCACAACCCGACGGGTGCAAACCTGAACGCAGTTCAGTGGGACGAGGTCATCGCGATCCTCAACGCGCGTGGCGCGACCCCGATGATCGACATCGCCTATCAGGGCTTTGGCGACGGGCTGGCCGATGATGGTGCGGCTGTTCGCAAAGTGGCCGCTGGCTGCCCGCAGACGCTGATCGCTGCGAGCTGCTCCAAGAACTTTGGCATCTATCGCGAACGCACCGGCATCCTGATGGCCGTGGGCGCCGAGGACACCGCTCTGGCACAGGGCACGCTCGCGTTCCTGAACCGGCAGAACTATTCGTTCCCGCCCGACCACGGCGCGCGCATCGTCAGCGAAATCCTCGGTGACGCAGAGCTGCGTGCCGACTGGGAAGCGGAACTGGAAGAGGTCCGCGACGGCATGCTCAAACTACGCCGCGACCTCGCAGACGCGCTGCAGGAAGAAACCGGATCGAACCGCTTCGGCTTTATCGCCGAACACCGCGGCATGTTCTCCCGCCTCGGCATCACGCCGGAGCAGGTGGAGAAACTGCGCGAGGACCACGCGGTCTACATGGTGGGCGACAGCCGCATCAACATCGCAGGCCTGAACGCCAAAACGGTGCCGGTGCTGGCCAAGGCCATCGCGAGCGTTCTCTAGGCAACGCCCCGCACAAATAGCCCGGGTTTCCTTCGGGCCTATTGCAACGCGGCATCCTTAATTGGATGCCGCGTTTTCGTTGCGCGGGAACCGCGGGCCACATCACACCCTTGCCCCACTTTCCAGGCATGAAAAAGCCCCGGCGCGGATGTCCACGCCGGGGCCAGCTCTAGGAGCTGATCGGAAGGGTGATCAGCCTTTCGAGAACTCGGGATAAGCTTCCATGCCGAGCTCGGAGGTATCGAGGCCATTGACCTCTGCCTCTTCGTCGACCCGGATGCCCATGACACCGTTCAGGATGACCCAGATCACCAGGGAGACCACGAAGACGAAGACACCCACGATGATGATCGGCAGGAGCTGCCCCATGAAGGTCGCGTCGCCGTTGGTCAGCAACACGGCGAGCGTGCCCCAGATACCGGCAAAGAGGTGGACCGGGATCGCACCCACAACGTCGTCAATCTTCAGCTTGTCGAGGAACGGAACACCGAAGACCACGATTACACCGCCAACGGCACCGATGAGGGTTGCAGCGCCCAAAGACGGGGTCAGCGGCTCAGCCGTGATCGACACGAGGCCTGCGAGGGCACCGTTTAGCACCATAGTCAGGTCAACCTTGCCGTACATGACCTGCGTCAGGATCAGCGCGGCGATAGCGCCACCTGCTGCGGCTGTGTTGGTGTTGGCAAAGATGCGCGAAACGTCTGCAACGTCACCAACGGTGCCCATTGCGAGCTGCGAACCGCCGTTGAAGCCGAACCAGCCGAGCCACAGGATGAACGTACCCAGCGTCGCCAGGGCGAGGTTAGAACCCATCATCGGAACGACTTTGCCGTCGACATACTTGCCCTTACGAGCGCCGAGGATGATCGCACCGGCCAGAGCGGCCCAGCCACCCACGGAGTGAACAACCGTCGAACCCGCGAAGTCCAAGAAGCCGAACTGGCTGTCGAGGAAACCGCCACCCCATTTCCAGGATGCCTGGATCGGATAGATGAACGCGGTCAGGATGATCACGAAGATCAGGAAGGGCCACAGCTTGATGCGCTCGGCCAGTGTGCCGGAAACGATCGAGGCCGTCGTGGCACAGAACATCAGCTGGAAGAAGAAGTCCGAACCCGTCGAAGCGTAGCCATAGTCGTCAGCCGCATCACGGCCCACGCCCACAGCTTCCAGCAACGCAGGACCGAAGGCACCCAGATAGCCGCCGGTTTCGTCTGCGCCGATGGACCAGTTGCCCAGCGGATACATCAGGTTGTAGCCGATCAGGTAGTAGGCCACAGCCGCCAGCGAGAAGAGCGAGATGTTCTTCGTCAGCTGCATCGTCACGTTTTTGGAACGCACGAGGCCGGCTTCGAGCATGGCAAAACCAGCTGCCATCCAGAACACAAGGAAGCCGCCGATCAAGAAGAGCAGCGAGTTAAAGATAAAGATGCTGTCGGACGATGCGTCCACGCCAGCGTCTTGCGCCACCGCAAGCGTCGGCAGCAGGGCTGCCGTAGCGGTAAGCGGGAGAGTTTTCATGAGTTTCATGTCAGTCTGTTGTCCCTGAAGTTTCTGGGAACGCCGCTTAGAGCGCGTCGTCGTTTGTTTCGCCGGTGCGGACGCGCAGGGCGCTGTCCACGTCGAGGGTAAAGATCTTGCCGTCACCGATCTTGTCGGTCTTCGCGGTCTTCGCGATCGTCTCCACGACCTGCTCGGCCATGGCGTCCGCCACTACGATTTCCAGCTTCACTTTTGGCACGAAGTTCACGGCGTATTCCGCGCCGCGGTAGATTTCCGTGTGCCCCGACTGAGAGCCAAAGCCCTTGATTTCGGTCACCATCATGCCGCGAACACCCAGCCCGGTGAGTGCTTCACGCACCTCTTCGAGCTTGAACGGCTTGATAGCTGCTATGATGAGTTTCACGTCTTGTCCCCTTCCATATTGCGTGGGTCGTTCCCACCGCCGCAGCACATTTAGCGGCGGGCGCGTGGGCAAGAGGGAGAGGGATTGCGCCTAGTATCAAGGCAGCGGCCCGGTTTCCCTAGGGGGATTCAAGGTAAATGGATTCAATATTTGCACAAAAATTGATCATTGATTATTTATTGTGCAGTTTAGGAATGCCGCGCATGCAGCATTCCGGGCGTTACATGGCCGGCGAAATCACGTACTCTACTCAAACAAGGCGCGCAGACGTCCGATTTAAGAGCATGTCGCAAAAGCACTGAGGCACCGGGAAATGAGCAACTCCAGAAGGCCAAAAAAGCCACTGGTCGCAGACCGCCGCTATTCCAAGGCGCCTGCCAAAAAGCGCGCGACCCCCAAGAAAAAGCGGGCCAAGACCACGGCTCGCCGCAAGGTCAAACGTGCTTCGTTGCCCGTGCGCTTCGTCCGCTGGGTCGGACGGCTCATCTGGTCGATTACCTGGCGCACAACCGCCGCTGTGGGAACGCTCATCGGCCTGGCCGCACTTTATGTCGCCGCGACGCTGCCGCCGGTGGACGAACTCGTCGATCAACGGGCACGCGGATCAGTGACCATGCTCGACCGCAACGGCGAGGTCTTCGCCTGGCGCGGCGACCAGTTCGGCGGTCGCGTCACCGCCAACTCCGTGAGCCCGCACATCAAAAACGCGATCATCGCAACCGAGGATAAACGCTTCTACCGCCATTTTGGCCTGTCGCCACGCGGCATCGCCTCTGCCGTCCGCATCAACCTCCGCGAAGGCCGCGGTCCGCTTTCCGGCCACGGTGGCTCCACTCTGACCCAGCAAACCGCCAAGCTGATCTGCCTCGGCGTCCCTTACGACGCCGAAACTTGGAGCAGCGAAGCCGCTTACGAGGCCGACTGTCGCCGCGGCTCTCTTTGGCGCAAGGGCAAGGAGGCCATCTATTCCCTCGGGATGGAGATCAAATACTCCAAAGACGAGATCCTCACGATCTATATGAACCGCGCCTTCCTAGGCTCGACCGCCCGAGGCTTCGAGGCCGCCACCCAGCGCTATTTCGGCAAACCATCCTCGCAGGCTGAACCGGCAGAGGCCGCGATGTTGGCAGGGCTGCTAGTTGCTCCAACGCGTTACGCGCCCACAAACAATCTCCAGCGGTCCCAAGACCGGGCCGCCACTGTTGTGCGTCTGATGGAGGAACAGGGCTATTTGACAGCCGCCCAGGCGCGCGATGCCCAAAATAACCCGGCCACGCTCAGCGAAGCCGCTGCCGCGCGCCAAGGCGGGTATTTCGCCGATTGGGTCATGTCGACGGGGCCAGACTTCTTCACCCGTTCCACGACCGAAGATGTCGTGATCAAAACCACCCTCGACCCACGGATCCAGGATGCAGCCGAAGAGGCGCTGACACTAGTTTTCGACACCAAGGTCCGCGAGGGATCAGAGGCCGAGGCCGCCATCGTGGTAATGAGCGCCGACGGCGCGGTCCGCGCCATGGTCGGCGGGCGCGACCTCAGGGTCACCGGCGCGTTCAACCGCGCCACGCAAGCCAATCGCCAAACCGGATCGACCTTCAAGGCCTTCGTCTATGCCACCGCGATGGAGTTGGGCTACGGACCCTTCGACACCGTGGTCGACGAACCATGGTCCATGAACGTGCCCGGCTCGGGCCGTTACGAACCCAAAAACTATAACGGCGAGTATTTTGGCCGCGTGACACTGACCGAGGCGCTCGCCCGCTCGCTCAACGTGCCCGCCGTGCAGATATCCGAGGACTTGGGCCGCGATCTGGTGCGCAAGGTCGCCGAGGATTTCGGCATTCAGTCCGAATTAGCGCCGGGACCAGCTATGGCGCTGGGGGCATCGGAAAGCACGCTGCTCGAGATGTCAGGGGCCTATGCGGGCATCCTAAATGGCGGCTCTTCGGTGACGCCCTACGGCCTCGTGGAACTGCGCCTGCAGGGTGACGACGCCCCGCTTATGGGTACCGGTGGCGGCATCGGCGAACGCGTCATCGGCGAGGAGGCCGCAGCCAAGCTCATGTACATGATGCACGAAGTCGTGGAATCCGGCTCGGGCCGCCGTGCCCAAATCGACGGTTTCGAGATCGCCGGCAAAACCGGCACGACCCAGGCCGCGCGTGACGCATGGTTCATCGGCTTCACGGCGGACTACGTCACAGGCGTCTGGATGGGTTATGACGATAACCGCCCCCTCACCGGCGTCACCGGCTCGGGGCTCCCCGCGGACATCTGGCGCGAGACCATGACCCGCGTCCACGGTCCGGTTCCCCCAGCCCCCCTGCCCATGGCACGAGAGATCGACCGTCCCCGACAGCCGGTGGCTCAGGCACGCAGGCAAAATAGCGGTGGAAATGATGTCGAGGGGCTGATCCTCAACGTTCTGCGCAATATCCTCGGGGGTGGCTAAGCCCCGACAGCGCGCTAGCCCGCGCGCTGCAGATCGTTGATCAGCCCGTTCACGTTGCCGCGGTTGCGATCCAGGAGTGCCGTGATTTCCACCCGTTCCGTGGCGAGCATGTTCACGCCCTCGATCAGGATATTCACGAATTTGTCCCGACCACTGCGGTTGCTCACGACAAAGGTCAGGTTGAACGGCGAGGA